>JBIQKN010000007.1:0-62560 GCA_044506565.1 Sphingomonadales bacterium | reverse complement strand
TAGCGAACCTCAACGCGGAGGCGCGGCCGCCGGAGCCGCCGCGCCCCCGCCTGTTCGAGAAGCGCAAGACCGTCCACAACCGGCGGATCGACGGCCCCTTCCGCCGCTTCAAGTGGACGGTCATGGTCGTCACCCTGGCGATCTACTACGGCACGCCCTGGATCCGCTGGGACCGCGGCCCCTACGCGCCCGACCAGGCGGTGCTGATCGACCTCGCCAATCGCCGCTTCTACATGTTCGGCATCGAGATCTGGCCGCACGAATTCTACTTCGTCGCCGGCCTGCTGATCATGGCCGGCATCGGCCTGTTCCTCGTCACCAGCGCGGTCGGCCGCGCGTGGTGCGGCTACGCCTGCCCGCAGACCGTGTGGACCGACCTGTTCCAACACATCGACCGCTTCGTCGACGGCGACCGCAACGCGCGGATGCGGCTCGACGCCGCGCCGTGGACGCTGAACAAGGTCGCGCGGCGCGCGGTCAAATGGACGATCTATCTCGTGATCAGCTTCTGGACCGGCGGAGCATGGATCATGTACTTCGCCGACGCGCCGACGCTGACGGTCGACTTCTGGACCGGTCAGGCCGCGCCGATCGCCTATGCCACGGTCGCGATCCTGACGCTGACCACTTTCACCCTCGGCGGGTTCATGCGCGAGCAGGTGTGCATCTACATGTGCCCGTGGCCGCGCATCCAGTCGGCGATGATGGACGAGAAGTCGCTAACGGTCACCTACAAGGACTGGCGCGGCGAACCGCGCGGCAGCGTCAAGAAGGCGCAGAAGGAGCCCGGCAAGTTCGGCGACTGCATCGACTGCCTGCAGTGCGTCGCGGTCTGCCCCACCGGGATCGACATCCGCGAAGGGCCGCAGATCGGTTGCATCACCTGCGCGCTGTGCATCGACGCCTGCGACCGGGTCATGGCCGAGGTCGGCCGTCCGCGCGGGCTGATCGACTACGTCACGCTGGAAGACGCCAGGCGCGAGGCGTCCGGCGAGCCTGCGCGCCCGGCGTGGAAGGCATTGCTGCGCCCGCGCACGATCGCTTACTTCTCGGTCTGGGGCGGCATTGGCCTCGCGATGCTGTTCGCGCTCGGCGCGCGCAGCCACACCGACATCTCGGTGGCGCCCGACCGCAACCCGCCGTTCATGCTGATGAGCGACGGCAGCGTGCGCAACGCCTACACCGTCAAGCTACGCAACATGCAGAGCCGCCCGCGGCCAATGCGGGTTACGATCGAGGGTCTCGACGGGGCGACGATGTGGTCCGACCAGATGAGCCGAGACAACGCCGCGCGCGCGCTGACCTTTACCGTCCCCGCCGATTCGACCGCGCCGCTGCGGCTCTACATCGTCGCCCCGCCCGCAACCCCGGCGCAGGACTTCGCCTTCCGTGTCACTTCGCTCGACGAGCAGTGCGAGACGGACATCGGCGAGACCCGCTTCTCGGCGCCCGGAGACCCCCAATGAGCGAGAGGCCTTTCACCGGGCGGCACATGTTCGCCGTCCTCGCCGCCTTCTTCGGCATCGTCATCGCGGTGAACTTCACCATGGCCAGCTACGCGACCTCGACCTTCGGCGGGGTCGTGGTCGAGAACTCCTACGTCGCCAGCCAGCAGTTCAACCGCTGGCTCGACCAGGCCGAAGCGCAGCAGGCCCTCGGCTGGGACGCCGAAGCCGATCGGCTGCCCGACGGCCGGGTGGAGGTCGCGGTGACCGGTCCCCAAGGCGATGTCCGCCTGACCGGAACCGCGCGGCACCCGCTCGGCAGGCAGGCCGACCGGCCGCTCGTCTTCGAACCGCTCGGTGCGGGTCGCTTCCGCTCGACGGAGAGCCTGCCCGAAGAACGCTGGATCCTGCGGCTGCAGGTCGCCGCCGAGGGACAGGTCTGGCGCCACGAAGGGCCGCTCCCGTGACCGCAGTGTCGCTCCGGGAGGAACCCACCGAGACGACCGTGCTCGCGGTACCCGGGATGCACTGTGCCGGCTGCATCTCGCGCATCGAGCGCGGGCTCGCCGGGCGGCCGGGGATCGTCTCGAGCCGCGTCAACCTCTCGGCCCGGCAAGTCACCATCGAGCACCTCCGCTCGCTCAAGGCGCGGGACCTCGTCGGCGAGCTCGAGCGGATCGGGTTCGAGGCCGAGCCGCGCAAGGGCGCCCTCGCCGCATCGCCGTCGCAGGCGCGGCCGCTGCTCGCCCCGCTCGCGGTGGCGGGATTCGCGGCGATGAACGTGATGCTGCTGTCGGTCAGCGTCTGGTCGGGCGCCGAAGGCAGCACGCGCGCGCTGTTCCACTGGGTTTCGGCGCTGATCGGCGTTCCGGCGATCGCCTACGCGGGCATGCCGTTCTTCCGCTCGGCCTGGGGTGCCCTGCGCAAGCGCCGCACCAACATGGACGTGCCGATCTCGATCGGCGTCGTCATCGCCACCGCGCTAAGCCTCTACGAGGTCGTGACCGGCGGCCACGACGCGTGGTTCGACGGCGCGCTGATGCTGCTGACGTTCCTGCTGGCCGGCCGCACGCTCGACGCGATGATGCGGGACCGCGCGCGCAGCGGGGTCGACGCGCTGCTCGGCCACGCCGCCCAGGGAGCGATGGTCGTCGCTTCCGACGGATCGCTCGCATGGAAGCCCGCCGAGGCGCTCGCGCCGGGCACGGTCATCCGCGTCGCCGCCGGCGAGCGCCTCGCCGCCGACGGCGAGATCCTCTCGGGCCACAGCCGCTTCGACCAGTCGCTGCTGACCGGCGAGAGCGCGCCAGTCGCGGGCTCGGCCGGCGACGAAGTGCTCGCCGGCACGCTCAACCTCGACGCGCCGGTCGACGTGCGCGTAGCCGCCACGGGCGCCGACACCAAGCTCGCCGAGATCGCCCGACTGATGGAAGCGGCCGCGCAGGACCGCTCGAAGTACGTCCGCCTCGCCGACCGCGCGGCGCGGCTCTACGCGCCTGCGGTCCATACGCTGGCGGCGCTGACTTTCGCCGGGTGGATGGTCGCCGGCGCGGGCTGGCACCAGTCGCTGGTGATCGCGATCTCGGTGCTCATCATCACCTGCCCCTGCGCTCTGGGCCTCGCCGTGCCGGTGGCCCAGGTCGTCGCCAGCGGCGCGCTGATGCGCGCAGGGATCATGGTCAAGGACGGCTCCGCCTTCGAGCGACTCGCCAGGGTCGACCGCGCGCTGCTCGACAAGACCGGCACGCTGACTCTCGGGCGGCCTGTCCCCGATCCGCAGGTGCTGTACAACCTGCCGCGTGAGGCTGCGTCGGTCGCGCTGGCGCTCGCCTCGCACAGCCGCCATCCGCTGTCGCGCGCGCTGGCCGCGGCGCTCGCCGCCCGGGGACACGCGGCCACCCCGATCGAGGACGTCGCGGAGCGGCCCGGCGAAGGAGTCTTCGCTCGCTGGAGCGGACGCGAGGTGGCCTTGCGCCGGCCTGAAGGCGCGCAGGGCACCGCAGTCCGGCTGTCGATGGATGGCGGCGCGGTCTGGCAGATCCCGTTCGCCGACCGTCTGCGCCCCGACTGCCACGCCGCGCTCGCCCAGCTCGGCGAGCTCGGGGTCGACCTGTCGATCGTCTCGGGCGACCACGCGCGCGCGGTCGCCGAAGTCGCCCGGGCCACCGGCCTCCTCGCCCAGGCCGATGCGCGTCCGCAGGACAAGCAGGACCTGATCGCGCGCCTCCAAGCTGCCGGAAGGCACGTGCTGATGGTCGGCGACGGGCTCAACGACGGGCCGGCGCTGGCTAAGGCGGACGCCTCGATCGCCCCCGGCTCGGCCAGCGAGGTCGGGCTGCAGGCGGCCGACCTCGTGTTCGTGCAGGATTCGCTGCTCGCCTTGCCCCGCGCCGTGCGCGCGGCGCGGGCGACGATGCGCGTCGTCCGGCAGAACTTCGCGCTGGCGATTGGGTACAACGTGCTGGCGGTGCCGCTGGCGATCGCCGGCTACGTCAATCCGATGATCGCCGCGCTGGCGATGTCGCTAAGCTCGCTGGTCGTCGTCGGCAACTCGCTGCGCCTCACCCGGGCCGCGCGATGAAGGTGCTCGGCCTGCTTCTGCCGGTGGCGCTGCTGCTCGGCCTCGGCGGCCTTGCGGCGTTCTTCTGGGCGTTGCGCAACGGCCAGTTCGACGATCCCGACGGCGACGCCGCCCGCATCCTCATCGACGACGACGACGACGAGGAGTGATGCGCGCGCTGGTTGTCTTCGCGGGCGTGGCGCTGTTGCCGGCGCTTTGCGGCCCGGCCGAAGCACGCGCCGAAACCATCGAGGTCGCGCTCTGCGCTGGCGGAACCCTGGCGATCCCGCTGCGCGACGATCCGGCGAAACCGGCGGACAAGCCGTGTTGCACCAAAGGTTGCCACGGGCAGCGCAAGCGCTCGCTCGCCGGGACCTGCGATTGACGGGCGTCAAGGCGCCCCTCTCCCGGATGCCGCATCGAGGCGAGGATCATGGGAGAAGTCTCGATGAATTGCTCCGCCGCACATGCGCCAGGCACCCGCCGCTCGATTCCCGGCACGCCGGTCTTCGACGGCGCGGCCGCGCAGCTCGGCTACCCGCTCAACGCGATGTGCTACTCGTTCAACGAGGCCGCCAACCGCGAGGCGTTTCGCGCCGACGAGGAAGCCTACATGGAGCGTTTCGGCCTGACCGAGGCCCAGCGCGAGGCGGTGCGCCGGCGTGACGTGCTCGGCATGATCGCCGCCGGCGGCAACGTCTACTACCTCGCCAAGCTCGCCGGCATCTTCGGCCTCGATGTGCAGGACCTCGGCTCGCTGCAGACCGGGCTCCCGGTCGAGGATTTCAAGGCCGCGCTGCTCGCGCACGGCGTCACAGAGCGGAGGATCGCGGCATGAGCACGATCGTCGGCGGCATCTTCACCAGCCACGTCCCCGGGATCGGCCACGCGATCGCCAGGGGTCTGCAGCGGGACCCGTACTGGAAGCCGTTTTTCGACGGCTTCGCCCCGGTCCACGAATTCCTCGTCCGCGAGAAGCCCAACGTCGCGGTGGTGTTCTACAACGACCACGGGCTCAACTTCTTCCTCGACAAGATGCCGACTTTCGCCATCGGCGCGGCGTCCGAGTACCGCCACGAGGACGAAGGCTGGGGCCTGTCGGGCTTCAAGCCGTTCCGCGGCGCGCCCGAGCTGTCGTGGCACATCATCGAGCAGGTCGTGCGCGACGAGTTCGATCCGGTCACCTGCCAGTCGATGCGGGTCGACCACGGTCTCGCGGTCCCGTTCGAGCTGTGCTGGCCCGACGCGGACGCCTGGCCGGTCAGGGTCGTGCCGATCTCGATCAACACCGTGCAGCACCCGTTGCCGAGCGCGAGGCGCTGTTTCGCCCTCGGCCGCTCGGTCGGCCGCGCGCTCGAGAGCTGGACCGGCGACGAGAGGATCGTCGTGCTCGGAACCGGCGGGCTGTCGCACCAGCTCGACGGCACCCGCGCCGGCCACATCAACGTCGACTACGACCGCTTCTGCCTGCGCAATCTCGCGCAGGATCCCGAGGCGCTGCTCCAGCACGACACGCTCGCCATCGTCGAGCTGGCCGGCAGCCAGGGGGTCGAGATCCTCAACTGGATCGCTGCCCGCGGCGCGCTCGGTGGAGCCGTGCGCGAACTCGCCACCAACTACCACGTGCCGATCTCGAACACGGCGGCGGCAACCGTGCTGCTCGAACACCGCCAGGCGGTGCCGGCCTGAACGGCTGAAGCGCTAGAAGCCGACCCGCACGGTCCCCCGCATCGACAGCGCGGTGTTGCCATTGCGGCGCTCGGCGCCGATCTCGCCGCCCAGCTCGAAGATCGAGCCGCCGCCCGCCGCGCGCAGCTGCGCATACCAGCCGCCTTCGGGCTGCTCGGGATCGAGGGTGAACGCCGTGCCGCCATCGAAGCGCGCGGTGGTGGCCCCGATCGAACCGCCGATCACCTCGCGCCAGCCGCCCTCCGCCTGCATCCGGAACCAGCGGTTGAGCGGGCCCGGCCGCAGCAGCGTGCCCCCCGAGCGCCCGAGGAAATCGAACCCGACGGCGACGCCGGCATTGGCGGCGAGCTCGTCGCTCTTCCGCTCATCGACGATGAGGTCGAGCGCATCGCCGCCGCCGCTTTCGCTGTAGCCGTCCTCGTCGAGCTTGACGTAGTCGAGGCTCACCGTCGGGCGGACGAAGGCGTTGCCGCTGCGCAGCTCGTAGGCCGCGCCGCCGCTCAGCGTCATCAGCGTGCCCTTCCACTTGCCGTTGACCTCCTTGGTCACGGCCTGGTCGTCGTCGTCGATCCCCAGGAAAGTGCGCTCGCCGGCGAAATCGACCCGGCCGAGCGATCCGCGCGCGAACAGGTCGAGCCCGCCCCAGTGACCGCGCCAGTAACCCGCCAGCTCGTAAGTGTCCGATTCGACGTTGGTGAACTGCGTGCCGTCGTCGTAGTCGTTCCAGAACACCGCGCCTGAAATGCCGAAGGCGCCGACCCCGGTATCGACCTCGCCCGCCACCGAGAAGCCGAAGCCGCCGAGATCGTAGGCCGCCGTCTCCCCCTCGTCCTTGCTGCTCGACCAGCCCGCCGCGCTGAACAGCAGGTCGAGGCCGCCGAAGGTGTAGACCGGGCTCTGCGGGTCGGCGATCTGGCGCGCAAAGGTGCGGCTGCCGAGACTGATGCCCTCGAAGGCGCCGCCGGCATGGTCCGGCAGCATCTGCCGAAGCGCGCCGCGCACCTGCTCGCCGTTGGCGAGCCGGAGAAACAGCTCTTCGACTTCCTCGTCCCTGGTGAGCACGGCGAAGATCGCGTCGTAGGCCGCGGCCTGCGAGCGGTTGAGTTCGAGCTCCTCGGCGGTCTTGCGGCTGACGTCGACCGCGACCGTGTCCGCCGGCGCATTGGTCGCCAGCGCCGCCTTGAACAGGAACGGCATCAGCGAGGTGTCGGTCTCCAGCGTCGACGCGCCCGAGACCGAGTCCGCCTCGAGGATCGTGTGACGCCCCTCGGCGCCGTCGATGTCGTCGAGCGCGAGCCACAGCGTGGCGCCGTCGGCGAAGCTGGCCTCACCGGCGATCGCGTAGAACGTGCCTTCGCCGGACGTCCGATCGAGCGTCGCGCCGAGACCGCCGCTGGCCCCGACGGTCAGCGAGGCAAGCGAGGCGTGATTGGTCGCATGGAGGATCCCGCCGCTGACATCGGCCGCGACATCGGCGGAATTGAGCAGGCTGCCGGACAGCATCGACGTGCCCGCCAGCGCCAGCGTCCCCGCTCCGCCGCCGAAGTCGACATCGCCCAGGAACCGCGCCGACCCGGCGAGACTGAGGGCGTCGGTCCCCGCGCCGAAGGTCGCGTTGCCGGTATGCATGGCGCCGCCCGAAAGGGTGTAGCTGTTGTCTCCCGCCCCGAACGACACGTCGCCCGTCACCTTGCCGGCCGACACCTCGAGCAGGTCGCTTCCGCCGCCGAACAGGATCCGGCCTTCGATGCTGCCCGAGGTCTGTTTGACCGTCGCGCCCCCACCGTTGGCGCGCAGGTCGATCGCCACGTTACGCTGGTCCGCCGCACCGCCGGCGGAGATCGTGCCGCTGTTCTCGATCAGCGTCAGGGTGCCGCTGCGGTCGAGGATGGCGGTCGCGGAGCCGCCGTTTCCGGCCGCGGTCGCCTTGATCGAGCCGCTGTTGCGAACGGTGGGCACGGTGGCGCCTTTGTCGATCAGGATCGCGGTGGTCTGCGCGCCGCTCGTCTTGCCGCCCGAGGCGACGATCGAGCCGCTGTTGCGCACCAGGGCCACGTCCGCGCCGCTTCCCAGCAGCAGCGCCGTCGCGCTGGCCCCGTTCGACTTGGCCTCGACACCGCCTGTGATGGACAGGCCGTTGGTTATCGTCACCGCGCCGCCTCGTCCGCCGATGGCGATGCCCGTCGCATCGACGCCGTCATAGACTCCCTGGCCGCTGACCGCCCCGTCGACGATCAGGCCATGAGCCGCAGACGATGCACCGACCGGGCCGATCACGATGTCTCGGTCTGTCGCCCCGATCGCCAGCGCCGGGGCCGAGCCGTACGAGATCAGCGCGGCGTTGCCTTCCTTGGCATCCTCGAGCCCGTCGTCGTCCTCGTCCTTGTCGTCCGGGTTGTTGTCCTTGGGCGCGACCGCCAGGTGGATGCCGCCGGTGACACTGCCCTCGATCAGCACCGCGGGCCCGCCCTGCAGCAGGTCGTCGGCATCGAGCTTGTCGGTGCTCGAAGGGGCGGTGGTGTGCCGGTATCCGGTCGAGGAAATCTTGCCCTGGATGACCATGGCGCCGGTCACGTCCCCGGCGAACCGCGCGCCGATCGCGTCCTCGCCCTGGGCGCCGATTTCGCCGGCCAGCCTGACGTTGCCTGTCACCGCCTCAGCGTGCACCCCGATCGAGCGGTCGCCGACGACCTTGGTAGTCCCGTCGTGGGTCAGGTTCCCCGTCAGCGGCCCGCCGAGCCGGATGCCGGCGGAATCGTTGCCCTCGACGGTGATCGTCCCGCTGTTGACCACGTTACCCGCATGCGCGCCCTCGGTGCGGATTCCGAACCGGTTCGAACCCTGCGCGAAGGGCCCGTCGAGGTCACCGTCGTTGTCGGCGTCGGTCGGCGTGTAGGTCTCGTCGATCGCGATCGTCCCCGAATTGACGATCTTGCCGGTCGTGCCCGCGGTGGCGAGAATCCCGATCGCGCCGTTGGCGTTCGAAACGCCGATGGTGCCCTGATTTATCACCGCGTGGTCGCTGTCCATCGTCACCGCCGTCCCGCTCGACGGCTTGACCGAACCCGACGAGGTTATCGTGATCGAGTCCGCGGCGCCGTCTTTCACGGTCGAGGTCTTCACCGGCTGGGTGATCGCTGTCGTAATGTCCTCGGCCGCCGCAGGCGCGGCGAGCGCCAGGAGCGCGGTGCTGGTCAGCAGGTAGCGGTGCATGGGGTCCCCTCACGGATCGTTGCCGACCTGCGAGACGGAGCCGCTGCGCCCGAACCTTGGCGCAGCGCGAAAAAAGATCAGAACGAGGCGTCGATCCCGATGCGGATCGTGCGCGGCCGCAGCGGCGTCACCTGCTCGCGGCCGGTCGCGAACGGCGTGCCCAGCGCGAAGCGGTTGCCCTTGGCGTCGGTCAGGTTGGACAGCCCGAGCGTGAGGCCGAGATCCTCCCGGCCGACGCGCAAGGTCACGCCGGTGTCGAGATAGTCGCCCTGCGGTTCGCCGAGTTCGGGCCCGACGCCGAGCCGGGATTTGCCGATGTAGCTCGCCCATGCCTGCCCACGGAGTTCGAGATCGCCGCCGAGCGGCTGCCGGTAGTCGAGACCGATCCGGCCCGAGAAGCGGGCGATGTTCGGCACCTGGGTGATCTGCTCGAGCACCAGCGCGGGCAAGTCGTCGAATCCTCCGGCGAACGCCGGGACGCCCAGCACTTCGGCCGCACGCGACAGCAGCAGCGGAGAGGGCTTGTCGATCTTGCTGTCGTTGTAGGTGAAGCCGCCGTCGATGCGCAGCTCGGGCGTGACCTCGACCCCGGCGATCAGCGTCGCCGACCAGATCCGGCCGTCGCCGATGTTGGCGGTCGTCGGGAAGCCCGTGCTGTCGATGAAGTCGGCCTGGATGTCGTGCCAGCGCGTGTGCGAGACGCTTGCGGCGATGTCGAACGGCCCCCTGCCCGGATGGCCGTGCCGCGCGCCGAATTCGAAGGTCTCGGTGCGGTCGTTGCGGAAGCGCGCGACGAACGGGCCGGAGATCGCCAGCCCGCCCGGGCGGAAGCCCTCCTGGTAGCGCGCGTAGATCGTCGTTTCCGGAAACACGGTCGCCGCCAGCGAGGCGGAAGGCAGGAACACCTCCTCGGTCCGGCTGGCGGTAATCGCGCGGAAGTTGGTCGCCAGTGTGGGCGCCACATCCACCCCCTCGCCGCCGAGCCGGGAGTGCGTGTAGCGCCCTCCGGCGGTCGCCGTGAGGCCCTCCATGAACCGCACGCTGGCCTCGCCGTAGACCGTGAACTCGTCGATGACGTTGGTCACGCCGGTGACCGCTCCCTGTACGCCCGGGGCCCCGATCGTTCGCGTCAGCCGCGTCCGGTTGTGCGTGTAGCTCGCGCCCACGAGCCAGCCCCACCGGTCGCCGAGCGGCTGCCACAGCCGCGTCTCGTTGGCGATCATCTCGGTATCGTTGTGCTGCACAAACAGCCGCGGCGGCCCGCCTTCGGGAGTCGCGTCGTAACGCTCCTCGAGATCCTGTCCGGTAACGCCGGTCGAGGACTTGAAGCGCACGTCGCCGATACGGCCCGTCACCACGAGCTGGCCCTGCGCGTACCCGGCGTCGAAACCCTCGGTGACCGTTGCCGCGCGAGTCAGCGGCGGGCCGCCGCGGTCGGCGTACTGGCTGTCCCGTCCGTCCGTTTCCTGGAACACGCCGATCAGGTCGACCGTCCAGTCGTAGGCGACTTCGACCCGCGCCGTCGCCCGTCCGCTGAAGATCTCGGTTCGGTTGACGTCCTCCTCGCCGAGCAGCGGCTTGTCGATGTAGCCACCCTGGCTCTCGGCGTTGAGCGTGAAGCGCAGCGCCGCACGGTCGCCGGCGAGCGGGAGGTTGGCGGTCACGCTCGCGTCGCCGCCCAGCGCGCCGTGCTCGGTAGCGCTGCCGCCGACCATCGCCGAGACCGCTGTCAGGCCCGGTTCCGGATCGTTGGGCACCAGGCGCACGATCCCGCCCAGCGAGCCGGTCCCGTAGAGCGTCCCCTGCGGCCCCTCGAGCACCTCGACCCGTGCGAGGTCGGACAACCGCAGGTCCGGATCGGGCGCGTTGTAGCTCAGCCGCAGGTCGCCGAGATACTGGCCGACGGTCGCCTGGGTCGGCCCGGTGAAGCTCGAATCGGCGATGCCGCGGATGAACAGCTTGTTACGCCCGCTGCCCAGGTAGGTCGACGAGACGGTCGGCACGCGCTGGGTGATCTTCTCGGTCCCGCCTACCCCGCCGAACGTGAGCAGTTCCCCGTCGATCAGTTCGGCCTGCCCCGGATAGTCGCTGAGCAGGATCTCGCGCTTGCTGCCGACCACGACGATCTCGCTGGCCGGAGCCTCGAGCGGCGCTTGCTGGCGCACGACCGGCTCGGGCCGCACACGGTTGTCGGAACGGCGCGAAGCCGATCGCGCCGGAGGCGCGGCCGCGACCAGCCTCCAGCCGTTGGCCCCGGTGGCGACCGCCCGCGCCCCGGCGCTGCGGGCGAGCCGGTCGACCGCCTGCGCGGCCGACAGCCGCCCCCTGATGGCCGGAACCCGCCGGTTGGCGATCGCGCTGTCGGTAATGACGACGCTCGTGCCGGTCTGCCGCGCGATCGCAGCCGCGGAATCACCCGCGCGCCCGGCTGGAACGTCGATGGCGACGCTCTGGGCGTGCAGGGGCGCGCTGACGGCAATCGCCGCGACACCGATCCACCAGCTTCGCATCTCTACCGCGCCCCGATCTCCCAAGCTGTGCCGTTATGCCGAACGGTAATGCCGAGCAACGCGCCCAGCGTGCGCGGGTCGCGCTGAACGCCGTCGAGCGCGATGCTCCCGGAAACCCTCTGCCCGCCTGCCCGCGGCGACGCCACGAAGGCGGTGCCGGTGGCGCGCGAAAGGTCCGCAGCGACGTCCTCGAGCGAGGCGTCCTGGAAGGTCAGCCGCCCCTCGCGCCACTCGCCCACCTGGTCGAGCGCCACGGTGCCGATCTCGAACCGGCCCGTCGCCGCGTTGAGCGAGAGCACCTCCCCGGGCGATATGCGCGCATCGACCACGCCGGGATTGAGCACGACCGCGCCTTCGGACACCGCGACCCGCAATCCCTCGCTCGTCCGGGCGACGTCGAACACCGTGCCGACGTCGACCAGCGTGTCTTCGCCGACCTTGACCGTGAACGGCGCGTCCGAATCGTGTTCGACGCTGAACAGCGCCTGCCCGCGCTCGAGCGAGGCCACGCGGTCGCCGCGCCCGAGCACGATCCGCGAACCGCCGGCCAGCGTGATCTCCCCGCCGCCGTCGAGCGCGATCACCTGCATTTCGCCCGGCGCGGTTTCCACGGCGTGGCTGCCGCCGCGCATCTGCCACGCGCCGAACGCCGCCAGTCCGGCCAGCGCAAGCGTCAGCGCGCCGCCGATCCACCGCCGGCGGGTCGTCGCGGCCTGCCCGTCGTCGTTGCCGGCCTCGGGCACCTGCGGAAGCGCCTCTGCAGCCTCGCCGACCGCCGCCATGACGGTGTCGTAGGCCTGCGCATTCGCCGGGTCCCGCTCGAGCCAGGCGGTGAAGCCGTCCCAGTCGTCGAACGCGGGATCCCCGGTCCGCACGGCCCAGGCGGCTGCTTCGTCCATCAGGGCCCGGTCACGCGCCATTGCAAATGTCCCCTGCTGCCCGGAAGACGGAGTCGACTCGCTCAAGCCTCATCGATCCGCTCCTTCAGCGCGGCCAGCGCCGCATAGGCGCGCCGCAGGTCGCTCTCGACCGTGCTCAGGCTGACGCCGAATTCCTCCGCCACCTGCCGCTGCGGCACCTGGTCGACGCGGTGCCGGCGAAAGATCGCCGCGGGGCGCTCGCCGAGCCCGGCCAGCGTCTCGGACACGAGCCGCGCGTGTTGCCGGCCCATGATGTGCCGCTCCACCGACGGGGCGTCCGAGACGCCCGGCGTCGCCCCGTCGTTGACCCGGCCCCATTCGCGTTCGCGGCGCTCGGCCTGCCGCTGAGAGCGATAGCGGTCGATCATCAGCGTGTCGGCAATCCGAAACAGGTACGAAACCGGCGACGCGACCGGGCCGGTGCGGCCGGTGGCGATCTTCAGCCAGACTTCC
Source organism: Sphingomonadales bacterium (assembly GCA_044506565.1). GTDB lineage: Bacteria > Pseudomonadota > Alphaproteobacteria > Sphingomonadales > Sphingomonadaceae > Croceibacterium_A. The sequence continues at coordinate 49,770 of JBIQKN010000007.1, read as the reverse complement.
TGCAGCAGGTCCTCGGCAGCGTCGCCGGCCCCGCGCGCAAGCAGGAAGCGCAGCAGGCGATCGCGATTTGCGAGAAAGGCCGCTTCGAGGCCCGCGCTGAAACTGCTGTCCGCCAATCCGGTCCCAGATCCCTTTCGGCGGCCGGAATAGAAATCTGCCGCCGGCTTGGGAAGGGGAAGGGTTGCGGCCGCGCCAACGGGGGTGGGCGCGGCCGCAAGGGAAGGTCGCATCGGGGCGTCCTCCCCCGGGGGGATCAGAACCGCAACCCGATGCCGGCTACCACCTGGTGTCGGTCGGAGCGGGCGTCGAGCCCGGGATCGCCGGCCGCCATGTCTTCGAGCCGATAGGTGCGGCGGCCGAAGTCGGTGTAGACGTACTCGAGCTTGGCATAGAGGCTCTCGGTCAGGCCGAGCTCGACGCCGCCGCCGACGTGGTAGCCGTCGTCGGACCCGGAGAAACGCTCGATCGCGCCCGGCTCGTCGTCGTCGTTGTCGGTGACGTCCGCATCGTAGGCCGCTTTGAACTTGCCGTTCGTGTAGCCGCCCTTGACGTAGACCAGCGAGCTTTCGCCGAGCGCCAGCCCGGCCCGCGCGCCGGCGGTGAAGCTGCGCTTGAGGCTGGTGCAGGCGAGGTCGTCCTCGATCAGCTCGGCGCACATGTCGGCGTCCGAAAGGTCGGCGCCGACATAGCCGCCGAGCACGAACGACGAGCCGAGCAGCGCGTCATAGCCCAGTTCGATGCCGAACGCGGGGGCGCTGTCCTCGTCGGAAGCGGTCAGGAACTCGTCGCCGTCGACGTCCTCGTCCTCGTCGGGATTGGGCAGCGTCGCCTTCGTGCCGACCTGCTCCCACGCGATGCGGCCTTCGACGCGAAAGCCGGAAACGTCCTGCGCCAGCGCAGGAGTGGCGAGAAGGCCCGCCGCGGCCGCCGCGATGATTGCTTGATACTTCATGTCTTCGTTACCCTTCCGGTCAGACTTGGCGAGGCCGACCGCGGGCAGATGCGTCGCCCGGCGGTAAGGCCCGGGCTGAGCCGATGCGGGATCCCGTCACCGCCTGATCCGGCGGCGTGCGCGTCTCCCATCGGTCAGCACGCCCCGATGACGGAGCCCTCCGGCCGGTCCCTTGCCGGCAATGCGAACTTTTTTTCCCGGTACCCGCGCATCGCAGCCGTCATCCCGGCGAACGCCGGGACTGCGTGCAAAAGCGCGCCGCAAACTCCTGGTGTGAATGGGCCCGGGGCCCGCCCGGCCTCAGCCGCGAACCGCCTGCAACACCTGCCGCGCGCCGGAAATCAGCAGGCCGATATCGGTCCCGACCGAAACGAACGCGAACCCGTCCGCGATCGCCTGGCGCGCGTGTTCGGGCGAGACGGCGAAGATGCCGGCCGGCTTGCCCGCGGCTGCGATGGTCGCGCGCGCCTCGTCGATCGCCGCGGTGACTTCGGGGTGGAGTGGGTCGCCGAGATGGCCCAGCGAGGCGGCGAGGTCCGACGGGCCGATGAACAGCGCGTCGACACCCTCGACCGCCGCAATGGCGCCGAGGTTGTTCAGCCCGGCGCGGCTCTCGATCTGGACGATCAGCGTGATCCGCTCGCTCGCCGTGTGCAGGTAATCGCCGTCCTGCCCGAAATCGGCGCCCCGGCTGGTCGCGCTCGACACCCCGCGAATGCCGTGCGGGGGATAGCGGCACGCGCGCACCAGCTCGCGCGCATGGTCCGCGGTCTCGACCATCGGCACCAGCAGCGTGTGCAGGCCGAGATCGAGGTACTGCTTGATCACCACCGGCTCGCCGAACGCTACCCGCACGATGGTCTCGACCGGAAACGCCGCGATCGCCTGCGCCTGCGCCAGCAGGGTCTCGATCGAGTTCGGCGAATGCTCGCCGTCGAGCAGCAGCCAGTCGAACCCCTGCCGCGCACAGATCTCGGCCGAATAGCCGCTGGCCAGCGCCTGCCACAGGCCGATCAGGGGGCGCCCCTGGCGCAGCTGTTCCTTGAAGCTCGTCATTGTTCGGCGTCTAGCGGCACTTCGGCTCCCGCGCCACTGCAGTCGAGCCGCCTGCGCGCGAGGCACCGGGAATGCCCGCCCGCGGTCCGCCGCTGCCGCCGCGACCTGCTCGAGCACCGAGCACAGCCACTCGCGGCGCGCGACCAACTGGTCCGGGCACCTGGAGCGCGCCCGATCCTTGCAGACGTAAAGCGGGGAATCGCTGGCGGAGAGGGTGGACTCAATATCAGGCTGATAACGGCCTGTAATCCCTACCCTTTCTTAGCCACCACCGAGCCTTTCCCCACGCGCCTTACCACACGGAGCACCACACCCCTGCGGAAGGTAGCATCGCGTAGGCGTTCGCGCTTGTCGAGATAGTTCCGAATCGGATCAATCGGTTCGCGGCGCGTTCGCGCCAGAGTCCCGCCCCCGTGACCAGGCTACCGGGTCAGAGCTCGGCGGGGCCAGCCGATCTGCGCAGCACGAATTGCCTCAACGCTTCGAACGGGACGAGCGTCATGCTGCCGATCTTGACCACCCGGATTTCGCCGCTCGCGACCAGCTCGTAGAACTTGGAACGCCCGATCCCGGTCAGGCGGCAGGCTTCGGGCACGCGCACGCTGATGGGCTCGATGCCGGCGTCCCGGGGCACGCCGGTGCCATGATCGGTGCTCCTCGACATCGGCTTTGCGCCCTCCCCTGCGCCCATCGGCATGTCGGCCATGATCAGCCCTCCCCGCCCGGAGCGCGGCGCCGGTACCGTGCGAACGCCCTGTCGCCGTCGAGAAACCCCGCCAACATGAAGGGCACGAGGTCGGCGACCGTTTCCTTCTCGCCGTAGGCCGCCTCGTAGGCAGCGGCGTAGTCGCCGAGGGCCTGGTGCAGTTCGGGAGCGAGGGTGATCGTCAACTTCACCGGGGTGCGATCGGGCAACTTGCGCAAGCGTATGTCGGGCATCGTTCAACCTTCCCAGGGCCGCAGGACGAGGTCCTCGTTGACGATCGCGCGCACGGGCCACCCCGGGCGCACCGTCAGCGTCGGCTCGATGTCGAGATGCCGCGAAACGATCTGCTCACCGGTCCGAGCAGCGCTGCCCTGACCAGCTTCGCGAAGCGCCTTCACGAGATCGCCTTCATCGTCGCCCAGCCCGATTTCCGGGCCGACGCCGAGGAGGGTCGCAAGGCCGATCCCCTTGAGCAGCTGCCAGGGATGGGTGTCGACGCGATCCTCGACGCCGGCATAGCCGGCGCGGTCGCTGGCACGCAGTTCGCCGACCGCCACCGACGATCCATCGGGAAAGACGAGGCGCTCCCATGCGAGCAGGAGGCGGCGCTGCCCGAGATTGACCGTGCTCTCGTAGCGGCCGACCAGCTTCGCCCCCTGCGGGATCAGCACCGTGCGGCCCGTCGCGGTGTCGCGCACCGCCTCGGTCACTTGCGCGATGACCGTGCCGGGCAAGTCGGAATTGAGGCCGGTGACGAGGCTCGCCGCGATCACCGTGCCCGCAGCAAGCGTCCAAGGCGATGCCGGCCGGATCGCGTGCCCGACCACAGGGACTACGCCGGGCTCGGCGGAACCCGTCTCCCCGGCCGGATCCTCGGCGCCGGTGCGCGCGACGAGCAGCGCCGACGCGCGCGCCGACGCGAGCTCGGCCGCGCGGCGCTGCTTCTCGGTTTCCGCGGCCTCGACGCGGCCTGCGTCGCCTGGCACCGCCTCGCCCGGCTCGCGCTGGCGGGCGACGATCGCGCGTCCGAGATCCCCGGGAAGGGGCGGCCCGAGCTCGGGCACGTCCGCATAGCTCCCCGGGACGTCGGCGAGCGCCTGCGGCGTTCCGCGCTCGAACGGTTCGCCCTCGCCCGTCCCGGCACTCGCCAGCCCGATCCGGGGCGGCTCGAGCGCGAGCCAGGCGGCCGCGACGAGCGCGGCGGAAGCCGCGGCGGCAAGCCCGATCACGAGGCCGCGCCGGAAGCGCACGACCGGGCGCGGCCGCGCACGCAGGGCCAGCGCTTCGGGATCCTCCTTCGGCGGGCCCGGCAGGGCCTCGGGCGCGAGCGCCCCGTTCATCGCCGCCCGCTCCGCTCACGCGAATCCTCCGCCCACAGGCGAACGATCCGCACCACCCGCTGTCGCTTCTCGCCGAGCCTGAGCTCGGCCGCATCGAACAGCCGGTCGACCACGTAGTAGCGCCCGTGCAGGCGGTAGTTGACCAGCTCGACTCCGCCGTCCGCGGCGCTCACGAACAGCGGCGGCGCCTCGCCCTGCGCAAGGCTCGGCGGAAACTCGATGAAGACCTGGCGGCCGTCGTCGAACGCGCGCAGCGGCCGCCAGGGCGGATCGTCGCCTTCTATCGCGTACCCGAACTCGAGAGTGTCGAGGTCGATCCCGGCGACAGCATCGCCGGCGCGTGCCCCGCCGCGCTCGAGCGCCAGCAGGGCATCCTCGGGGTAGGACCAGGACACGCTCGCCATGGCCGCCCCGGCGCTACTCTCGAGCAGCAGGTGGTAGACGCGCCGGTCGGTGGCGATGACGAGGTTCGTGCTGAGGCCAGCCGCCGTCGGCTTGACCAGCACGTGCGTACGCCGCGCGGTGCCCGCGCCGCTTACGGTGTCGCCGATCACCCAGCGCACCGTGTCGCCCGCGGCGACCGATACCAGGCTCTCGCCGGGCTCGAGCGCGATCTCGCTGACGCGCTCGGGCGCCGTGTAGAGCCGGTAGAGTGCCCCCGGCGTCCACGGATAGACCTGCACGGCGTTGGCGTAGGCATCCCCGCGAGGCTCGCGGGCGGCGGCGCGATTGGCGGCGGCCACCCGGTCGAGCGGCCGTCCCTCCGGGCGCCCGGGCGCCGGGGACGGAGTCGGCAGCGCGAAGGTCCCGGGAGACACGGCCCCGCGAGGAGGCGGCGCCATGGCCACGGCGGGCGACTCGGGGACCAGGCGTGCCGCCAGCATCTGCGCGGGTGCTGCAGCCACGGCAAGCTCGGCCTTCCCCTGTGTGCCGCATGCCGCAAGCAGGAGCAGCGCAGGCAGGACGATCGGCAGGCGGGAGAGGGTCATGGGTCGGTCCTTTCGGGAACGGCGGATTCGGGGAGCCTCGGAGGCGCAGGGGCAGAGGTATCGAGCTCGCGGGTCCAGTCGATCGCGTCGACGTAGAGACCCAGCGGGTTCTTGCGCAGCGTCTCGGTCGTGGTCGGCGGGCGCACGACGACCCCGAGGATCGCCGTCCAGCGCGCCGTGGCGACGGGATTGCCGCGCTCGTAGGCGGTCTCGCTCCACTTGACCTGGAACGAGCGGTCGGAGGCGCGCACGACGCTCGTCACCTGGACCGAAACCGACCGCGTCCCTGCGGCGGCAAAGGGATCGGCGGCCCGCGCGTAGGCGTCGAGGAACGCCGCGCCGCGCTCGGTGACCATGGCGTAGGCCGCGAGCCAGTGGCGACGCATCAGCACCGGGTCGAGCGGGACCGAGCGCACCTCGGTGACGAATCGGGCAAGGTGCCAGGCGACTTGCGGATCGGTCGGCCGATGCTCGCGCCGCGCCGGCTCCACGGCGCGCGGCTCCCCGAGGCGGTCGACCTCGACGACATAGGGCACCACGCGGCTCTGCAGCGATTGCCACAGCAGGCCCGCGGCGAGCGATCCCGACAGCGCCAGGCTCCCGAGGGCCATGAGCCGCCAGTTGCGGGCCTGGACCCGCGCCGAGCCGATCCGCTCGTCCCAGGCCTGGCCGGCCCGCTGGTAAGGCGTCTCCGGTTCGGGCGTGCGCCCGTAGCGCTGCACGGCACGTCTGAACTTCATGGCTCAACTCTCCCGTTCGCTGATGTCGGGGGCGATGCCCGCACCGCCGCGATCGCCGTCGCGGACGGCCTGCAACGCGGCGTGGCGGTGATGGCGGGCAGCCTGCTCCGAGCGCAGGCGCCGGGCCCACTGCGGAGCGTCGCCCGCCCCGGCGTCGCCGGCACTTCGGCCGCCGGGCGCCGCGCCGGCGGACATTGCAGCCTTGCGTCCGCGCTCCGCCGCCGCCGACAGGCCGGCTGCCTCGCCGATGCGCGCCCTGGCGCCGGCAAGCGCGGCGCCGCCCACCCCCGCGAGCCCCGCGCGCACGCTGGAAGAGCCGGCGGTTTCCTGTCCTAGCCGGTAGGCGGTCGAGGCAGCCGAGCCCATCGCGGTCCCGGCGCGCAGCGCGCCCATCGTGCCGCCCGCGAGCCCGCGTGCGCCCGCCGCCGCCGCCCCGCCGCCGACCGCGATCGCGCCCACGGCCGCCGCGGCGGTCCCGAGGACGGCGCCGCCGCCGAGCTGCGGCGCGCCGGAGACGAGCCCCGAGGCGATGCCCGGGCCGAACACGCCGAGACCGAGCAGCGCGAGGCTGCCGAGCACCAGGCTCATCGCCCCGGTGATATCGATCCCCCCGGGCGGGACCGCGGCGACGAACTCGCCGAAGAAGCCCGAGCCGATGCCGACGATCACCGCGAGCACCATGACCTTGATGCCCGAGGCGACCACGTTGCCGAGAACGCGCTCGGCGAGGAAGCTGGTGCGGCCCCACAGCGCGAAAGGCACCAGGACGAACCCTGCAAGCGCGGTAAGCTTGAACTCGATCACGGTGACGAACAGCTGGATCGCCAGCACGAAGAACGAGAGCACCACCAGCAGCCAGGCCAGCAGCAGGACCGCGATCACGAGGAAGTTCTCGAAAAAGCCGATGAACCCGGACAGCTCGGCGACCTCGTCGAGCAGCGGCATCGCCGCCTCGAACCCGGTCCCCGCGACGAACCCGGGACGCAGCAGGTCGTCCGCGCTCATCGACCCGCCGCCGGCGGTGAGCCCGAGCCCCGCGAACGAGCGGAAGACGATCTCGGCGAGCACGGGGAAGCTGCCGAGGATCAGCGCGAACGCGCCGACATAGAGTATCTTCTTGAGGAAGCGACCGATCACGTCGTCCTCGCCGCCCATCGCCCAGAACAGCCCGGCGAGCGTCACGTCGATGCCCACGAGCACGGTCGTGAGGAAGGCGACGTCGCCCCCGAGCAGGCCGAACCCGCTGTCGATGTAGCGAACGAAGGCCTCGAGGAACCGGTCGATGACGGAAAGGTCGTCCATGGCCTTGCGTCCTGCAGGGGCGGGAAGGTGCCGCGGGGCTTCCCGGGAGGGGGGAGGAGGAAGCCCCGCGGCGGGCGCGGCGACGGAGCCGCCGCGCCGGTCGGAAGGTCAGTCGGCGGCCGGCGCGTAGGCCTCGCGGCGCGCGAGGAAGCGGCGCGCCGTCTCCCGGCCGTCGGCCTCGGCCTGCGCGCGCCGCGCGCGCTCGATCGCCTCGCTGCGGAACTCTGCGGCCAGCAGAGATTGCAGCTGCAGCTGCTGCTTGACCCCGAGCGCGGCGAGCTGGCTCGCAGCCTGCTGGGCCTGCAGCGCTCCGACGGCCCCGTCGGAGCGCAAGGCAATTGCCTCGAGCAACGCGGCATCCTCGCCGAGGTTCTCGGCAACCCGGGCCTGGACGCGCATCGCCTGCAAGTAGCCTTCCCGCGCCGCCGCGAGACGTTCGCGCGCCTCGGCCACGTCGGGCGTCCTCGCACCCTCGCCGGGAAACAGCGCCGCGAGCCGGCGGTCGAGCCCCTCGACCCGGAAGTCGATCGCGCGCGCCTGCTCCATCAGGTCGCCGATCCGCTCCATGGCGTTGCGCACGCGCTGGATTTCCGGGAAGTCGACCCGCTCGAGGTTGCGGTCCATCGCCTCGAGCATGCGCGCCTCGTTCTGCAGCGAGGCGATCTGGTGATTGATCTGTTCGAGCGCGCGCGCCGCCTGGAGCAGGTTCTGCGCATAGTTGCCGGCATCGAATACCGGGATCGCGACGGCGGGGCTCGCGCCGACCGCCAGCAGCGCGAGCGGCGTCGCCGCGGCAAGCACGGCTGCAAGGGGAAACGATCTCATGGCAGGTCTCCTTCGGGGGATGGGGGAACGCGAAAGTCGGCAAGCGCGGCGGCCGCCCACGACAGCCCGCAGGCCTCGAGCCATCCGGCCGCAAAACCCTCCGCACCGTGCTCGGCAATGACGGCCTCGATGCGCCGCTGCGCCTGCGGATCCGAGGCGCCGCAAAAGGCCAGCGCGACGGGCCCGAGCGCGAGGTCGAACATCCGGTTGCCGCGCCGCGACTGCAGGTAGTAGTCGCGCTTCGGGGTCGCCCGGGCGATCAGCTCGACCTGCCGGGCGTTGAGACCGAACCGCTCGTAGGCGGCGCGCGCCTGGGGCTCGACCGCGCGGTCGTTGGGCAGGAAGATGCGCTGCGGGCAGCTCTCGACGATCGCCGGGGCGATCGCGCTGTCGGCGATGTCGGCGAGCGACTGGGTAGCGAACACGACCGCCACGTTCCGCTTGCGCAGGACCTTGAGCCACTCGCGGATGCGCGCCGCGAACAGCGGGTTGTCGAGAAACAGCCAGGCCTCGTCGAGCACGAGCAGCGTCGGACTTCCGTCGAACCGCTCCTCGAGCCTGTGGAACAGGTAGGTGAGCACCGGCAGCACGGCGCCCGCGCGGTCCATCAGGGTCTCGGTCTCGAAGCAGTGGACCTCGCTCAGCGCCAGGCGGTCCTCGGCCGCGTCGAGCAGCTCGCCGTAGGGTCCCTCGAGCGTGTAAGGCCGGAGCGCCGCGCGCAGCGCGTTCAACTGCAGCAACAGCGACAGCCCGGTCAGCGTGCGCTCGCCGGGCGATGCCGAGGCGAGGCTGCCGAGCGCCGACCACACCATGTCCTTGGCCTCGGGGGTGACCGCGACGCGCTCGTGCGCCAGCAGCCCGGCGACCCACTCGGCGGCCCAGGCGCGCTCGGCCGGCTCGTCGATCCGCCGCAGCGGCTGGAACGCGAGCGCCTCCTCCCCGCCGTGCCCCAGCGCATGGTGGGTGCCGCCGCAGGCTAGCACCGCGGCCCGCGCCGACCAGCCCTTGTCGAACAGGCACACGCGCGCGCCCGCGTAGCGGCGGAACTGCAGCGCCATGAGCGCCAGCAGGACCGACTTGCCCGCACCGGTCGGGCCGACCACGAGCATGTGCCCGACATCGCCGACGTGAGTGGACAGGCGGAACGGCGTCGCCCCGCCGGTCTCGGCGACGAGCAGCGGCGGGCCGGCCAGGTGGGCGTTGCCCGCGGGCCCCGCCCAGGCGGCGGACAAGGGCATGAGGTGCGCGAGGTTGAGCGTGTGCACGAGCGGCTGGCGCACGTTGGCGTAGACCTGCCCCGGCAGGCTCGAGAGCCAGGCCTCGACCGCGTTGAGCCGCTCGCGCACGACCGCGAACCCGAGCCCGTTCACCACGCGCTCGACCGCCCGCACCTTCTCGTCGGCCGCTGCCGGATCGGCATCGGCGACCGTGATCGTCGCCGTCAGGTACCCGAACGCCACGTAGTCCTGCCCGAGCGCCTGGAGCGCGAGGTCCGCGTCCTCGACCTTGTTGCCGGCATCGTTGTCGACCAGCTGCGCCGGCTGGTTGTAGAGCACCTCGCGCAGCAGCGCGGCGACCGACTTCCTCTTGTTGAACCACTGCCGCCGCAGCCGCGTCAGCGCGCGCGTCGCCGCGTTCCGGTCGAGCGCGATGAAGCGGGTGACCCACCGGTACGCGAAGTCCTGGTGGTTGAGCGCGTCGAGCACGCCCGGCCGGCTCAGCGCCGGAAAGCCGAGCACGGTCAGCGTGCGCAAGTGAAGCTCGCCGAGCCTCGGCTCGAGCCCGCCCGCGAGCGGCGTGTCGGCGAGCAGCGCGTCGAGATACATCGGCGTCTCCGGCACCGAGACCGGGTGCCGGCTCGCCGAGACCCGCCCATGCAGGAAGGTCAGCGTCTCGGCGTCGCCGAGCGCGCGAACCTCGGGCATCACGCCGGCCAGCAAGTCGAGCGCCCGGTCGGTCTCCGCAACGAACTGGCCGAGCGCCTCGCGCCAGTCGCGCGCGCGCTCGGCGCCATGCTCGCGCGCGACGAGGGCGCGCTCGGCGAGCGCCTGGGCATCGGGCGGCGGCAGCCAGGCGAGAGTGAGGAAATAGCGGCTCTCGAAGTGATCGCGCCCGGCGGCGAAGCCGGCCTCGCGCTCCCTGTCGACCAGCCACGAGGCCGCATCCGGGAAGCGCCCCGGCGGATAGCCGGGCGCCTCGACCCGCTCGGCCTCGAAGAACAGCGCCCAGCCCGAGCCGAACCGCTTGAGCACGTTGTTCACCCGCGCGCTCGCCGCGACCAGCTCGGCCTCGGTCGCGCTTTCGAGGTCCGGCCCGCGGAACGCGAAGGTGCGCTGGAAGCTGCCGTCCTTGTTGAGCACGACCCCGGGCGCGACCAGCGCCGCCCACGGCAAGTGGTCCACGAGGCGGTCGGCCCGCGAGCGGTACTCGCGCAGGTTCAGCATCCGAGGTGGCCCCGCTGGCGCAGATGCCGCGCGAGCACCGGCGCGAAGTCGGGATCGCGCCGCGCGCCGAACACCGCGAGCGTGTGACCGATGGCCCAGGCCGCGAGCCCGGCGATCCATTGCTGCAGCCCGAGCCCGAGAGCGGCGGCGAGCGTGCCGTTGAGGATGGCGATCGCCCGCGGCGCGCCGCCGAGCAGGATGGGCTCGACGAGCGCGCGATGGACGGGCGCCTCGAAGCCCTCGATGTGCCCCTCGGCCCTCACGACAGCAGAGCCCCCCCGCCGAAGCTGAAGAACGAGAGGAAGAACGAGGACGCGGCAAAGGCGATCGAGAGGCCGAAGACGATCTGGATCAGCCGGCGAAAGCCCCCGGCGGTTTCGCCGAACGCCAGCGTCAGGCCGGTCGTGATGATGATGATCACTGCGACGATCTTGGCGACGGGGCCCTGGACGGATTCGAGGACCTGCTGGAGGGGCTCCTCCCACGGCATGCCGGAGCCCGCCGCCTGGGCCTCGAAGGCCATGAGGGCCGCAGCAAGCGCCGCGCCCGCGGCAAGCCGCGGCGCCACGCTGCGAGGCGGGATCATGTCGGTCCTGGTCATGCGTCGATCTCCTTGCTGGCCGGGCCCGCCACGAGCGGGCCCAGGATGTATTCACCCGCGGCATCGAGCCCCTCGACGGCCATGACGGCGCCGATCCGGCGCGCGGTCCCGCGGCCGGCGATGAAGACGACGATGTCGATCGCCTCGGCGATGAGGCGGCGCGGCACCGCCGGGGCGGCTTCCTGGACCAGCTGCTCGAGGCGGTGCAGCGCCGACGGCGCGCTGTTCGCGTGGACCGTGGCGATCCCCCCGGGATGGCCGGTGTTCCACGCCTTGAGCATGTCGAGCGCTTCGCCGCCGCGCACCTCGCCGACGACGATCCGGTCGGGCCGCAGGCGCAGCGTCGAGCGCACCAGGTCGGCCATCGACGCCACGCCGGTCCGGGTGCGCAGCGCGACCGTGTCGGGCGCGGCGCATTGCAGTTCGCGGGTGTCCTCGATCAGGATGACCCGCTCGTCGAGCAGCGCCATTTCCGCGAGCAGCGCGTTCGCCAGCGTGGTCTTGCCCGAGCTGGTCCCCCCGGCGACGAGCACGTTGCGGCGCTGGTGCACCGCGCGCGCCAGAGCCCTGGCGGTACCCTCCGGCATGATCCCGTCGGCGACGTAGTCCGCGAGCGTGTGGACGCGCGAGGCCGCCTTGCGGATCGAGAAGCACGGCGCCGGCGCCACCGGCGGGAGCACGCCCTCGAAGCGCTCGCCGGCGAGCGCCTCGCCTTGCGGCGGCAGCTCGGCGCTGACGATCGGAGCGCCCGAATGGATCTCGCTGCGCGCGTGGCTGGCGACGAGGCGGATGATCCGCTCGACTTGCGCGGGCCCGAGCCTGACGCCGGTGTCGCAGCGCCCTTGCCCCAGCCGGTCGAGTCTCAGCGCACCGTCGGGGTTGACCATGATCTCGACGACCGACGGATCGTTGAGCGCCGCCGCGATCGCCGGCCCCATGGCGCTGCGCAGCATCGCGCGCTGCCGCCCGAGGGTGCCCGCCCCACTCACCGCCGTGCCTCCGGTGCCAGCGAGACCTCGCCGCTCGCGAGCTGCCGGCCGACACGCTCGACGAACGCCGCGAAACGGTCGCGGCCGAGCGCGCGCGCGGTCTCGTCGCCTTCGGCGACGGGCGGGTTCACCGTCAGCATGTACCGCACGAAGAGCGCCAGGCTCTCGAGCTGGACGTGCCCGTTGCGCTCGATGCGCTCCAGCTGGCGCGAGAGCCGGTCGAGCCGCTGGGCGAAGCGGTGCTCGACCTCGTCGGCGCCCTTCCGGTCGAGCCAGGCCTCCACCGCCGCCGCGAGCTGCCGCGACTTCGAGCACCCGGGCGCCGCCGCCAGGCGCTCGAAGCGCTGGGCCAGCGGGCGCGGCAGGAACAGCTGGTAGCGCACGGGGGAAGCGGAGCGGTTCGTCATGTCAGAAGCTCGGCAGGAGATCGTCGCCGCGCGGCGATCCCCGGTTGGTGGCGTGCGCCGCGGTGACCGGTGCAAGCGAGGCGCTCGCCGCACCGTCGTCGTCGGCATCGAGACCGAGCGGGTCGAGCTGGGCGGGTGCGCGAGGCGTGCGCCGGCGCCGGGCCGGCAAGGCCGGCTCGCGCGCGAGCCGCAGGCCACCCTCCCCGGCATCCGCGCCGCCCCCTTCGTCCGCCGCCGCCGCGGCCGCGCAGGCGAGGCCAGACCAGTCGTGCGGCCGCGGCTCGGGCGCGTCGGCCCAGGCCCCGCCGTAACCGAGGGCGGGCGGGGGGAGCAGGCGCGCGGCGAAGTTGCGGTCCTCGTAGTAGCGCAGCTTCTTCGCCCGCACCGGCGCGAGCCCCGAGACCATGACCAGCTCGTCCGCCGGGGCGAGCTGCATGACTTCCCCCGGGGTCAGGAGCGGCCGCGAGGTCTCCTGGCGGCTGACCATGACGTGCGCAAGCCACGGCGCCAGCCGGTGGCCCGCGTAGTTGCGCATCGCCCGCTGCTCGGTCGCCGTGCCGAGCGCATCGGAGATGCGCCGCGCGGTACGCTCGTCGTTCGCCGCGAATGCGACGCGCACGTGGCAGTTGTCGAGGATTGCGTTGTTCTCGCCGTAGGCCTTGACCACCTGGTTGAGCGATTGCGCGATCAGGAAGGCGCGCACGCCGTAGCCGGCCATGAACGCCAGCGCGGTCTCGAAGAAATCGAGCCGCCCGAGCGCCGGAAACTCGTCGAGCATCAGCAGCAGGCCGCGTCCGCGCGGCTCCTCGGGCAGCCGCTCGGTCAGGCGGCGTCCCACCTGGTTCAGCACCAGCCGCACGAGCGGGCGGGTGCGCGCGATGTCCGAGGGTGGGACCGCAAGGTAGAGCGTCACCGGCCGCGGGCCCTCGACGAGGTCGGCGATGCGCCAGTCGCATTCGGCCGTTGCTGCCGCCACGGTCGGGTCGCGGTAGAGCCCGAGGAACGAGACCGCGGTCGAGAGCACGCCCGAGCGCTCGTTGTCCGACTTGTCGAGCAGCTCGCGCGCCGCGGCGGCGACCACCGGGTGCGGCGCCGCACCAAGGTGCGGCGTGCACATCATTGCGCGCAGGGTCGCCTCGAAGCTGCGCGACGGGTCGGACAGGAAGGCCGCGACCCGCGCGAGCGTCTTCTCCCGCTCGGCGTAGAGCACGTGCAGGATCACGCCGACGAGCAGCGCGTGACTGGTCTTTTCCCAGTGATTGCGGCGCTCGAGCGCCCCTTCCGGATCGACGAGGATGTCGGCGATGTTCTGCACGTCGCGCACCTCGTGCGCCCCGCGCCGCACCTCTAGCAGCGGGTTGTAGCGCGCCGAGCGCGGATCCGTCGGGTCGAACAGGAGACAATGCGAGAAGCGCGAGCGCCACCCCGCGGTCAGCCGCCAGTTCTCCCCCTTGATGTCGTGCACGACCGCCGATCCGGGCCACGACAGCAGGGTCGGCACGACCAGGCCCACGCCCTTGCCCGAGCGCGTCGGGGCGAAGGCCATCACGTGCTCGGGCCCGTCATGCCGCAGGTAGCGCCCGCCGAGACGGCCGAGGAACACGCCCTCCCCGCGGAACAGTCCGGCCTTCGCCACCTCGCCCGCCGTCGCCCACCGCGCCGAGCCGTACGTCGTCACGCGCCCCGCCTGCCGCGCCCGCCAGAGCGAACCGAACACCGCCGCGGCGCAGCCGAGGAACCCGCTCGCGGCTGCGAGCGCCCCCGCCCGGTCGAACACCTCGGGCGCATAGGCCTCGAACCGGAACCACCAGACGAACAGCGCCCAGGGGCGGTAGAAGGGCCAACCGCCGGCGACGAACCACGGAACGCCGAGCCGGGGCTGGTATCCGAGCATCGCCGCCGCCCACTGCGTCGCCGTCCACACGCCGAGGACCACGATCGCCAGCACGACCAGGATTTGTCCGAGGAGGAGCTTCGTGGGGGTCATCCGGCCAATCCTGCCGGCTCCGCGCCGGCTCGTCGGTTGCGAGGGATCGCGCAAGCGCGGTCCCGGGGGCAGCGTCCCTACGGCGCATGGAAGCGCCAATCGGCGAATCCCGATCGCAGCATCTCCAGCCCAATGGAGATCGGGTCCTTGGGATGGAGTCTGGAAGGTCGACTTGGGAAGGCGCGCGGGCGGGACCCCGCTGGTCACCCCTACGGCTGTCCGCTTCGGGCCGCCCTGTCCTGCGGTTGGTGAATGAGGTGTACCTGAAGGCTACCGATCGTCACAATGGTTCCAGAACGACCGACTCGATAAGGAACTCAGGCGCTTTCTCTTTCAACGATTTCGCAATCCAACTCGATCCGTAACGGGCTCCTGCGAGCATCGTCGCCTCGGCGTCGAGCCTGGAGAATCGCAAGCGCTTCCTTCGGGATGCGCGCGGTGTCCAAGTCCACGGTCGTTATGCTGGGACGCATTGCGGCCGACATGGATGTGTTGCCGACACCTACTACAGCGAATGCGTCGGGCACGGTCAGGCCTTCTGCACTAGCCTCGACGATGAGGGATTGAGCCAGATAGTCTGAGGGGCAAACGACCACGTCCGGTATCTCAGGCAAAGCCCGAATCCGCCGATAAGCCTCGCCGCCCGAGAGAAAGTCCGCCGGCGCTGGAACCTCGAGCGACGCAACCGGGCCCTCACCTCGTTCCTTCCATCTGTCGCAAAAGGCGCGGAAGCGGACCGCATGACTTGTCGCCGCAGTCATCAGGAACAGGGGCCGACGATATTTCTTTCTTGCGAGGAAGTCTGCGAGCGAGACACCAAGCTTGGCTGTGCTGAAACCGATCCCGACGTCGACTGGCTCTGCTTCCACTGACCCGATCTCGAGGACGGTGACCTTCTGCCGCCTGATCCGGGCCACTGCATGTTCGGGTATGTGGGCCCAAGCGATGATCGCGTCGACGCGCCACCCCATCGCGAGGTCGATGAGCTGATTGGTTCGCTCGTCGAGATCATCAGTGATGCACAGGAGGACGCTCGATCCAGCGCTTGTCAGCTCCGAGCTGATTTCTTCAACTACCTCGCTCGAGTTCGCCCATGCGAGCCTGGGCACCACGAGCGCCACGATGTTGCGGCGATTGGAGGCGAGTGTGCTGGCGAGAGCGTTGGGCACGTACCCAAGCGCTTCAATAGCCTCACGCACCTTGTCCGCGGTCTTGCCACTCAAGAGTTCGGGCTTGCTCAGAAATCGCGAGACAGTCGCCGGATGTACGTCGGCCCTCCGAGCAACGTCGGCCAGCGTGACCTCCGCTCTGATAGTTTCTCCGGTCAACCCGCCCCCCTTACAACCTTACTTTTTTGTGGCTGCTTCCAACATCAAAGGCAACCGCCACGCGGCACTCCCGCGACTTCCGGAACTACATCCCGCTGCGATGCAAGCGCTTGCATTCGGGTTTCCTGTCTGTATCATCCCGTCAAACGAACGGACAGACCAAGTTCGGGCATAGCCAGCTTGCAGAGGACATTCGATGAGCGAAGTTGATCAGGTGGGTGAGCAGATCGAGCCGGATTTCGCGGCGAGCGAGCCATCGACGGTCGACGACGCGCACAGGCAGTATGCGCATCTCAGGCAGAAGTGTCCCGTCGCCTATTCGACCGATCTGGGCGGGTTCTGGGCACTGCTGGCATACGCGGACGTACGCGATGTTGCGAGCAAGCCTGAGATGTTCACCACCACGGTTCAGAACGTTGTTCCTCGCGTCGCCTTCACCGGGCGGCGCGCGCCACTGCATCTCGATCCCCCTGAGCACACTCCGTATCGGCGGGCGCTGAATTCGCTTCTGGGTGAACGGCAGGTCGCGCGGTTGGGGCCGGCCATTCGGCAAAGATCGCGCGAGCTGCTGACAGCTATGCTGGCAAAGGGCGGCGGCGACATCTGCGCCGAGTTTTCGGCCATCGTGCCACTGCAGACCTTTGGCGACTGGATGCAGCTGCCAAAGAGCGAACTGGGGCACTTGCGCGAGCTCGCGATGGCATTCAACGCCGCGGTCAAGCTGTCCGATCAGGATGCGATGCGCGAAACGAGCCTGGCGCTATATGACGTGGCACGCAGCATAGTCGCGGACCGAAAATCAAGGCCGCGCGACATAACGATCGACCCCGCGTCCGCATTGCTGAACGCGACGTACGAAGGGGAGCCACTGCCAGAGGAGATGGTCGTCGGCTGCGTGAGACAGGTTCTGGTCGTCGGCCTCATCGCCCCCATGGTCATGATCGGCAGCATATCGCTGCACCTTTGCCGCGATCCCGAGCTGCAAGAAAAGTTGCGCGCCGAGCCGAGCTTGATCCCAGACGCAATCGAGGAATTTCTCCGGCTGTACACCCCCTATCGGGGATTTGCCCGTACGGCGCGGGAGCCGGTAGAAATCGGGGCTCGGCGTATTCCCAAGGATCGGCCCATCGCGTTGGTTTACTCATCGGCCAATCGTGATGAGAGCGTCTTCCCTGATCCGCATAAGTTCGTCCTCAACCGACACAATATCGCCAGTCATATGGCATTTGGCCGAGGCCCCCATCATTGCCCGGGAGCGGCCCTCGCCCGGCTCGAACTACGGATCATGCTCGAGGAGCTCCTTGAGGCGACCCGCTCGATGAGGCTCGTCGGGGAGCCAATCTTTACCGACTTTCCGGAACTAGGCGTGCTCTCTGCGACGCTGGAACTCGAACCCGCAATCTGACCATGCCGACGGAAGCCTTTCGATCGCAAGTTGCCGAGGGCGCGGCCACGCGCCGGGCACCCGGAGCGGGCTGGTTCGTCGCGTTGGCCGTTATCGCCTTTGTCATCGCGGGCGGCGCGCGGTCCGCTACGGCGAGCAATACACAAGAAGACCGGCTGCGCTGGATCGAGCCTGGCAGCGACATAGTCGTGCCAACCTATTTCGAAAGTGCCAACGAATTTGGACGCGTGGGCTTCCTCAACACAGCCGGCCCCGTGCGAACCAAGGGCCACCCCTTCTTCGAGCCACAGGGCAGAAACGGGCGCGCATGCGTGTCTTGCCACCAGCCCGCGGACGGGATGTCTGTCTCCGTTCGAAGCCTCCGCGAGAGATGGACGCGTACGGGGGGGCGCGATCCAGTGTTCGCGCCGATCGACGGTCAGAATTGTCCAAACCTTCCGCCCGAAGATCCGGCATCTCACTCATTGATCCTCGAGCGCGGGCTGTTCCGCATTGCAATCCCCTGGCCTCCGCGTGACGCGGACGGAAAGCCGATCGATCCCGAATTCACGATCGAGGTGGTGCGCGATCCGACCGGCTGCAATCTCCATCCGGTATACGGCATCTACAGTCCCAATCCGGCGATTTCCGTTTACCGCCGGCCGCGACCCGCGACCAACACGCGCTACACCGCCCATCAGAACATGAATGGCCCGTTCATCCTGCCATTCATTCAGAAGAATGGACGTGCGACCGCTCGGGATCCGGAAACCGGCGCGCTGGTCAGCATGAACCTGATGGCCGACGCCCGCTATCCTACGCTCAAGGTGCAGGCAGACCAGGCAGCGTTCGCGCATCTCGAACGGGCTAGAATGCCGGCCTCGTTCCTAGATAGCGTCGTGGCGTTCGAAAGCACGCTGTTCTCAGCTCAGGCATACGACCACCTGGCCGGCAGCCTGATCGACGACGAGGCGCCGATGGCATTCGGGCCGATGAACTTGTCGACACAGATCGCCGGGACGCTGGGCAACAACGAGCGGATGTTTGTTTTTCCAATGGGCGATGCCTGGAAAGTACCCGCCGCGGACCTGACAATTGACCAAGCGGAGCGCCGGGCCTCAATCCGCCGAGGCCACGACATCTTCTTCTACCGCACATTCTGGATCCGGGATTCAATGCATATCAACACAGTGGGGCTGGGGAACCCGCTGAAGCGGACCTGCTCGACCTGCCACAACATGCACATGACAGGCATGGATGTAGCGAACGGTTGGGTGGACCTTGGGACCACTAATCTCCCACATGCCATGGAGAATGCGCAGGATTCGCGTGGTGAGCCGCGCCAATCCTTGCCGCTGTTCAGGATCACCTGCGATGCCGACGTGCCGCCCCATCCGTTCTACGGTCGGGTCATCCATACCCAGGATCCCGGACGCGCGTTGATATCTGGCCGCTGCGAAGATGTCGGCGCGATCGTGATGCAGCAGATGCGCGCGCTCGCCGCGCGCGCGCCCTATTTCGTGAATGGCTCCGCGCAGACGCTAGAGGATGTCGTGACCTTCTATGACCGCCGCTACAATATCGGTTTCACCGAACAGGAGAGGCGCGACCTGGTCGCGTTCATGAGCGCTCTGTGATCCTGCGCTGGATCTTCTTGGGCAGCATGTTGCCCCTAATCACCGCCCCGGCGTCGGCACAATCCGTCGGCGAACATCTCAGCTTCGTGGCCTGCCCGATCATCCGCGACACCAAGAATGTTCCCTGTTGGCTCTCTGATTACGAGGGCACGCGCTACTACCTGACCATCCAGACCGACATTTCAGGTCGGGTGCACCCGCCCTACCTGGGCCACAAGGCGCTGGTGGAAGGGATCGTAACCGACGAGACCCTCTGCGGTGGCGTCGTGCTCGCCGACGTCCACATCTCGCCACTCCCCGAGCTTGCCCCCGAATGCAACGAGGAGTTGCCGCGCGAATCCCGCTTCGACCTGCCGTTCACACCACCGCGCCCACCGGGTCCGAGCGCAGGCAGTCTCGCTTTCGGCTCCATTCAGGGTCCCGAGCAATTGGACAAAGTTCCCCCGGTCGAGGGAGCGCCGACCTTCGAAGTGCCGTTTCGCTTCGATGCGACGTTGGGCTCGACGCACCCCCAATACCTGATCCCCGCCTATGACGCCGCGTTGGCAATGGGGGCGCGACGCGTGGAGGTTACGGGCTATCGCGGCGGCGCCTTGCTCACAAACGGCACGATGTTGCTCGAACGGCCCGATATTGGGCGGCTCCGCGCAACGCAGGTGGGCCAGGCGCTCGAGGAGGCACTGAACGGCGCTGGATTGAAGGACGTCGCGGTGATCGTGAGGGCGGAAGACGCGGCTGAACCGGACGGGATCGAAGACTGGGTCGAGCGCCGGGCCATCGTCCGGGTGTTCCCTTAGTTCTGCTGGGTTCACGCATGCATCTGTGTCGCGACGGCTCTCCGGGCGCCAGACCCGTTCAAGCCCTGACAATTGATGAGACGATCCTAGACCAGATGCTCGCCGAGCCTCTGCCGAGCAATCAAGCGCAAGTCGGATACGTAGGATTCGACATTCCTGACGATATCCTTTGTTCGCCTGGCTGTGAGGCTGTTCATCTTCCCTGGTGGACTTACGAGACGACTCCTCTGGCCGACAGGGTGTTGGAGAGCAAGTTTCCGCCGATCGCGCGCGCAATCGTCGAGGGGTGGCTGCGGGGTGACTTTAATCACCTGCGCCATGTGATTTTCTCACGTGGTTTCGACCCCTTTCAGAGACTGTATTATTATCTGAGCGAGATGCAGCGCGCCGGGGCGGCTACGGGCCCCACTCCGCTTGTCTACGATTGCGCGTATCAGCCGCGTTGCGAAAGCCTCGCTCACACCATCAACGCCTTGCGCACCCTTTGTGCAAAGCTTGAGCTGGATGACGCTGCGCTACGCGAAGGCATCGTTCGATCGAATGTGCGCCGGTCATTGCTCGCGGATCTGGACGTGCAACGATCGGGGCACGGACCTTTTCATGAGAAGATTGCACGGTTCGCTTTAGACACTGATGCGCCGCTGGAATTGATCCAGCGGCCCAGCGTCACGACGCTGGGATACGGTCGGGTGATGTTGGCAGGTACCCCGCCACCCGATCATCGGTTGCACCTGGCGGTCGAGCGCGCCGGATGGACGGTCGTGGGAGAGACCCACGATCTGGCACTCGATCGGCTCGGCTGCCCCATCGACCCGGACGGCCGTCCCGCCGTCGAGTTGATCGGTGCGAACTCGCACCGTGCAGTGACGACACCGAGGTCGGTGCGCGACCAGTCGCACCGCCTCATGGAGCGCACGCGTATCACCGGGGCACAGGCGGTCATCATCTGGGTCATCGGCGAGGACGAGGTCAGCGGTTGGCACATTCCCAGGCAGACCGCCGCGCTTCACGCCGCCGGCATACCTTGCCTCGTTATGTCGTCGCGCGACTGGTTCTGTCGTGATGGCGCAGGCGACGAAATTGCCGCCTTTCTGGAAGGGCTCGACCTGTGATGAGCCAGCAAGGTGCGCGTAAGCAGCTTGAAGCGACAGGCGCAGCCCTCGCGTTCCAGAAGGGGTTTGGGAAGACCTTGAAGGAGAGGGTGATCGAACGTGGCGAGCCTTTCGTCGTCGCCCAGGCGGACACACCGCACGAAATCTTCCACGCGATGGACATTCCACTGGTCAGCAACCAGTGGTGGTCGGCCTACATCTCCGCCAAGCAAATGGCCGGCCCTTATTTCGACCGCATGGTGGAATTGGGTTATCCACGCAACAGCTGCCGATATTGTTCGCTCGGCCTGGCGTGTTCGCTAGCCAACGATCCCGCTACCGCTCCATGGGGCGGATTGCCGAAGCCGACGATGCTGCTCGCGCGGCTCTCCTGCGATTGCATCCAGCACGTCTTTTCCGAATGGGCGCGTGTTCTCGATACGGAACTATTCTGCTTCGAAGCGCCCGCCTGGACACACAAGGAAATCGACTGGTTCGACCGTTCGAACGAGCATTGGGACGAAGTCTACCAGGCCGACCGCATTGCCCTGATGGCAGCGGAGACGCGACGCCTCATCACTCGTGTGGAGGAGATAACTGGTCGCAGCTTTGACGAAGGGCGCTTCCGGCATCTGATGGGCCGGATCAACGAGCAGGAAGGGTACATCGCCGAAGCCGCCAGGCTCATAGGCTCGACGCGGCCCTGCCCCGTCTCAATCGTCGACCAGATGCCAAACGTCATGATCCCGCAGTGGCATCGCGGCTCGGATTGGGCGGTGAGCCACGCCAAGCGGGTTCGCGACGAGGTTCGGGCGCGTGTTGATGCCGGGATCGGCGCCTGCCAAAATGAACGGGTCCGGCTGATGTGGATTGGCGCGGGACTCTGGCATGACTCGAGCTTTTACCAGTCGCTCGAGGAAGCCTTTGGCGCGGTCTTCGTGTGGTCGATGTACATGCCCTTCGCAGGGCCGCAGTACATCCGGGCCATTAAGGATCGGCCGATGGAAGCACTCGCCAGCCGCCTGTGTTCGGCCAACGAGGTACTGCACCTGCCCCCCTGGATGAACGGGTGGATGATCAGTGAAGCGAAGCGCTGCGCCATCGATGCAGCGATCTTGCTGGTGCCCCCTGAGAACCGGCTTTCCCAGTCGGGTACGAAAATCACCGCTGCCGCTCTTCGTGAGTTGGGGATCCCCCTCATGGAGGTGTCTGCCGATATGGTCGACCCGGCGAACTGGGATCACGACCGAATGGTCGGAATGTTCAGAACCTTCCTCGCGCAGGAGCGGCTCATATGACGCACTGTTCCGATAGCGACTAACCTCATCACTCAAGCGGAGAAGAGTATTGCAACAATCTCCACGCGCCTGCGGGCCCTTGGACGGCATCGTGGTCGCTGACTTCTCTCACGTCATGGCAGGACCGCTGGCGACACACCTGCTGGTCACGCTGGGCGCGACAGTGGTCAAGATCGAAGCGCCCGGTCGCGGGGATGCGATGCGGGATTATCGGTGCGGTCCCGAGTGCGAAGGGCTCTCGCCAGCGTTCGTTTCGGCCAATGCTGGAAAAAAGTCCATTCAGCTCGACCTGAAAGATGCGGACGATCACGAGACAGCGCTGCAAATAGTCGATCGCGCCGATGTTCTTATCGAGAATTTCCGTCCTGGGGTGATAGCTCGCCTCGGCCTCGGGTACGAGCCGCTGATCAAGCGAAACTCTGATCTCATCTATTGTTCAGTGTCCGGCTATGGACAGGAGGGCCCTCTACGAGAGTGGCCAGCTATCGACAATATCGTGCAGGCCACGAGCGGCATGATGTCACTGAACGGCGAAGACGGTGATCCGCCGACCCGGGTAGGCTTCCCGCTTGTCGACACCCTGACTGCGCAGGCCGCGGCGTTCGCAATTCTTGCCGCACTGTATCGCCGCGACACGCGCGGCGGCGAGGGAGAGTTCATCGACGTCTCGATGCTCGATGCCACGCTCGCCTTCATGACATCCGCGGTTACACCCTATCTCGTCAGCGGCAAAGCGCTCGGGAGGACAGGTAACACCGGCTACAGTGGTCAGCCGACTTCCGGGGTTTTCATCTGCTCCGATGGAAGGCAAGTCTCTCTCGGGGTGGTGCAGCAAGCCCAGTTTGAAAAGTTCGTCCGACTGGTTGGGCGGGAGCAATGGCTCGCGGATCATCGGTACAGTTCGCCGTTGGCCCGCCTGGAAAACGCTGCCGCCCTGAACGACGATCTCGCAGCCCTTTTCGCATCTCAGCCCGCTGCTCACTGGGAACACCTTCTCAGCACAGGTGGCTTGCCCTGCGGCATGGTTCGAACTGTCGAGGAAGCGTGTAATCTGCCCGGACTTTGGGACCGCGAGCTATTTCGCGAGCTTCCTCAAGAGTTACCGGCGGCTGGCGGGAAACGCGCCGCCGTCGTCGGTCCCGGTATGAAGATGGCGTCATTTCGATGGGAGGTCGGGCGAGTGCCTCGCGCGGGAGAGGACGAAGCCGAAATCCGCCGTTGGCTGACCACTTCCTCGCCGCGAACGCCTGCTACGACCAAGAGCTGGGGTTATTCTCTGGCTTAATAGAGCTGCAATTCGTCTCCGTCGCCGATAACCGCCGCTCCGGCTGGCGCGATGGCGAGGGCGAGCAAGCTGGCGGCCAAAATCGTCACAGAAAGGAGGCCGACGGTCGGCTGCCCGAGGTAGCCAACCAGTGTCGCGGCTGTGCCGCTGGTCATCATCTGCAATGCTCCGGCTAGGCTCACCCCCGTGCTGCGCAGGTTGGGGACCGCGTGCATCGCGCCTGCAAGCCCGGCCGGGGCCGATATGCCCGCACCCACGCCGACGATCAGCATCGGACCCACGAAAGCAGCGACGTGATCAAGACCGAGCGGAACCGCGATCGCCATCGAAGCCGCTCCCGCAACAATAAGTGCCAGCCCGCATCGAAAGGCATCCCCCAGCTGCTCCAGCCGCTTCGCGCAGAATGTCCCAATAAGCCCCGAACCGGCGATCAGAGCGTAGCAAAAGCCTGCTTCTTCGGACGAAAGTCCGTAGCGTCTGCTTAGCAGGAAGGCGGAGCCGGAAAGAAAGATATAGAGTGCCGCGCTGGCGCACGATGTAGCCCCAGCATAACGGAGGAACCTGCGGCTGGATAGCAAGATTGCGAAACCGCGCAGGGCATTACGCTCTATTTCGGCATCTCTTGATCGGGTCTCGCCGATCTTGAATGCTGATAGCGCTAAGCACGATGCGGCCAATGCGCCGAGGAGCCAGAATATTTGCCTCCAACCGGCAACGGCGTTGACAGCGCCGCCGATCAAGGGCGCGAGCGCGGGCGACAGTAGCATCACACTCGACAAGGCTGCCATCTTCGCGACGCGTTCGCGTGGCGCGGCCAGGTCCGACACGACGGAGCGAGACGACACGAGCCCGGCCGCACCGCCGAGCGCCTGCAGGATCCGAGCGCCGATTAGCAGGCCGACGTTCTGCGAGAATGCGGCTAGGACCGAACCGAGGAGGAACATGACCATTCCGGCAAGAAGGACCGGTTTTCTGCCAATGCGGTCGCAAGCTGGCCCGGCTACCAACTGCCCCGCGCCCAACGCGAGCAGGAATGCAGTGATCGTCAATTGAACCATCGGTTCGGAGGATTCGAACTCGCGGGCAATTCCTGGAAGGGCCGGAACGAGCATGTGGATTGAGATCGATGCGAGCGCGCTGCACGCGGCCAACAGCGCCAGCAGGCCTACAGTAAGGCGAGACGTCATGCCGAGTTTTGGCCTGCGGAACAAATCGCCTTCTCCACCCTAGCGCACCGGTGCCAGGACAGCTTGCGAGCATTCGAAGAAGACGCCGGCGAGATAGGGCCGAGACAAACTGGAAGGTTGACGGATCAAGATGCTGAAAGTGCAAGCTTGCGCTTCCTGGTACCAGGAGTGCATCATAGTTAGGAACCGAGCTGGTCGAGCTTGGGATAGTCGACGTAGCCGACGCGCCCCTTTGCGAACTTGGTGGACAGATCGAACTCGTTCAGCGGGGCCCCGCGCCTGAACCTCTCAACGAGATCGGGATTGGCGATGAAGGGGCGTCCGAAGGACACCAAATCCGCACGTCCGCTTCCGACGGCCTCGTTGCCGCGTTCGAAAGTGTAGCGATTGTTGGCGATGTAGACCCCGCCAAATCGCTTTCTCAATGCAATATAGTCAAACAGCGCAGGATCCTGGGTTGCGCTTGTCGTACCCTCCACGACATTCAGGTAGCCGACGTTCAGCTCCCGTAGCCCATCCGCCACGCTGGCATAGAGCTCGGTGGGATTGGAATCGAAAATCTCGTAGTTGGACGGATTGGTCGGCGACAGCCGCACGCCAACTCTGGACCTGTCCCAGACGTCGAACACCGCCTCAACCACTTCCATCAGGAGGCGGCGCCGGTTCTCCGGCGGCCCGCCATACTGGTCGGTCCGCTTGTTGGTGGAATCGCGAAGGAACTGGTCCAGCAGGTACCCATTCCCCGCGTGCACTTCCACGCCGTCGAAGCCCGCCTTCTTCGCGCAGACCGCGGCGTGACGATATTCCTCGAGCAATGCCGGTACTTCGGTGATTTCAAGGGCGCGCGGGGTGCCGACCGGCAACCGGCCTCTTGGTGTTATGACGCTGCCTTTGGCCGGGATTGCCGAAGGGCCAAAAGGGCGGCCACCACCGGGCTGCATGAGGGGATGCGAGTTATGGCCGCAATGCCAGAGTTGGAGGAAGATCGTGCCTCCCCTCGAATGTACGGCGTCGGTCACCCGCTTCCAGCCGTCCACATGCTCTTCGTCATAGATTTTTGGATTGTCGACGAACCCCGCCGCGCCTGGAGAGATATCGGTGGACTCGGCGACGATGAGTCCGGCGGCGGCGCGCTCGGCGTAATACTCGACGTTGAGGCTATTCGGCACACCGCCAGGCGTTCTCCCGCGAGTCATGGGCGACATCACGATCCTGTTCTTCAGTTGAAGATCGCCAAGCTTGAACGGCGTGAAAAGATTAGGATTTTCGGTCATCTCGTCCATTCGTTCGGGGTTTGCGTCTACTTGAGCTTGCCCTTGCCGAGGTGCTTGGCGGCCAAGTGAAAGTGGAAGGCTGGCCAAATCTTCAGGGCGAGGAAGCCGATCATGACGGCTTGGGTCGCGTCGACCAGGGCCGTTCTGCAGGCAAGGTCGAGCTCGCCGGCAGCGCCCGCCGGCGCGACGCCGCCAGGGCACGCAGCGAGAAAGCCTTTAATTGTCGAGTAATCGAACAATTCGCTGGCCAGCAGGTCGATGGCGAGGCCGCTCGCTAGCGGCCCCAGGCTCTGTCCGATGAGAGTGATCGAGAACTGCGTCACGACGGTAACTGTTGCGCGCGAGCCGCTGTCAGCGCTGTTGTGCAACACGGCATAAGACGGAGGGTAGAACGTCGACCCCAGCACCGAGGCGAAGAACAGGAGTGCCGCGAGCGCGGCCCAGTCAGACTGGGAATAGGCCGCAACGTATACCGGCGCGCTGAGCGCCAGGCCCAAAGCCGGCATCCACATGTACCAGCGGCGATCGTGCTTGCCGGCCCAATCCGCGACTAGGCCGCCCAGCAACGTGGACACCGCGGATCCCAGCATGAAGCTAACTGAGATGATTGCGCCGATCTCGGTATAGCTGAGATCGAACTTGCGGGTGAGATAGGGCCCAAGGAACACGGAATTGGCGCTGTTGAAAAACGAGGTCAGCACCAGCGCGATGATGATGTTCCGCGCGATCGGCGACTTCCAGAGCGACAGCGCAACCCCGCGCAGTTCGCCGGCCTTGGCCAGCTTCTTGACCGAAGGCTGATCGTTGTCGAAACGCCCTCGCTCCGGCTCCTTAAGGAACAGCCAGGTGACCAGCGCCATGACGACGCCCGGTATGCCGACGATGAAGAAGGCAGCTCGCCAACCCCAAGCGTCCATGGCGATGCCGCCCACGATCATGCCAACCAACCCCCCAAGCGGGAGGCCAAGTCCAAATATTGCGAGAGCCTTCGCTCTCGAGCTGGATGGGAAATAGTCCCCGATCAGCGAGTGCGAGGCAGGCAAGCAGCCCGCTTCGCCGACTCCCACGCCCATGCGGAACAGACACAATTGGACAAAATTGGCACTGACGCCGCACAAAGCGGTCATGGCCGACCACACCAGAATGCAGATCGACAGGATGTTGACCCGCCTGGCTTTGTCCGCCCAGCGCGCCATGGGAAATCCAGCTACGACGTAAAGGATGCTGAACGCCAGTCCGGTTAGGAGCCCGAGTTGCCAATCGGCAAGCTGGAGTTCCTCTTTGATCGGCTGCGCGATCACGCTGATGATGTTGCGGTCGATCGAATTGAAGAGGTAGACGACGAACAGGATTGCGATTGCGGCCCACGATCCCTTCACGGGCGCGACGGCTCCGTCACTTGCGAGTGTTCTGGACGTCCCAGTGTTGCTCACGCTCACGTTAGCCGAACTCCAGTCTCGCAAGAGGGATGATGGGCGGGAGCCCGTGTCGGCGCCCCCGCCCACTCAGCCTATTAGAAGTTGCGGCGCACAGTTACAGCATACTCTGCCGGACGGCCGATCTGCGCGGAGGTGTACCAGGCGTTCGAGAACCTGTTGATGTAATACAGTTTATCGAAAAGGTTTGTTGCCTCCAGAGAGACCGACCAATCTTCGTCGTAAGTCCGGAAGGTGAGGCGAGCATTCGCCAGAGTGTAGCTATCGGTCATGCCGATCGGATCGCACACGAAGTTGCGCTCGCCGCAGAAGCCGGGCGTGTAATGGACATCAATGCGCGGAGTGAGCGTCCCCGCCATGCCAAGATTGATCTCGTATTGCGCACCGATGCTCCAACGCCAGCGACCGACTTCGGGCAGCCTTGCACCGGCCACGATTTCGCGGTTCTCGTAATTGGGTTCTCGGAACTTGAAATCGGTGAGGCTCAGAGACGCGTCAATATTCAGCCCATCGATCGGTTCCAGAAAGGCTTCGACCTCGAAGCCTTTCACCTTCGCGTCGGCGAGGTTGAGATACTGCCCGCACAACCCGTAAACGCCGCCGTCGTCCTCAGGTAGCGGGTCCCCATTGGCATCGACGCAAAGATTCGGACGCCCCTGATAGCCGATGTAGTCCATATAGAAGGCGGCGCCATTGAGCCGCAGCCGGCGATCGAACAGATCACCCTTGAAGCCGACCTCATAGGATTTCAGCTTCTCCGGGCCAAACGGAAGGATCTGCGAAACCGTATAGGGGCGCGGAGCGATGCCCCCGCCCTTGAAGCCCGTTGCAAACTGCGCATAGACCATCAGATCGGGTGTGAATTCGTAGGAGACGACGGCCCGATAATCGAGCACGGTATCCGAGTAGTCGCCCGCCGACCCGTCGATCACCGCCTGGGGGAGATAGACGCTCTTCGCATCGAAGTTCAGGTAGTCGAAGGTGAACTCCTTCTCGACGCGAGTGGCGCGAATGCCCCCTTCCAAAGTCAAGGCATCGCTCAACCGCCACGCCACATTGGCGAATCCCGCGTAACTGGTCAGCGTGGCCGTGTTGATGCCGATGAACGTTGCGGTAGGCGTGTTCAGGTCGCCGCTGACGAACAAGGTGTGATTCTTGTTCCAGGCGAACGTCTCGCCATCGTAATAGATGCCTCCGAGCGTATAATCGACGGCGCCGTCGAATGCCGATCCTGACAGCCTCAGTTCCTGACTGAACTGCTCATGGTTCTGGATGTAGTGGCCGGCAAGGTACACGATCGGCGAGTTGTCGTTGTCCATGCCGCTCAGTGAATCGTACGTGCGATAGGCAGTGATCGACTTCAGAGCCAAGTTGTCACTCAGTTCGTAGTCGATCGTACCTGAGACGCCCCAGCCTTCTACGAAGCTCGCATTTGGCGTAAGGTAAGGACCGTTGGGTTTACCGGGATTGCCAGCCGCGTCCGCAGGCTCGAAACTGTAACCCGGATCGTAGAAGTTGGCATAGCTGACGTAAGGATCGTTAATCACCGAATCGGCCCGGCGATATTCCCCATAGGGGACGAAACGATCGTCGAAGGCGGCGCCCTGGTAAGGCAAACTGAGACCGTCACGCCCCGTCCGCTCGCCGCTTGCGATCAAGACCGAACCTTGCGTGGAAGACCGGTCCTTGGAGTAGTCGCCGATGATGGTGATCTCGAGGGGACTTCCCACGGGAGCGATTCGGACGGTTCCGCGCAGCCCGTACATGTCCGTGTTGCCGAGCTCGCCGACCTTGCAGCTCGTTCCGGTCGCGAGATTGGGTATCGCCCCCGACTGAACGTCGGGATCATTGGGATTGAGGCAAGCATAGTCGAGCATATCGACATGGCCGTCCTCGTTCCGTGTCATTCCCGTCACACGCGCGTAGACGGCGTCGGGCACGATCGTGAAATCCGCCGAGGCTTTCACATCGAGCCGCCCCAGCGTGCCGAGTGTGGCTTCGACATAACCGCCGTCCCCCTTTGGCATGCGCGAGAAGATCTTGATGGCTCCGCCCAGTGAGTTCATTCCCGCCAGCGTGCCTTGCGGACCTCGCAGAACCTCCACCCGCTCGATGTCGACCAAATCCAGCGCCGATGCCGTGATGGTCCCGAAATAGACCTCGTCGAGGTAAATGCCGACGCCCGGCTCGACAGCCGGTACTTGGTCATACTGACCGATGCCCCGAATATAGGCCCGCATGGCAACGCCACGACCCGAGGGATTCTCCTGCAGGATCAGGTTTGGCGTCTGGGCCGAAATCTCAGAGAGGTTGGTCTGATTTCTGGCTTCGAGCATGTCGCCG
This sequence comes from Sphingomonadales bacterium, assembly GCA_044506565.1. Lineage (GTDB taxonomy): Bacteria > Pseudomonadota > Alphaproteobacteria > Sphingomonadales > Sphingomonadaceae > Croceibacterium_A. The sequence goes on along the minus strand of JBIQKN010000007.1, from coordinate 20,372 downwards.
GTGATCGCCGTAATCGCAAGCGGCACATCCTGGAGATCCTGCTCGCGCAGCTGGGCCGTAACCATGATGACATTGTCGTCTGCTTGCGTAGCGCTTACCGCGGCTGTTTCGCTGCCAGCGGCATCCTGCGCCATGGCAGGAATACTGCACGCAAGAGCCATGGTGGTGAACGCCGCGCTCGCAAGGAGTGCCGCGCGCTTTCGCGTTGTCATGCAGTCAAGCATAAATCTCTCCCGTGCCAATCCGCTGGACCACCTTATGCCTTCCCTCCGGCCCACCCCATGCAAGCGCTTGCTTTTTTGGTGCTGGAACGTGGAGGATATGGTCCCCGGCGGGACGAGTCGGTAACCGAGTTAGGGGTAGGTTACAACTAAAATTTCACGCGCTGCAGAAAGGCCCTCCCCTTGCGGCGGTCGCGCTACACACCGCATTTCCCTCGCAAAAACTCCCCCTGAAGCAGGTGCGAGTCGGGCTCGCACACATACCCCCGCGCATTTCATTGGTTGTTATTCTTATCTGTAGTGATTACCTGCTATTGGAGAAAACGCGCACACCCCACAGGGGTTGCGCGCGGCCGTTTCGGGTGCATTGTGATAGCTCGCGCCCTGAGACTGACCTGGAGTACCGGCCCGACTTTTGGAGAGGGGAAATCGATGGCGAGGGAGAAATTGCAGCAAGCCGAAAGCGCAGCCGCGGAACAGGCAGTCTCGCTCGGCCGGCTCAGCGATTTTCTCGGCTTCCAGCTGAAGCGTCTGCACAATGAGATGACACGCGATCTGGACCGCCGGACGAGGCATTTGAGGGTGCGTCGCGGCATGCTTGGGATGCTCGAGTTAATCAACGTCAATCCGGGGATTTCTCAAGCCTTGCTCGGCCTCGAAATGGGCATCGACAAGTCTGCGGTCGGCCTCCTCGCCGATGAACTTGTCGATCGCGGCTTTGTGGTGAGGCGACGGTCCGCTCGCGACCGGCGACACTATGAGCTTACAATCACCGAGGAAGGAAGCGCCGTGCTAGATCAGCTGTTCATCGAGCTGGCAAGCACCGAACGTGAGGCGTTAAGCGCGCTCGATCCCCACGAGGTCGTGGCCATCTCCAAATACCTGGAGAAAATCTACAAGGCCTATGTGTCCGAAGGCACCTAGGTCGGGCCAACTTCAATCGACAGCTAGTTGACGGTCAAAGCGCCAGCCGGCTGGGCGGTGAGATCCGCCAGGAGCGGATAATCCGTATATCCCGAAGCGCCCTTGTCGCGCAGTGTCGCCTCGTTCACCGGATTCAAGGGCGCGCCCAGTCTGAAACGCTCGACGAGATCTGGATTCGCGACATAGGGACGCCCGAACGCAACCATGTCGGCATGACCGGTTCGAATGGCCTCGTTGCCGGTTTCGAAACGGTAACGGTTGTTGGCGATGTAGATTCCAGTGAAGCGGGAGCGCAATCGGTCGAAATCGAACGGGCATTGATCCTGCTCCGTGCCCGTTGCGCCTTCGACGACGTCGAGGAAGCCTACCTTCAGCTCCTCCAGTCCATCGACCACGCAGGTGAATAGCCCTTCCGGATCAGAATCCCAGATGTCGTAGCCGGCCGGATTGGTCGGGGAAATGCGTACCCCGACCCGCTTCCTGTCCCATACCTGGAGCACAGCGTCGACAACTTCGAGCAGGAACCTGCGCCTGTTTTCGAAGGATCCCCCATACTTGTCCGTTCGCTTGTTGGTGGAATCCCGGAGGAATTGATCGAGCAGGTAGCCGTTGCCACCGTGGATTTCCACGCCGTCGAAACCGGCATCCTTAGCGCGGACCGCCGCGTCGCGATATTCCCGCACGAGCGAGGGAATTTCGCTGGTCTCGAGCGCCCGCGGGGTGCCGAGGGGAACGCGGGGCCCGGCGGCCGTTCGTATGGTGCCCCGCGAGGGGATGGCGGACGGACCAAAGGGGATCTCCCCGTTCGGCTGGAGCGAAGTGTGCGAGTTGTGCCCGCAGTGCATGAGCTGGATGAACATGTGTCCACCCTCCGCGTGTACTGCGTCCGTGATTCGCATCCATCCTTCGACATGTTCGTCGGTATAGATCCGAGTGTTGTCCGTGAAGCTGATGGCGCGGTTCGAAATGGCCGTGGATTCGCTAATGATCAGTCCTGCGCTGGCGCGCAGACGGTAGTATTCCGCATTGAGCTCGTTCGGTACCCCCCCGGGTGATCTACCCCGTGTCATGGCAGACATTACGACTCTGTTCTTGAGTTTGAGCCCACCGAACTCGATTGGAGCGAGGAGCTCGTCCCCGTCACGTTCACCGGCTGCCATGTTGCTCCCCTTCCGGCCGTGCTGCGCCACGCCTTGCATCTAGTTGATTTCAACAACCATAACATGGTCAGCACCGACGCTGGTTTTGTCAAGTCGGCGAAGCAAAATGCCAGCCTTTATCTTTTATTTCCGTATTTTAGACGAATTGATGTTGGCCCATCCACCGGAGGCGTCATGTGAGATTCGATGTGTTAATCGACTATCTATGACCCTTCCTTCCGTTCGTGAGGAGCCTTGCCCGGATTGACGCTGCCCCGGCCGCTCGGGTCTAGGAAGCTGAGCGCCTGGGTGCTGACTGGGTCCGTCGATTAGCGGCGAGCGCCACTGCACCTGCTCACGCGAAAGATAGGATTGGGCGGCGGATGCCGTCGGCGTTGAAGAGGGAAGGGCATGCGGTGCTAGCGCCCCACACCCCGCTCCCGTCCAATCCTCCAGCTCGTCCCGGTCTCCCGCACAACGCCCGAGACCCGCCGGCCCATCGCGCGCGCCAGCACCGGGCGCCACGGCACAAGGGCGAGCTCGCGCGCACCCTCGATCACGCCGAAGCGGCCCGACGCGAGGTCGAGCCGCCGCACCACGAGCCCTTCGACGCGCATGCCTTGCCTGGCTTCGACGAATGCCTTGCCGCTCTCTGCGGCGAGGCGGGAGCCGACGCGCAGAAGCTCGCGGCGCCGCAACGCGGCGAGCGCGCCCGGTCGCATCGCAAACTCCCCCCGCTCCTCGACGGCCAGCCCCTCGCCGAGGAGCCAGCGCCTCCTGGCGGCAAGGGCCGCCTGGACCTCGCGGCCGAACCCGGCATCGCGCGCCGGCAACTCCTCGTCGGACGCGAGCACCGCGTCGAGCCAGGTCGCGCCATCGTGAAGTGCAAGCGCATCGAGCGGTAACGGCGAGAGCAGCTCCACCCTGACCGGCAGATCGCTCGCCCTGCGCACCTCGTATCTCGCAACCCGCTCCAGATGATCCGAAGCGATCGTCCAGCTGCCGTCCGCGCCGCGCTCGAGCCCCATGCCGCGCCGCAAGGCTTCGAGCCGCCGCACGTGCGCGTCGATGAAGGCCGCGCTGGCCGCGGGGTCGTGGCCCCTGTGAAGTTCGGCGTCATAGAGACCGCCATTGGCTGCTGCCACGGACGCAACCGTGCGGTCGCTCTGGCGCACGCGGCCGGCCGCCGCGGCAAGCCGCACGACGGCCCCGTCCGGCATTGCCTCGACCGTGCCGCCCGTCCCGATCGCCGCATAGTGCGCGCGCCCGTCGATCGCGTCGACCACCAGGTAGTGATGGTCGCGGTGCTCGTCGGCGAGCCCTCGCGCGATCACGCGCCCGACGAGCGTCTCGCCGGGGGAAGGGACGAACACCGACTGCTCGGTGGACGCGCGCTCGATCCGCGCGGCCGTAAGCGCGCGCTGCAGGGTGCGGACGATGTCGTCGCGCTCGCCGAGCCGGCGCAACTTGTCCTCGAGACCCTCGTCGAGGCGCCAGCGTCCCGCGCCGAGATCCTCGGCGAGACCCAGCGCTGCGAGCTTGCGCAAGCGCCCCGCCCGCAAGGCACGCTCGAACAGTGACCCGCCGCCAACCGGGAATACGCGGTCATCGTCCATCGCACGCACGAGCCCGCGATCGAGACTCGTGAACCGCTCCGCTGCGACCTCGAGCCGCCGGCGGTCCTCGATTTCGCGGTCGGTCCTCGGCCCGAGATCGAGCGAGACCAGCTCGCAGACGCGCTCGCGCATGCCGCGCGCGATGTACTCGGGCGCGATCACCAGGTTCTCGCCGCGCTCGTCCTTGCCTCTCAGGATGACGTGAGTGTGGGGATGCGCCGTATCGCCATGGTCAGCCGCCACCCAGTCGAGCGAGGTACCGAGATCCTCTTCCATCCGCCCCATGAAGCGCCGGATGAGCGGCCGCAGGTCGTCATAGGCCGCCGCGTCCTCGGCAGAGACGATGAAGCGGAACTGGTGCCGGTCGCCGGCGCAGCGTTCTAGGAACGCCTTGCCGTCGGCAGCATCCTCGCCCACCGAATAAAGCTCGCCGCGCGCCCCGTCGCGCCCCACGCCGTCACGCTGGACGTACCGCAAGTGCGCGGCTGCCGCGGCCAGCCCCTGGCCTCCGAGCCTGACCAGCCGCGTCTTGACGATCGCCCGGCGGCTTCGTGCCGCCCACCCGGGACTGCGTGACGCGAGCACCCGCGCTACTGCCGCTCCGCGTCCCAGGCGAGTGCCTGCAAACCTTCGCCTCCCCCGCCGGTGCCCCGCCCCGGCACGCATCGCCGCCGCGAGCACGGCACCGAGATATTTCTTGCCACGCCGGCTGCCGGCCGCCCGAGGACGGCCCGGCCTCGGCTCGAATTCGAAATCGTCCACGCCATTCCCCGGCCAGTTCAGGGCAGAAGCATGGCGGGGTCGCGGCAATCCGAAACTGCGCCTCCGACGCCCCTGCGCACCTGTCCGCAGAGCCTGGGCCCCGGATCAATCGACCGGAAAGGCACGCGACAGGCTGGACTCCGGCAGAATTTCTCTATAAGTTCTGCCTTATATAAGCGATGGAGACAACAATGACAGATTGGTTGGCCGGGCAGGCGGAGGCGATGGATCGCAAGGTCGAGGGACGCAAACGGGACGGCGAGCCGGTCCGCGCCGTCGTCATGGCCCGATCCTATCCGACCGACATTGAGGACCTTTGGCAGGCGATTACCGACCCTGAGCGCATTTGCCGATGGCTTCTTCCCGTTTCCGGCGACCTCAGGCTCGGCGGTACCTACCAGCTCCAGGGCAACGCGGGCGGCGCCATCGAGCGCTGCGAACCGCCGCGCGTGCTCGCGGTGACCTGGGAGTTCGGCGGCAACACGAGCTGGGTCGACGTCACCCTCGAGGCCGAGGGCGAGGACTCCACTCGCCTCGTGCTCGAACACATCGCCCGGGAGGACGATGCCGGGCTCGCCTTCTGGGAACAGTTCGGGCCGGGCGCAGTCGGCGTCGGATGGGACCTGGGGCTGCTCAGCCTCGTCAACCACGTCGAGGGTGCCGAACCCATGGCGCGCGAGGAGGAGCTGATGAAATCGGCCGAAGGCCAGGCTTTCGTCGCGGCGTCGAGCGACGCCTGGCGCCAGGCCAACGTCGCTTTCGGCACACCCGAGAATGCGGCACGCGAGGCCGCGCTGCGCACGACGGCGTTCTACACCGGCAAGAGTGCTGATACGGGAGCCTGATGCACGCGTTCGACGTTCTCGGTGACCCCGTGCGGCGAAGGATCCTGGAGCTGCTCGCCGATGGAGAGCGCAGCTCGGGGGCGATCGTCGAGGTAATCGCAGCCGAGTTCGGCATAAGCCAACCTGCCGTCTCGCAGCACTTGCGAGTGCTGCGGGACAACGGGTTCGCGCACGTCCGGGCGGAGGCCCAGCGCCGGCTCTATTCGATCGACGCCCGGCCGCTCGAGCAGGTCGAGGAATGGCTCGATCCCTTCCGGAGGTTCTGGAGCCACAAGCTCGACGCGCTCGCCACGGAAGTCGCGCGCGGCAGGAAGGCGCGTGGCAAGGCTGCGCCCTAGCCCCTCGCCACCGCGAGACGAACTTACTCGGACCACGCTACCAGATCTCGCCGGAAAACGACGTGCAGACAAAGACTTGTCGAGCGCAGCGAGACAGTCCCTTTATCTTGCCCTCCCCTTCCCTCTGCCTCCCCTGGCGTCCGTCGCCGTCCCGCCCCCACCCGCAATCCTCCGCAGTCGAGCAAAAAAGAGAGGAGCGGGCATTGCCGCGCCGCCCCTCGAAACGAGCCTTTGAAGCGCTGCTCAGACCGCGCGTTCGAAGGCCGCCAAGGCCTCGTCCCGGCTTTCGCAAGACCGCTCCCAGAGCAGCGTCACGGCATCGCCGTCGCCGTCCGCGACGCAGACCGCCGCACGCCAGGCACCATCGAAGAAGCTGACGATCGCCAGCCTCGACAGGTCGCATTCGCTGCCGTCGCCGGGCACCGTGTCCTGCACGAAATGCTGCCCCAGGTAGCGCTCGACCACGCGCGCGTCCCACAGGAAATCGAGTTCCTCGGCCTCGATGATCCGGGCCGCCAGCACGGGCCCGAACTCCGCCCGCAGCGCGTCCGCGAGAGCCTCGCGCGCACCCGGACCGATCGCTCGATGATAGGTCATGACCGTCTCCTCAATGCGTCTTCCCGATCGAAGACGGTCCTCCCGGCGCGGGCGGAGCGACGGCTGTCAGGGACGCCAAAGCCAGAGCTTTGGCGCCGCGAAGCGGGGCGTGGGGGAGCCGATTTGCAACGCAAATCGGGGGTACCGCGCATCCTTGAGAGCCGCCGCGCCGTCCGCCACGCTGGGCCTCTCCCGAGACGAGCCCTCCCCCTCTCCTCCCTCGACGACTTTGATGGAACGGACATGAAAGGGGCCCGGCGGCACCAGGCCGCCGGGCCGTGGAGAAGAGCTCAGACGAGCTCCTCCTGGACCGGTTCCTCGGTCTCGCTCGCATCGCTGCGGCGCGGCCGGTTGAGGAACTGCACGTCGTCGGCGATGATCTCGTAGCCGAACCGCTCGACGCCCTCGTTGTCGGTCCAGCGGGTGTTGTGGATGCGGCCCCTGACCGAGACCAGCATGCCTTTCCTGGCGTGCTGGGCGACCGTCCGGCCGAGCCCGTTGAAGCTCGTCACGCGGTGCCACTCGGTGTCCTTGGCGGTGAACCCGCTCTCGTCCTTGTAGGTCTTGCCCTCGGCGTCACGCTTCGGCCGGCTGGTGCCGAGGCTGAAGGTGGTGACGTCTGTGCCGCCGCTCGTGGTGCGGCCCTGCGGGTCGGCTCCAAGGTTGCCGACGAGAAGAACGATGTTGGTCATGTGAGGTCTCCTGTTCGTCGCCGGGACCATCCCGTCGACAGCCCCACACGAGGCGCGGCCGTCAGCGGCGGTGAGCACCGCAAGCGCAGCCGGAGGGAAACCCCGGTCCAAGGCCGGCGCGGGCAGCCCGCAGGGCAACACGGGCCGCAGGGCCGCGGGTTGCGCACCGCCGCGGCCGAGCCAGGAGGGCTGGCATACGAGAGGGGATGAATCCGGCACGAAGACCCTGGACGGCCTTCGCGACATCCAGGTCTGCTCGAGGTGAGCACTCGAGGCGCAGGGATTCCAGCAAGAATGTCGCGGTCGCGATGCCGAAACCCACCTGCGAGCCGCCAGCGTCACTACCCCACGGCACGCGGATCACCTCTTGCTGCGGGCTTGCCGACAGTCCCGGCACGTGGCTCCAGGCCCGCAAACTGGCGAAGGCACCGTCGGTCTGTTAGTCCACGGATCGTAGCGAACATTGGGGGGGATCGATGAAGACATTCGGGTTGCGCATCATGCTGGGCGGTTTCGCTCTCGGCCTCTCAGCGTGCAGCGCCGGCGATCCGGTAGCGAGCGACAGCGGGACGCAGTCACTGGAACCGGTGGGGATCACCGCGAACGCCGACGCGTCTGGCGGAGCCAAGGCAGATGCATCGAGTGTCGAGCCAGCCGGACCCGTCGATGCAGAAGCAGCGATTCCCGGGCCGGCCTCTGCCAATGAGCTGACCGCCTATGTCGGAAAGTTTCCCTTCGATGCCGTCAACGGTGTGACCTGGCTCGATCACCCGGTGGTAACCGCCGGCATCCGCAAGACCGTCACCGACGCAGCAGTGCGGCGCGCGATGCAGTCACCCGGCGGACCGTCGGCACCGATCGGGACCTATCAAGGCAAGGTCGGCTCGTGGGGCTGCCAGCAACACAATTGCGGCGATCACCAGTGGGCGGTGCTGGTTGATCCCAGGACCGGCGCCACCGATGTCTGCTACCACAACGTCGAGGAGGCCGGCGAGGCATCGCGCTGGTTCCTTGCCGATGGCAGACAGGAGACCCGGCCGGGCAACTGTTCGGTCGTTTGAATCCGCAGCAAAGGTGGCTGCGTCTCCCGACGCAATGATCGCTGGTAAGTTTCTGACTCGTTTCTCGAATCATGCGGCAGAGTAACATCGATTCGATCAAGGCAGCGTCGCGGATGAATTCGTTAGCCGTCCGGTGTCGCCGACGATTACACCCCTACAGGCTTCCAAATGAGGCCAGCGCTCTGCCGGCGCGGACTTGTCGGTGCACACGCAATTCGACACCTCGTGGGAGCCTAAGACGCCGAGGCTTGGCTCAATCCATCCCTGGCTCTAAACTTGGCGGCGAGGGATAGGAGAGGGGGTAGGGGGTATGAGGCTCGCGATGCTCGCGTGCGCGCTTTGCGCGTCTACAGTAGCCGCTCAAGATCAGGGTGAGGACACTCGCCCGGTTCTTTGGGATAAGGTGAGAGTCGGAATGACTGTCGCCGAGGTTCATGCGCTTTATCCGTCGGACGGCGAAAAGGTGAAGTGGCATGGATCGGAGCAGACTGAGATCGAGAACATCGTGGTCCTCGAAGGCTGCGAAGCTGAAGTGGAAATTCACCATCGATCGGGGATCGTCGAAGTCGTCAAAGTGAAGGGCCGCGGATCGATCGTCGGCCGCTGTTCCGACAAAGTGTTCTCCGCGCTCGCCGCGAAATACGGTCAGCCAAGTGGCCAAACGAACCAGGGCGGGTCTCTCTTTAAGCGCAACAAGTCCACCGCGATCTGGAACCGCGACGGTATCACGATGAAGTTCATCTGGATGGATGACAACGGCTTGGGCGGCAGCGGGCTCCTTCGATCATCCTGGCAGATGGAATATGAAGGGTCGGCCTCGGAAATTTCACTCTAGAGAGATAGGGCTATAGCAATGAGAGCGCCAAACTGAACTCATTCAGGGCCGCAACGTGAGAGCTAGCCGAACATCGCCACCACGCCCCCCACGACCAACGAGCCCATCACAACGACCACGATCAGCAGCAGCATCGCGAACTCGATCTCTGTTGCAGTGGGTCGGCGCACTACTCGACGGTAAAAGAAGAAACCCAATGGGGGGAAGCGCGATCAAACAGGCGAGCTCCGCCCCCGCCCCACGCTGAACCTGGCATCTGCTTCACGCCCGGGCCCGGATCGCGCCACCGCCACCCTGTCGGCAAGCTCCAGCTCGGGAAAGGCCGAGAGCGCCTTTTGAGCGTCATCCAGGTTGCGGAAGTAGTAGGCCGTCGCCTGGCAGCCGAGCGATCGCGCCGGGCCCCAGGACCATGCTGAAGGCGCCAGTTCCGCCTTCAGCCAGGCATCGAGGCGATGTCCGAGGTCCTGCAACCCATGCGGCGGAACGATCACCTTCACACGGATCGGAAAGGCGAGGTCGTCGGCCTTGAATCTGTCGCTGGACCGCCTCGGCATGCTTGTCGGTTGGAACCACCGCCCGATTCGGGTCAAGCAGTTTGTTTCCTGTTTGTTCGATCGAAGCCGGGACGCTTCCGACAGGCGGGCAACCCGCCACCGCTACTCGGGAAACGGCGCGGCTTCGACCAGGTCCACCGATGACGGTGCCGCGTAGCCGGGGACATGGCGCTCGCCGAAGTCGCGAACGAAGTTGTCGTAGGTCGTCGCGGGCTGCGTCCTCGCGATATGGCAGAAGCACGCGCTCATCCGGCGCTTCATCGCCAGCCGCGGAAACGCGCCGACGATGGCCTGGACGTCGCCCGTCTCGAGCGCGTCGAAGCGCAACCCGACCACGTCGAGACAGATCCCGGCGGTGCAAAGCATCACTTCGGGTTCCTTGTAGAGGCCGATCGAAGGGGTCGAGTTGAGCGCGACGCTGTCCCACACGAGCCGCGCCCGATCCGGCGACAGGCCGGAGTCGAGCGCCAGTCCGCGCACCAGGTCGGCCGCTTCGACCTCGAACCGCCGCGGACCCGCGAACCTCTCGTTCAGCGTCACGTCGTGCAGGATCGTGCCGAGCGCGACCACCTCGCCGTCATGCGCCACCCGATCGAGCTGCGCTATCCTCGCCGCAAAGAGCCACGAGCGCATGGCGTGATTGAACAGGTAAGGCGCGCAGCGCTCGCGGGCCTCCTCGATCGCCTGCGCGACTACCGGGCTGTCCGGAACTTCGACGCCGGCGAGAGACCGGGAGAGCGGCGCGGCCATCACGCGGTCGCCGGGCGCAAGGCGCCAGGCTCGTCCGCGCCTGCCCGCAGGAGCCCCTCCTCGCGCAGCGACTGGCGTACGAGAGGCCTCGCCTCGATCCGCCGGAAGTAGTCGGCGAGCCTGGGCGGCACGGCGACGTCGAACTTGCGCGCCCACATCAGGATCACGAACAGGTAACCGTCCGCGACCGTGAAATGGCGGTCGAGAAGGAAGTCGTCCGTCATCCCGCCTGCCACGAGCTGAAGAAGGCCCGATATACGTTTGCGGGCCATCGCTTGCTCGGGTTCGCCGGCGCGATGGAAGAGCGGCTTGAAAGCGACGTGCAGCTCGCTCGAGATGAACGACAAGGCCTCGAGCAGGCGGATCCACCCGAGGTCGCCATGGGGACGCAGGTGCGACGCGCGATCGGCGATCAGCGAGAGCACGGCGACGTTTTCGGTCACGGTGCGCCCGTCGTCGAGCACGAGGAGCGGGACGTATCCCTTGGGACTGAGGTCGCGGAAGTTGCGGCCGGTCTCGGTCATGCCGGTCGCAAGGTCGACGCTCTCCGCGGTAAACGGGATGCCGGCTTCGTGCAGAGCTATCCGGTCGGAAAGGCTGCATGCGCCGCGCGCATAGTAGAGTTTCATGAGCCTGTACTCCTTTCTCGAGGCTGCGTGGTGAAAGATACCGGGCTGTGCCCGTCGGTCTTCCCTGGGAGGTGCGATCCGCTCGGGTCTTCGTCGGAATCCGGGATCGCCGGCAGCCGGAGGGTCACTCTCGTCCCGGCACCGAGCTTGCTGTCGACATCTATCTCGCCTCCCGCGGCCCGCACGAAACGCTCGACCATCGGCAGGCCCACCCCGCCCATCCCTTCGCTCTTGGTGGTGAAGAACGGCTCGAAGGCACGGGCGATCGTGTCGGGCGACATACCGACGCCCTCGTCGGCAACGCTGATTTCGACCATCTCTCGCAGCGTCCCGGCGGCCGACCGGCAGGCGCGGACCGTGACCACGCCCCCGTCGGTCATCGCATCGCGGGCGTTGTAGATCAGGTTGAGGATCGCGTTCTGCAGCGCGAGCTGCTCGCAGCGCACCTTGGGCAGGTTCACCTCGATCCAGATGTCGAGCCGGAACCCCGGTCCCCACAGGTCTTCGATCAGCGCGCGGATGTCGAACAGGCAGGCCGCCAGGCTGGTAAGCGCAGGTCCATCGGGATGGCCCCGCGCGACACGCAGGGTCTGCCTGACCAGTGCGGCCGCATGGTTGAGCGACGTGCTGGCCTTGACGAGCATGGGGTCGCGGCGGGCGGCCGGCATCTCGGGGCTGCGCGAGACCAGGCTCAGGACCGACGAGGCAATCTGGATCAGGTTGCCGAGGTCATGGACCACGCCCGCGAAAGCCACCGGCCCCGCGTCGCCCGCGTCTGCCGGCAATGGGCGGAACCCGGAGGTCTCGAGCGGGGCCCGTCCGGGCACGGACATCTCCAGGGTCATGCGGGCCTCCTCGCGCCCGCGCTCTCTGAACGGGCGTTGCCTTCGCGCAGCAGGGCCCACGCGGTCAGGCCCAGCCCCAGCAGGGCGGGCAGCGAGACGGCCGGGAAATCGCGCACGAGATCGGACGGCCCGCAGATGCCGACCGCCACTTCCCAGACGTGGAACAGCGCGTGGCCGGCGAGCCAGAGCGAGGCCGTCGCCCACAGCACCACGCGAACGCGAGGCCGGGCGGCGCCGACCAGGAACGCGGCCCCGACGAACAGGAATATGAGGCCGATATCGCGCAGGAAGTGTTGATTGAACGGGCCGGTGGTGGTGACGCCGGGAATGGCGAAGTACCAGTCGGCCGGAAGGAGCAGCATGAAGGCTCCGTTGGCCAGCGCCCCGATACCCAGGAGGACGGCGGCCCCCACGATGAATTTCTCGGTCATGCCCTGTCTCCTGGCTCGCCGGGCCTACCGGGCAGGCGGCGGCGGGACATTGTCGAGCCACCATTCGAGAGAGGTCGTGCCCAGCCGGACGCCATCTCCCGGGATGAGCGTGCTGTCCTCGACCGCGATGCCGAAGTAGACGGCCGCCGGATCGGCGACGACTTCGCGGGTGTCGCCGTCGCGCGCGAGGACCCGGCGCACGGGCTCGTCGAGCGTGAAGGTCTCGGGCCCGCCAATCTCGATGATGCCGTTGGCGGGATCCGCCAATGCAGCCTCGGCCACGGCCAGGGCGACGTCGTCCGCCGCCATCGGCTGGAACCCGACCGGCGGCAGCCTGACGGCGCCGTCCACGGTCGAGACGCCCGCGATCGCCCGCAGGAACTCGAAGAACTGCGTCGCGTGCACGATCGTGTAGGGAATGCCGGACTCGGCGATCAGCCGTTCCTGCGCCAGCTTGGCCCTGAAATAGCCGCTGGCCTGCATCCTGTCGGTCCCGACGACCGACAGCGCGACGTGATGTCTGACGCCGGCGCGCCTTTCGGCCTCCGCGATGTTGCGTCCCGCGGTCATGAAGAAGTCCATGGCCTCCCGGTCTTCGAACGAGGGTGAATTGGACACGTCGATCACGATCTCGCTGCCCGCGAGAAGCCCGTCGAGGCCTTCCCCGGTGATCGTATCGACGCCCGTGCTGGGCGCTGCGGCGACAGCCTCGTGGCCCCGCTTGCGCAGTTCGCCGACGACCCTGGAACCGATCAGTCCGGTTCCGCCTATGACTGCAATCTTGACCATGGACTGTCCTTTCTTCGGGGAGCGGTGGGATCAGGCGACCTCGAGCGACCGGCGCAGCCAGGCGTCGAACGAGGTGGGGGCAAACCGCGGATGGGCGCCGCCGATAAGCGGCTCCTCGGGTATCCGCGCCCCGAAGTAGGGCACGTCCGGGTCGACGATCACGCGCCGCGCGTCTCCGTTGGCCGCGAGCACCTCCTCGGCGAGCACGGGAAGACGCACCGTGTCCGGCCCGACGACCTCGATCACCGACCCGGACGCGGGGCGCGCGACGACCCCGGCGAGGGCACTCGCAACGTCTTCGGCCGCGACCGGTTGCATCCGCACGGGCGGGACGCGCACGGCGTCGCGGTCGCCGACTTCTCCGATGATTCCGTAGATGTATTCGAACAGGGGCGCCGAGCGGACGATCGTGAACGGAAGGTCGGAGTCGGCCACGATCTCCTCCTGCCGGCGCTTGGCGCGAAAGAAGCCGCTTTCCAACCGGTCGGCCCCGATGGCCGAGAGCACCACATGGTGGCGGATCTCGCGGCCCTGCTCGGCGCGCAAGAGGTTGGCGCCGGCGCGCTCGAAGAATGCCTCCATGCCGGGCGCGTCATGATATCCCGAATTGGAGACGTCGATCACGGCATGCGCGCCCTCGAGGGCTTCTTGCAGGCCCTCGCCGGTCGTCAGGTCGACGCCGGTCGACCGGGACGCCGCAACGGGGCGATGCCCCCTGCCCGCGAGGTAGGTCATGAGCTGTGTGCCAACCACCCCGGTTCCGCCAACCACCACGACGTTCATGACCGTTCCTCCATGCCGCATCGGGCCACGGAGCTGATCATCGACCGCCGCCCCCGGCAGCGCCATCAAACCAAAGGCAGGCAGAGGCCAGCCATTGGTTCGCGCAGCCTCACCCAAGGGTCAGGGCCGGCTCGCCCCAAGCGCCCCTGGTGCCGCAGCGGGCAGCCGCGGGCACAGGTCGGGCGACCCGGGAGCATGTCAGAGCCGGACTCGCTTGCCCGGCCGCGAGGCGGTCCCCGACCTTCGCGCAGTCGGGCCAACCGCAACGGCTGCGGCGCAGTTCGTACCGTGCACGGTGGAGTTCCCTGGCCATGCCCTGCGCGCGGCTTCATCGTAACCTGCGCGGCGCGGCGCGGCGCGGTTCGAGGGCGACGGCGCGGTCCTGCCCCAATTAGCCTGCGGCAGCAGGCAGCGTGACGCTGAAGGCGGCCCCGCCCTCGGGCCTGTTCTCCGCCACGAGCCTTCCGCCGTGCGCCGAGACGATCGACTGGCAGATGGACAGACCGATCCCGACGCCGTCGTGCCTGGTGGTGAAGAAGCCGTCGAACACCCGCTCGAGGTCGGCCTCGGCGATGCCGGGACCGTTGTCGCGCACCGTGGCCGTCACCGAGCCGTCGTCGCCCCGGCAGGTGGCGACGGCGATCTCCCTCGCCCCGTGCCCCCGGGCGACGGCCTGCTCGGCGTTGATGAGCAGGTTGACCAGGACCTGCTGCAACTGCACCCGGTCACCGAGCACCATCGGCGCTTCGTCGAGCAGCTCGAGCACGAGGGCGATCGACTGGCTGTCGAACTCGTGCCGAACGAACATCAGCGCTTCTGTCACGACTTCGTTGAGGTCGAGCGTGGCGGCCTCGGGCGCCCCGCGCGCCGCCATCGAGCGAACGCGCTTGACGATCGCGCTCGCGTCGCGCGCGCTTTCCGCGATACGGCCGGTGAGCTGCCTGACCTTTTCGAGGTTGGGCACCTCGCGGTTCATCCAGCGAAGGCTGGTTTCCGCGTTGGTCACGATCGCCGACAGCGGCTGGTTCACCTCGTGCGCGATCGAGGTGGCAAGCTCGCCCAGCATCGAGATGCGCGCGGAGCGCGTGAAGTCGGCCTGGAGCTGGCGCAGTTGCGCTTCGGTTCTCAGCCGCTCGGTCACGTCGACCAGGGTAATCAGCGTTACCTCGAGCCGGTCCGGAGGAGTCGGATAAGTCACGCCGAGCTCGACATCGATCAGGCGGCCGTCGAACCGCCGGACGCGGGTCAGCTCGCCGTGGCTGCGCCGCCCCTCGAAGTGCGCGCCGATGACCCGCTTGGCGGTGTCCGGAGCAGCCGCGAAAAGATAGTCCACCGGCGCGATCAGGTCCTCGACCCGCCCGGCGCCGAACAGCGAGACCGCGGCCATGTTGGCATCGGTCACCCGGACGATCCGGCGCGAGTGGAGCGGCAGGTCGGCGGCCGCTTCGAGATGCTCGGCGACGTCGGTCACGCCCTCGCGCCGCAGGCGCTCGAAGATCGGCAGCATCGCCGTGGAATCGACCTGCAGCAGGGCGAAGGGCAGGTGGTGGATGAGGTTGCGGTACCGCTGCTCGGATACCCGGAGCTCCCAGAGCGACCGGTCGTCGGCGACCGGCCCGCCGGCAGACACGAGGACGATGTCGGGCCCGCGCGCCCGATCGAGCGAGGCGTTGACCCTTCCACCCGCGAAGACGGCCGAGGTGATCGGGCGCGAGGCCGTCGCGCCCGCCGGAAATCCCGCGGCGGCCGCGAGGATCACCTCGGCAAGGGCGGTGCGGCTCTCCTCCGGCCAATAGGCACTGACCGGCATCCCGACCATCGCATCGGCGGCGCCATAGGCCGCGAGCGCGTGGACGGCATTGGCGTTCGCCGCCACCACGCGGACCAACTGGAGGAGCGCCGACGGCCCGCCCGCCAGGGGATCGCCGCGCACGAGCTGCGCCATGGCAGGCCGGGCTTCGGATACGTCGAGCGCCCACCAGGCCGTGGTCGCCGGGTCCATGCGCGCATGGACCGCATCGCTCGACCAGTGCTCGAAAGGAGTAGCGGGATACCAGGGGACATCCCCGCGGCGAGCCGCGACCGCAGAAGGTGCGGCCGAGCTCACCTCGGAGCTCCCGCACCGCCCCGGGACCCGGCCGGGGACAAGGCGGCACCCAGCCATGCCAGGAGCTCGGCGTCGGACACCGGTTTCGCGAGCCAGGCCAGAGCCCCCTCGCGCATCGCCGCGGCGCGCAAGGTCTCGTCGGCCGACGAGGTTATGAAGATGACCGGCAGGCGAGGCCTCATCGCGCGCAAGTGCCGCTGGAGGTCGAGGCCGTTCATCCCCGGCATCCGCACGTCGCTGATCACGCAGGCGATCTCGTCGAGACCGGGTGCCGCGAGGAGCGAGCGCCCCTCCCCGAAAACGCGGGTCCGATAGCCCTCCACCTGGAGCAGGTCGGCCAGCGCCTCGCGCACCGAACGATCGTCATCCACGACGGCAACCACTTGATCTTGCGACAACAGACGCGATCCCGGCAACGCGGCACGAGCCGCCAAGACCCGTCTTCGCGGGTTTCGGGGCGCGGCGTAACCATACCATGGTCTAGGCTGCCGCCCGGAGCTCTTCGGGAAGCACGTCCCAGGCCCGGATCAGCTCCCCGACCGTGCGCGCCTCCATCTTCTTCATCACGCTGCTGCGGTGCAGCTTGACGGTGACCTCGCTGATGCCGAGGTCGAAGGCTACCTGCTTGTTGAGGCGCCCGCGCACGACTTCGCGCAGGACCTCGCGCTCGCGCGGGGTCAGGCTCGCGTAGCGTTCGGCACTTGCCCTGACGATCTGCGCCTTCGCCTGCCGCGCGATGTCGCGCTCGATCCCCGCGGCAACGGCGTCGAGCAACTGCTGGTCGCGGAACGGCTTGGTGAGGAAGTCGAGCGCGCCGGCCTTCATCGCCTGGACCGTCATCGGGATGTCGCCGTGCCCGGTCAGGAAGATCACCGGCTTGGCGTTGCCGGAGTCGGCCAGGTGCTGCTGCAGGTCGAGACCGCTGGTCCCCGGCATGCGCACGTCGAGCACGATGCAGCCGGGGCGCTCGGGCACCTCGGCCTCGAGCAGCTCGCGCGTCGAGCCGAACCCGATCGCGTCGATACCGACCGATTCCAGCAGCTCGCTGATGGATTTCCGAACCTGGGTGTCGTCGTCCACGACGATGATGAGGGGATCGACTTCACTGGCAAGCGCACTGATCATCGCCCGGACTCCCTTTCGGTTATGGCCCCCGCTGACGTCCCCCTCCGGTCGCACGCTGGCCGGCGCGCGCGTCGAGCCAGGCCTCGACCTCGCCCGCGAACGACGCGGGCGCCTTGCGGTCCACCGCCTGCGCCACGTCGTCGAGCGAACTCGCGGCCAGCTCGGCGCGCATGGCCTTCTCGGCGCGCAGCATCACCGAATGGATCGAGCAGGTCCCGCGCGTCGCCCAGCCGGGAGGCTGGTTCCCGAACAGCGCGCAGCGGCCCCTGATCTCGCGGCAGTCGAACAGGGGCTTCGTCCCCTCGATCGCATCGACCACCTCGAGAACCGATATCTCGCCGGGAGCGCGGGCCAGCGCATACCCGCCGGCCACGCCATCCGCCGAGCGGACGATCCCGGCCTTCTCCAGCTTCGGGAAGATCTTCGCGAGAAAGGTCGGCGATACGCCCTGGAGCTCGGCGAGCTCGCGGCTGCTCGCCGGCCTGCCCTCGGCGCCCACCAGCCACAGCAGGCAGTGCAGGGCGTATTCCACGCTGACGGTGATCTGGGCCATAAACGCGGACAATACCACTCCGGGTTACCGGGCGCAACGATGCGATGCGGACTGCAGGATCGGCCATCTACGCGGTCCGTGACCGATGCGCGCAGGAACGGAAGGCGGCAGAGCTTGCCGGGGCCGATCCGAATGACAGGCGGCCCCCGATAGGGCTAAGGTCACGCATCGCTGTACCCCCGGGTTAGCGAGAAGGGTCGCGCCAGAGAGAGCCACGCCTGCCATCGCAGGCACCTCACGCCGCGAACACTAGCGCCGGCTCCGCCCAGGACAAAGGACGTTGAAGCCATGATTTCGGACATCGAGCGGCACATCGCCTTCTTCGTCTACCCCGGCTTCGTCCTGCTCGACCTCAGCGGTCCGCTGGAAGCCTTCTCCACCGCGAACCTGGTCGCTCCGGGCAGCTACCGCTTCTCGTTCATGTCGGTCGCCGGGGGTCCCGTGCCCTGCTCCTCGGGGTTGACGGTCTCGACCGGCTCGACCAGCGCGGCCGGGCTCGACACTTTCATCGTCGTCGGCGATCCCGGCCTGTCGGAAGGCGATACGCCCGAGGCCGCGCTCGAATTTCTCCGCGCCGCCTCGGCGAGCGCCCGGCGCACCGCCAGCGTCTGCATGGGAGCCTTCCTGCTCGCGCAATGCGGGGTGCTCGACGGCCGCAAGGCAACCACGCACTGGCGCTGGGCGCCGATGATGCAGGAGAAGTTCCCGTCGATCCGCGTCGACGGCGATTGCATCTTCGTCAACGACGGCGGGATCTGGACCTCCGCGGGAATGTCGGCCGGCATCGACCTCGCGCTGGCGCTGATCGAGGAAGATCTCGGCCGCGAGCTCGCCCAGACCGTCGCCCGCATGATGGTCGTCTACTACCGGCGCCCTGGCGGGCAGCTGCAGTACTCGTCCCTGCTCGACCTCGACCCGGGCTCGGACCGCATCCGCCGGGCGCTCGTGTTCGCGCGCGAGCACCTCGCCGATCCGCTGTCGGTCGAAAGTCTCGCCGAAGTCGCCGGTCTCAGCGTGCGCCAGTTCAGCCGTGCCTTCGCCGCCGCCACGGGCATCCCCCCGGCCAAGGCCGTCGAGCGCCTGCGGGCCGAGGCGGCGCGTCCCCGGGTCGAAGGCAGCGGCGAAGCGCTCGAGACGATCGCCGCGGCCGTCGGCTTCGGCGACGCCGAACGGATGCGCCGGGCCTTCCTGCGCACGTTCGGCCAGTCCCCGAACGCCCTGCGCCGCGCCGCCGCCTCCGCAATCCAGACCGTCCCGGCCTGAACCGGCCCGAGCGGTCGTATCTCCCCTACTTTCGGATGAGGCACGCGATTCCCAGCGACAGGTAGGCGCGGCCCGTCCGCGCGCTCATCTCCAGGGCGCAAGCCGACACTCGCGGCCTGCTCGCGGAAGGATGGACATGCGCATCTGCGTCTACAGCGGCTCCAACATCGGCTTCCACCCGCGCTACCTCGCCGCCGCGAGACGGCTGGGCCGGGTCCTCGCGGACCGCGGCATGCACCTCGTCTACGGTGGGGCGTGCGTCGGGCTGATGGGCGCCGTGGCCGACGCCGCACTCGAGGCCGGCGGCAAGGTCACGGGCGTGATCCCGCAAGCCCTCCTCGACGAGGAGATCGTCCATCCTCGCCTCGACGACCTGCGGGTGGTCCCCTCGATGCACGAGCGCAAGGCCCTGATGGCCGAGCTCGCCGACGCCTTCATCGCCCTCCCCGGCGGCCTCGGGACGCTCGAGGAAGTCTTCGAGGCCTGGACCTGGGCGCAGCTCGGCCATCACGCGAAGCCCTGCGCGCTCTACAACGTCGACGGCTACTTCGACCGCCTGCTCGGCTTCCTCGATCAGGTGGCGATGGAAGGCTTCCTGAAGCTCGCGCACCTCGAGATGCTGATCGTCGCCGACGCTGTCGAACCTATCATCGAACGATTCGCGAGCTACCAGCCGCCGGCGCCAGGCAAGTGGCTTGCCCGCGCGATCCCCCCATCCCCCAAGCCCCCCGTTGCCCGATCCCGGGCCACGCCCGCGAGGAGTACCACGCATGAATATTCTTGACGGCCGGGCCGCCCTCGTGACGGGCGGGAGCAGCGGCATCGGTCTCGCAATAGCGACGCTCTTCGCCGCCGAAGGCGCCCACGTCGCCATCACAGGCCGCAGTGCGCAAGCCCTCGACGAGGCGGCCGCCCGAATCGGTCCCGGCACGCTTGCGATCGCAGGCGACGTCGCGGATCCGAGCCACCACGCGAAGGTTGCCGACATCGTCGCCGACCGCTTCGGCCGTCTCGACGTCTATGTCGCCAACGCCGGTATCAACACCGTGCGCCATTCGGCCGAGGTTCCCCCCGAAGAATTCGACGCCATCTTCTCGGTCAACGCGCGCGGCACCTTCTTCGGCGTGCAGGCGATCGCGCCGGTCATGCGCGACGGCGGCGCGATCGTCCTTACCGGCTCGGTCGCCAGCGGCCGGACGTTCGAGGGCCACGCGGTCTACGCGGGCTCCAAGGCGGCTATCGGCGCCTTCGCCCGAAGCTGGGCGATCGAGCTCAAGGACCGCGGCATCCGCGTCAATGTCCTGAGCCCCGGCCCGACCGAGACGGCGATCATCGAGAAGATGGGCGTGGCGCCCCACGACCGCGCCGCGTTCGAGCGCCAGGTTGCTGCCTCCATCCCGCTGGGCCGCCTGGGGCAGCCCATCGAACTGGCCGGCGCCGCGCTGTTCCTGGCCTCCGACCTCTCGAGCTTCGTCACGGGCGCCGAGCTCAAGGTCGATGGCGGCATGTCTGC
>JBIQKN010000082.1:9629-11518 GCA_044506565.1 Sphingomonadales bacterium | reverse complement strand
TTCCTTCAGCGAACGCGCTTTTCCGATGAACGCAATCCGCCCCTGGCGCACGATCGAACGCCGGCCGAGCCGGCAGATCATGGTCGGCACTGTGCCGGTCGGCGGCGACGCGCCGATCACCGTGCAGACCATGACCAACACGCCGACCTCGGACGCGCGGGCGACGATCGACCAGATCCGCCGCTGCGAGGACGCCGGAGCGGACATTATCCGCGTCTCCTGCCCGGACGTCGAGAGCACCTCCGCTCTCGGCCAGATCGTCCGCGCGGCGCGAGTGCCGATCGTCGCCGACATCCACTTCCACTACAAGCGCGCGCTGGAAGCCGCCGACGCCGGCGCGGCCTGCCTCAGGATCAACCCCGGCAACATCGGCTCCAGCGAACGCGTCGCCGAAGTGGTCCGTGCTGCCAAGGCCAACGGCTGCGCGATCCGCATCGGCGTCAACGCCGGCAGCCTCGAGAAGGACCTGCTCGAAAAATACGGCGAGCCGTGCCCCGAGGCGCTCGTCGAATCCGCGCTCGACCACATCAAGCTGCTGCAGGACCACGACTTCCACGAATACAAGGTGGCGGTGAAGGCGAGCGACGTGTTCCTCGCGGTCGCCGCCTACATGGGCCTCGCCGAGGCGGTCGACTGCCCGCTGCACCTCGGAATCACCGAGGCCGGCGGGCTGATCGGCGGCACGGTCAAGAGCTCGATCGGCATGGGCAACCTGCTGTGGGCCGGGATCGGCGACACGATCCGCGTCTCGCTCTCGGCCGAGCCCGAGCAGGAGGTGCGCGTCGGGTTCGAGATCCTGAAGGCGCTTGGCCTCAGGACCCGCGGCGTTCGGGTGGTTTCGTGCCCGAGCTGCGCGCGGCAGGGGTTCGACGTGATCCGCACGGTGCAAGCGCTCGAGGAGCGGCTCAGCCACATCAAGACTCCGCTGTCGCTCTCGGTGCTCGGCTGCGTGGTCAACGGCCCCGGTGAGGCGCGCGAGACCGACATCGGCATCACCGGCGGCGGCGCGGGCAAGCACATGGTCTACCTCTCGGGCGTGACCGACCACCACGTAGCCGACGCCGACATGCTCGACCATATCGTCGCGCTGGTCGAGCAGAAGGCGGCCGAGATCGAGGCGGCACAGGAGCCGACGGCCGAGGCGGCCGAATAGGTGGCGCTTGCGATCCGCCCGGCGACGCCGGACGACCTTCCCCTGATCGCCGAGCTGATCCGCGCGCTCGCCGAGTACGAGAAGCTCGCGCACGAGGTCCGCTTCGACGAGGCCGCGCTCGGCGAGAAGCTGTTCGGGGCGCGCCCTTACGCCGAAGTGCTGATCGGAGAGAGCGACGGCGCGCCGATGGGCTTCGCGCTGTTCTTTCACAACTTCTCGACCTTCGAAGGGCGCCCGGGGATCTATCTCGAGGACCTGTTCGTGCGGCCCGAGGCGCGCGGCGCTGGGCTCGGCAAGGCGCTCCTCGCCGAGCTTGCGCGCATCGCGGTCGCGCGCGGCTGCGCCCGGCTCGAATGGGCGGTGCTCGACTGGAACGCGCCGTCGATCGGCTTCTACAAGTCGCTCGGCGCACGGCCAATGGACGAGTGGACCGTCATGCGCGTCGACGGGGCCGCGCTCGAGGCGCTTGGGAAACTCCGCTTAACCCGAGATTAGGGCTGTCGCGCGAGACTGCGCGGATGAAGTACGCCGGCTTCATCGCTACCGCCCTCGCCGCGGGCGCGTTCGTCGCCTGGCTGGCGCCGGAGGGTGCCGGGCCTGTCGCGGAGCGGGCGCAAGCCGACGCGCCCCAGGTGGACGAGACGCTCGCCGTCGCGCAGGGCGGAGGATGGGGCGGGGGCGATGTGGTCCTCGAGCGCGAAAGCGACGGCCATTTCTACGCCGACGTCGAGATCGA
>JBIQKN010000082.1:0-9529 GCA_044506565.1 Sphingomonadales bacterium | reverse complement strand
GGGCATTATGCCGCGCATGGACAGGCGGAGCTTCATCGCATCGGCGGCGACGGCGGCCGGGGCCCTGACGGTTCCCGGACGGGTCTTCGCACAACCGAGCGGGCTCGACGCGCGATCGACGCAGATTCTCGAGATCGCGCGGCGCGAGGTTGCGCGCGCGGGCGATGTGCTGTGGCGCCGCGACATCGCCGGGATCGCCGACTTTGGCGTGCACTCGGCGCTGCCGCGGTTCCATTTCGCCAACCTCGAGAACGGCACCGTCCAGTCGTTCCGCGTCGCCCACGGCTCGGGCTCCGACCCCGAGCACGACGGCTGGCTCAAGTGGTTCTCCAACGTGCCGGGCTCGAACGCCACCAGCCGCGGGGCCTACGTCAGCTGGGAATGGTACACCGGCCGCTACGGCACCTCGGTGCGGCTCGGCGGGCTCGACCCCGACAACTCGAACGCGCTCGAACGGCTGATCGTGATGCACGCGGCCGACTATGCGCGCCCCGAGCACGTCGAGCGTTGGGGCCGCCTCGGCCGCTCGAACGGCTGTTTCGCCTTCGCGCCCGACGATTTCCTCTACGTGCTGGCCAACCTCTCGGGCGGCCGCCTGCTGTTCGCCGACCGCCTCGGCCTCGGCTGAGGCACTCCGCGCACTCCAGCAGCGCCACTCAACCCGCGCTCAAGTAGCGCGAAGCGCGGTAGTGCAACTCAAGAGGTCTGCAGGTCGTCGACGATCTCGATCACTTCCTCGTTGGTCACTCGCGCGCGGTTGCCGACGCGCGGCGCCTCGAAGCTTGCCAGCACCGGAGCGTCTCGGCCGTAGATGTCGTCGAAGGCCCTCAGCTCGCCGTCGATGTCGCGCCCCATCGTGAAGTAGGTGATGTAGACCGGCATCGACTTCACCACCGGTACGCGCGTGTACTTGCCCGAGGTCGAGATCGCCACGGCTTCGTCGCGCGTGGCGCCCTGGCCGAGGATGGCGATGGTCATCGCCAGCTCGAGCGCGCGCTCGGTGCGGATACAGCCGTGGCTCAGCGCGCGGTTCTCGTTGGCGAACAGGTGGCGCGAAGGCGTGTCGTGCAGGAAGATCGCGTGCGGGTTGGGCATGTCGAGCTTCATCAGTCCGAGCGAGTTGCCGGGCCCGGGCTGCTGGACCACGCTGACGTAGCCGTTGGCACCGCGGGTGGCGGTGTAGCCGTTGGCGCGCGCCCAGGCCGGGTTGCTCAGCACGCGCGCGCCGAGACCCTCGCCCTTCACGATCGACTGCGGCACGGTCCACGTCGGGTTGAAGATCACGCCTTCGACCGTCTCGGCGAGCTGCGGAGTCGCGGTGCGCCCGGGCTTGCCGACGATCGTGCGATAGGTGCGGACGATCCGGTTGTTGACCATCAGGCGCAGCTGGTACTCGGGCACGTTGGTCAGCAGGTACTGCCCGCCGAGGTCGCGCTGCAGCCAGCGCCAGCGGTCCATGTTGGCGCGGATGAGCGCGCGGCGGCGGGTGTCGCCGGCGGGCGTCGCGGCCAGCTCGGCCTTGAGCGCGGCGTAATCGGGATGGGTCGGCAGGACCGAAGTCAGCGCGCCGGCGATGTCGCCGGTGGCGAGCGCCTCGGTCATGACCTTGCCGGTCGGGATCACGTCGGCGTCGGGATCGACCACGAACCACTGCCGCCGCGCCGTCATCGGCGTGCGTCCGTCGCGCAGGTCCTCGACCAGCCAGGTGAACGCCCGGCTGGCGACCTCGTCGAGCCGCGGCCCCTCGCCGGCCTCAATCGCCGCGCGCAGCTCGCCAGGACGGTAGTCCTCGGGCTTGAGGCCCTCGGCGTCGATGCTCTCGACGACCGCGAGTAGCGTGCGCGCATGCTCGACCGGCCATTGCATGACCGCCGGGTAGACCGGCCTCGGCGGCAGCGTCAGCTGCTGGACCACCGGGTTCGAGGTCACCTCGACCGCGTCCTCTTCGAGCACGGGTTGCGGCGCGAGGCCCTGCGCCGCCACCGGCAGCGCAAGTACGGAGGCCAGGCCGGCCAGCAAGGTCGTTCGCAACATGACTTTCATCGCAAGATCTGCCCTGTTCGCCTTCAGTTTGCCCCCACAGGCGGGCGGGCGCATCCGGGCCACGTGTGGCGGATTCTGCCCGTTTCAAGGCCCGCTATCAAGCAGGGCGGCTGACTGGCGCCTGAATCCCGACGCACCGTGGATTGTCCGCAACGGCGGAAGCCCTAAAGCGTCAGTCGATGACGCGCGACCATCCGCTGCTGCCGTTCGCCGTGACTCTCGCGGCCGTCGGCCTGTTCTCGCTGATGGACGCGCTGATGAAGTCGGCCGCGCTCGCCGTCGGTGCGTTCAGCGCGCTGCTGCTGAGAAACGTGCTCGGACTGGCGGTCATCGGCCCGGTGTGGCTGGTGGCCCGCCGCGGCTGGCCGGGCCGCGCTGCGATGCGCATCCACCTCGTGCGCGGCGCGGTAGCCTCGGCGATGGCCTTCACCTTCTTCTGGGGAATCGCCCGGATCCCGCTCGCCGAAGGGATCGCGTTGTCGTTCGTCGCGCCGCTGATCGCGCTCTACCTCGCGGCGATCCTGCTCGGCGAGCGCATCCGGCCGGGCGCGGTGGGCGCCTCGCTGGTCGGGCTCGCCGGCGTCGCCGTGATCGCGTTCGGGCGGGCCGGCAGCGGCGGCTGGTCGGAAGAGGCGGCCTGGGGCACCGGGTCGGTGCTCGTTTCCTCTCTGCTCTATGCCTGGAACCTCGTGCTCCAGCGGCAGCAGGCGCTCGCCGCGGGGCCGCTCGAGGTGGCGGCGTTCCAGACCGGCGTGGTCTGTCTCGTGCTGCTGGCGTTCGCGCCGCTCGCCTTCGTCATGCCGGCGCGCGAGACCTGGCCGGCGATCGCCGCGGCGGCCGCCCTCGCGCTCTCGGCGGTACTGCTCCTCGCCTGGTCCTATGCGCGCGCCGAGGCGCAGGCGCTGGTGCCGCTCGAGTACTCCGGGTTCCTGTGGGCGGCCTTGTTCGGCTGGCTGTTCTTCGCCGAGCGCGTCACGCTGCCGGTCCTGCTCGGCGCCGGGCTGATCGTCGGCGCCTGCTGGATCGCCGCGCCGCGGCGGCCGACCGAGCAGACCGCGACCTAGGGCGCCGGCTCCTCCGGAGCGGCTTCCGGCTCGTCGTCGTCGCCGAACCCGGCCGACTGCCAGACCAGCCCGACCGCGCCGCCGAGGAACGCCGCCAGCACGAGCGCGAGCGCCATCGGGACGACGTGGAGCGGTTCGTTGCGCCTGCCGGGTTGTCCAAGGGCCATGGGTCGATTTCCTGCCTGTCCCCACCTTGACCTCGCGGCCTCGAACGCGCAAGCGCCAGCGCAAATCCGGCCCCGTCGCGGCCGGGAGCAGCAGATCCGGAGGACGCTCGCCCATGACCCAGGTCGGCAAGAACTCGCTCGACACCCGCAGCACGCTCAACGTCGGCGGCAAGGCCTATGCCTACTACTCGCTCGCCAAGGCCGCGGAGAAGATCGGCGACGTCTCGCGCCTGCCGTTCTCGATGAAGGTCCTGCTCGAGAACCTGCTGCGGTTCGAGGATGCCGGCTTCACCGTCTCGGTTGGCGACATCCAGGCGATCGCCGACTGGCAGCAGAACCCGGTGACGGGGAAGGAAATCCAGTACCGCCCGGCGCGCGTGCTGATGCAGGACTTCACCGGCGTGCCCTGCGTGGTCGACCTCGCAGCGATGCGCGATGCGATCGCCCGGCTCGGCGGGGACACCTCGAAGATCAACCCGCTGGTGCCGGTGCACCTGGTGATCGACCACTCGGTGATGGTCGACGAGTTCGGCCATCCGAGGGCGTTCGAGAAGAACGTCGAGCTCGAGTACCAGCGCAACCTCGAGCGCTACGACTTCCTCAAGTGGGGCTCGAAGAGCCTCGCCAACTTCAAGGCCGTGCCGCCGGGCACCGGCATCTGCCACCAGGTCAACCTCGAGCACATCGCCCAGTGCGTCTGGACCAGCCTAGACCAGGACGGGGCGATGGTCGCCTATCCCGACACCTGCGTCGGCACCGACAGCCACACGACGATGGTCAACGGGCTCGGCGTGCTCGGCTGGGGCGTCGGCGGGATCGAGGCCGAGGCGGCGATGCTCGGCCAGCCGGTCTCGATGCTGATTCCCGAAGTCGTCGGCTTCAAGATGACCGGGCGCCTCAAGGAAGGCGTGACCGCAACCGACCTCGTGCTGACCTGCACCCAGATGCTGCGCGCGCGCGGCGTGGTCGGGCGGTTCGTCGAGTACTTCGGTCCGGGCCTCGCCTCGCTGAGCCTCGCCGACCGTGCGACGCTGGCCAACATGGCGCCCGAGTACGGCGCGACCTGCGGCTTCTTCGGGATCGACGACAAGACGCTCGACTACCTGCGGCTTACCGGCCGCGAGGAGGACCAGATCGCGCTGGTCGAGGCTTACGCGAAAGAGCAGGGCCTGTGGCTCGATCCCGCCGCGCCCGACCCGGTGTTCACCGACACGCTCGAGCTCGATCTCGGCAGCGTCGTGCCCTCGCTGGCGGGTCCCAAGCGCCCGCAGGACAAGGTCGAACTGCCCGAGGTCGACGACCTGTTCAACGAGGAGCTGCGGACCGTCTACGGCAAGTCGGCCGCGACGCGCTGCGCGGTCGAGGGCAAGGAGCACGACATCGGTGACGGCGACGTGGTGATCGCGGCGATCACCAGCTGCACCAACACCTCGAACCCCGACGTGCTGATCGCCGCCGGGCTCGTCGCCAAGAAAGCCAACGAAAAGGGCCTCAAGCCCAAGCCGTGGGTCAAGACCAGCCTCGCCCCGGGCTCGCAGGTGGTCACCGACTACCTCGAGAAGGCCGGGCTCCAGACGCACCTCGACGCGCTCGGCTTCGACCTCGTCGGCTACGGCTGCACGACCTGCATCGGCAACTCGGGCCCGCTGGCCGAGCCGATCAGCAAGGCGATCAACGGCAACGACATCGTCGCCGCCTCGGTGCTCTCGGGCAACCGCAACTTCGAGGGCCGCGTCAGCCCCGACGTGCGCGCCAACTTCCTCGCCAGCCCGCCGCTGGTGGTCGCCTACGCGCTCAAGGGCACGGTGACCGAGGACATTGTCTCGACCCCGATCGGCACCGGCAACGACGGCGAGCCGGTGTTCCTCAGGGACATCTGGCCGAGCAACGACGAGATCGCCACGATCCGCTCGGGCAACATCGACCGGACCATGTTTGAGGCGCGCTATGCCGACGTCTACAAGGGCGACGAGCACTGGCAGAAGATCGACGTGACCGGCTCGGACACCTACCAGTGGCGCCCGGGCAGCACCTACGTCGCCAACCCGCCGTACTTCGAGGGCATGACGATGACGCCGGCGCCGATCACCGACATCGTCGGCGCGAAGCCGCTGGCGATCCTCGGCGATTCGGTGACCACCGACCACATCAGCCCGGCCGGCTCGATCAAGGCCGACAGCCCGGCGGGCCGCTACCTGCTCGAGCACCAGGTCGAACGACGCGACTTCAATTCCTACGGCAGCCGCCGCGGCAACCACGAAGTGATGATGCGCGGCACTTTCGCCAACATCCGCATCCGCAACGAGATGGTCCCCGGCGTCGAAGGCGGCATGACCAGGTATGCCGGCGAGACGATGGCGATCTACGACGCGGCGATGAAGCACAAGGCCGACGGCACGCCGCTGGTCGTCATCGCGGGCAAGGAATACGGCACCGGTTCGAGCCGCGACTGGGCCGCCAAGGGCACCAACCTGCTCGGCGTGCGGGCCGTGATCGTCGAGAGCTTCGAGCGCATCCACCGCTCGAACCTCGTTGGCATGGGCGTGCTGCCGCTGCAGTTCCGCGAGGGCGAGAGCCGCGCGACGCTCGGCCTGACCGGCGACGACAGCTTCACCATCCGCGGCCTCGCCGCGCTGACGCCGGGGCAGGACGTCGAGGTCGAGGTGACCCGGCCCGACGGCTCGCAGTTCACCTTCGTCGCAAAGTGCCGGATCGATACCGCCAACGAGATGGAGTACTACCGCAACGGCGGCATCCTCCACTACGTGCTGCGGAAGCTCGCGTCCTGAGCCTGCTGGCCCGCCTTGGCTTGCGCAAGGCGGCGGACGAAAAGGCCGATCCGCGGCGTCTGGCCGCGGTCGGCGCGGCCGTGCGGGCGACGCTCGCGGAGGACCCGCGCGCCGAACCCCGCGGCGGGCGCGAAGCGGACCTCTACACGGTGCCCGGCTTCGCCTCGCCCGAGGAATGCGCGGCGCTGCTCGCCCTGATCGAACGCGGCGCGCAGCCCTCGCCGCTGTTCAACGACGGCGGCAGCGGGCGGACCGACATCCGCACCAGCTCGACCCACTATTTCGGCAACGATCCCGCCTCGCTCGAGCTGGGCCGCCGGATCGACGCGCTGCTTGGCCTCGACCGGGACCATGCCGAGCCGCTGCAGGGCCAGCGCTATCGCCCGGGCGAGCGCTACCGGAACCACACCGACGTCTTCCGGCCCGAGCGCGAGCACTGGCAGCGCGAACGGCTGCGCGGCGGGCAGCGAACCTGGACCGCGATGCTCTACCTCAACCAAGTCGAGGCCGGCGGCGAGACCGACTTCCCACGGCTCGGCCTGGCGATCCGGCCCGAAACGGGGATGCTCGTCGCGTGGGACAACCTCGACCGCCAGGGCCGCCCCAACCGCGCCGTGCTCCACGCAGGAAACCCGGTCGAGCGCGGCGTCAAGTACGTCGTCACCCAGTGGTACCGGCTCGAACCGTGGCGCCGGCTCGACCGTCCTTCATGACAGACGGCCGGCTCAGAGGGTGAGCCAGGCTTCGAGCAAGGCCGCGAACCCGCCCGGATCGGTTTCGGGGAGCATGTGGTCGGCATCGTCGACGACCGTCAGCCGCGCCCCGCGGATCGACCGCGCCACCGCGCGCGAGGCGATCGCGAACAGCGGCCGCGTCCGCGCGCCCATCGCGACGGTGACCGGCGCGGCGATGCGCCCGAGGTCGTCTGCGGTGATCGGCGCGGGCGGCCGGCCGCCGCCCATCAGCAGCGGCATGACCTGCGCGCCGGCAAGGTAGCGTTCGCGCCGCCCGGGCGGCAGCGCCGCGAAGCAGCCGCGGCCGCCCGAGCTTTCGAACAGCGCCTCGACCGCCCGCAGCGGGCCGTCGCGCTGCAGGGCTTCGGCCACCGGGCCGAAGGCCGCCTGCGCGTCCTCGCCATAGGCTCGCAGCTCCTCGGGATCGTCGAGATAGGTGTGCAGGCCGGGTTCGTACAGGAAGGCGCGCGCAACGAGGTCGGGCCGCTGCAGCAAGGCGTCGAGCACCACGTGGGTCGAATAGGACCACGCCGCCACCGCCGCCGGCCGCTCGTGTGCGGCCTCGAGCCATTCGATCAGCTGGCGGCTGTGCACGGCGGTGCCGAACGCGGCGGCCGAGGCCTCCGCTCCGGGTCCGAAGCAGCCGAAGGTCGGCGTGCCCACGCGAATTCCGGCTGCCAGCCTCGATACGACCGGCTCCCACAGCGAGCCGTCGCCGGGAGCGCCATGGAGCAGGAACAGCATGCCCCGGATCGTAGAAGATGGGCCCGGGCGCAGCAACGTCGTGCCGGCGGCCGTTCGCCGTTCATCGCAGGTAGCCGCCGCGGGTACAGCATCGCGACGAAGGGAGCGCCGCATGCATCCGATCGTTCGCCTGTCGCTTCTCGCCGCCGCCGTCGCGACCCTCGCGGCTCCGGCCCGGGCCGAGAGCCCGCCCGACAACCCGCTGATCGACTATCCGGCCTTCGTCGAGCTTGCCGGCAAGGTCGGCGAATACCGCGAGGCGCGCCGCCTGCCGTGGAACGCGTTCGCCGAGCGGGTGCGCGCCGAAGGCGCGATCCTGCTCGACGCGCGCTCGGAAACCGCCTTTGCGCAGGGTCACCTCGAGGGTGCGGTCAACCTGCCGTTGCCCGACTTCACCGCCGAGAAGCTTGCCGAAGTACTCGGCCCCGACCGGACCCGGCCGGTCTATATCTACTGCAACAACAACTTCGCCGACGACCGCCCGCCGGTCGTGACCAAGAAGGTCGAACTCGCGCTCAACATCCCGACGTTCATCAACCTGGTCGGCTACGGCTACGCAAACGTCTGGGAGCTGGCCGACGTGATCCGAACCGACGGCCCGGGCGTGCGCTGGATCACGGCGGAGGAGTCCTGAGCGCAAAAAGGAAGGACGGCCGCAGTCCCGAGGCCGTCCTTCACCCCGCCGTCGCCAGGGCACGGACGACGCGGGAAACCTGTCGGTGCCGGGTCAGCGGCGGTCGGGCATCTGCGCCTGCGCCTGTTCGAGATAGGCCAGCACCGTCTCCTTCAGCGCGTGGCTCGAGCGCAGGATCGCCTCGACGTAGCTTTCCTGCGTGCTGTCGAGCCCGCCGTGAAGGAGCAGCAGTTCGGCAAATCCGTTGATGTGGTTGAGCGGCGTCCGAAGATCGTGCGACAACGTGTGGAACTCGGACGAGAACGGATCGCCTTCGGCCGGCCCCTTGTGGAGCGAGTAACCCAAGTTACGTATATTCCCTTACGACCCACGGCTCGATTCGATTCGGCCGTTATTGGACCTATATTGGTCCTGATCGCAAAATACGCTCTACAATTGGCGCCGATTCCATACAATTCATGCCGCCGGCCGCCGAATCCCGGTGCCGACGGCATTTGAACTGTGGGCTCAGGCCGCTTCGGCTGCCTTCTTCCGGCGCCGCGAGAACACCGCCGCGGCACCGGCGCCGAACAGCAGGACCATCGACGGTTCGGGCACCTGGGTGCCCGAAGTCGAGCCGCCCGAGGACGACGGGCACTTGTGGCAGCCCGAGGTGCCGCCGCTGGTCGAGCTCGAAGTCGACGAACTCGTCGAGCTGGAAGTCGAGGAGCTGGTCGAGCTCGACGTCGACGAGCTGGTCGAGGTCGAAGTGCTCGAGGTGATGTTGCCCGAGGTCGAAGTACTGGTCGAGACGTTGCCCGACGTCGACGTGGTGCTGGTCACCGTGCCCGAGCTCGAAGTGGTCGTGCTGGTGATCGTGCCCGAGCTCGTCGAGGTCGACGTGGAGCTGCCGTTGACGTCGATGTCGATGTCGATCCCGCTGCTGGTCGAGCCCGAGGTCGTGGTCGTGGTCGACAGGCTCACGCTGCCGCTGCTGCTGCCGCCGACGAACCCGCCGAAGAACCCGCCGAAGCCGCCCCCCCAGCCGCTTGACCCGCCGATGACGATCGGCGTGCCGCCGCTGCTGCCGCAGCAGGTCATCGCCGGCGCCGGCTGCTGCTGCGGCATCGGCATCGGGATCGGCACCATCGCGTATTCCTGTTCGGGCTCGGGCGGGATCACGCGGGCGATCCGGGGTTCCGGGCGCCGCGGTACGGGGCGCGGCTGCGATTTGACCGATTTGACGGGCTGCGCCTTGACCGACTTGTAGCTGGTCGTGGCCGCCTGCGGCTCGGCCACGTGCGCGGCACCGCCGATCAACGCGCCACCGGCCGCGGCGGCGGACAATTTCGCGAGGGCACTGCGAATAGACATG
>JBIQKN010000081.1:0-11946 GCA_044506565.1 Sphingomonadales bacterium | reverse complement strand
TCGGGCGCCTCGACCGCGTTCGGGGCCGAGCCTAACACGCAGGTCAGCCTGGTCGACGCGGCGATGCCGGGGATGCTGCCGGTGCCGAACCGCGAGTGCATCCGCCAGGCCGTGCGGACGGGCCTGGCGATCGAGGCGCAGATCAACAAGTGGAGCCGGTTCGACCGCAAGAACTACTTCTACGCCGACCTGCCGCAGGGCTACCAGATCAGCCAGCTCTACCACCCGCTGGTCGGCGAGGGGCGGCTGCTGATCGAGGCCGACGAGAAGGCCGGGATTCCCGAGGACAAGTGGATCGGCATCGAGCGCATCCACGTCGAGCAGGACGCTGGCAAGCTGATGCACGACCAGCACCCGAGCATGTCGTATGTCGACCTCAACCGCTCGGGCGTGGCGCTGATGGAGATCGTCAGCCGGCCCGACATGCGCTCGCCGGCCGAGGCCGGGGCCTACGTGCGCAAGCTGCGCTCGATCCTGCGTTACGTCGGAAGCTGCGACGGCAACATGGAAGAGGGCTCGATGCGCGCCGACGTCAACGTCTCGGTGCGCCGGCCGGGCGAGGAATTCGGCACGCGGACCGAGACCAAGAACGTCAACTCGGTGCGCTTCGTGATGCAGGCGATCGAGCACGAGGCGCGGCGCCAGGTCGAGCTGATCGAGGACGGCGGCACGGTGGTGCAGGAGACGCGGCTGTTCGACCCGAACACCGGCACGACGCGCTCGATGCGCAGCAAGGAAGACGCGCACGATTACCGCTACTTCCCCGATCCCGACCTGATGCCGCTCGAGCTCGACGAGGCGTTCCTCGACGAGTGCCGCGAGAGCCTGCCCGAGCTGCCCGACGCCAAACGGCGACGCTACATCGAGGAGCTCGGCCTTTCCGCCTACAACGCCGGCGTGCTGACCGCCGAGGTCGAGACCGCGCGCTGGTTCGAGGCGCTGCTGCTCGAGACCGCCACCGCGCAGGGCAAGACCCCGGCCGAGGTCGCCAAGCAGGCGTCGAACTGGCTGATCTCCGAGTTCTTCGGCGCGCTCAACAAGATCGGCAAGGAGCTGGCCGACAGCCCGGTCGGACACGCGCAGGCGGCCGAGCTGCTGGCGCTGGTCGGCAAGGGGACCATCTCGGGCTCGATCGCCAAGCAGGTGCTCGAGACGATGCTCGAGACGGGCGACAGCGCGGGCGTCATCGTGGAGCGCGAGGGTCTCAAGCAGGAAAGCGACAGCGGCGCGATCGAGGCCGCGGTCGACAAGGTGCTGGCCGACAACGCCGACAAGGTCGCCGAATACAAGGCCGGCAAGCAGGCGCTGTTCGGCTTCTTCGTCGGGCAGACGATGAAGGCGATGCAGGGCAAGGCCAACCCGCAGGTGGTCAACGAAGTGCTGAAGGCCAAGCTGGGCTAGCGCGATGGCGACCCGCAACTCCATACCGACCATCGCAGGGGCGCTGTGCCTCGTCATAGCACTGGGTGCGTGCCAGGCGGTTCCCGCCCAGCCGCACCCCGGCCTCGCCTTTGCGCAGGGATCGTGCGGTGGGTGCCATGCGGTGGAGCGTCACGACCTGTCGCCGAACCCCGATGCGCGGCCGTTCGCCGCGATCGTCAACCAGCGGGGCCTGACGCAAGCGACGCTCGGGGACTGGCTGCGCGACGCGCACAACTATCCCGAGGAGATGGAGTTCTACCTCGAGGGGCCGGAGGTCGACGCGCTGGTCGACTACATGCTGACGCTGCGCGACCCGGCCTATCGCCCCGCTATCTGACGCCGGCCGCATGCCGCTGAGCATCGTCCTCGTCCATCCCGAGATCCCCTGGAACACCGGCGCCGCCGGGCGCACCTGCGTGGCGCTCGACGCCGAGCTGGTGCTGATCCACCCGCTCGGGTTCGAGCTCAGCGACGCGCGGGTGCGGCGCTCGGGGCTCGACTACTGGCCGCACGTGCGGCTGGCCGAGTTTCCGAGCTGGGACGCGTTCGCCGCCGCACGGCGGCCGCGCGAGGAGCAGCTGTTCCTGTTCGAGGAGCACGGGGCGCGCTCGTTCTACGACGCCGACTATCCCGAGGACGCGATCCTCGTGTTCGGGCGCGAGAACGGCGGCATCCCCGAGCCGATCTGGCGCGCCTGGCCGGGGCGGCAGTTCCGCCTGCCGATGCGCTCGGACGTGATCCGCTCGCTCAACCTCGCCAACACGGTCGCGGCGGCGGCTTACCAGGCGATGCGCGGGCAATTCTGAAGGCGGGTTGGCACTGCTAGCCCTCGGCGCCACGTCCGAGCCAGGCTTCTGAGCCAAGCGCGACTCTTCCCGCCGGAAGCGGGCAACCAGCGCGGTGTCAGTCGATCGTTGAGGCAGCGCGGCGCATCTGGGCGGCGACCGCGATCGCGGTCCTGACGCCGAGCTTCTCGCGCGCGGCGGTGAGATGCGTTCGGACCGTGTTTCGCGAAAGAGCGAGGCGGGCGGCGATTTCGTCGACGCTCAGTCCACCGGCCAGGTGGCTGCCGACCTGCGCTTCGCGCCGGGTCAGGCCGAACAGGCTCATGGCTTGCTCGACCTGCCGCCAGTGGGGCTGCGCGGGGTCGTCGATGAGAACGCATAGCCAGGGCCCGTCGCCGGCTTCGGGCAGGTCTCCCGAATGGCGCGCGTCGAGCGCCACCGCGCGAAGGATCAGCCGGCCCGCTTCGGTCCATGCCGAGGCCGCGCCACTGACTCCGCGAGTTGCCTGATGCAAGGCCGCCGACAGCGCTTGATGAAGGTCCCGGCGCGCGCCAGCCAGGCGCGCGTCCTTTTCGACGAAGAGGTCCCCGAGATCGAGAAGGCCGCTCATCGCCTGGTTCCGGTAGCGGAGCCGGCCGTCGGCGGCGACGATTGCGACCGGATCGGCCAGACGGTCGAGAACTTCGACAAGCGGACCTCCCCCACCTGCCCGCAGCATGCGCAAGTAGAGCGAGACGGCGTTGCTCAGGTCGGGCAGCACTGCGGCGAGGCGCGCGGCTTCATCCGCGCCCGGGCGGCCGCGATCCGGCGCCCGATTGGTCGAGAGCGCAATACGGCAGTGGGCGTCGTCGACCAGCGTAGCGCCGAGGAAATACTTGATCTTCGAGGGCGCGAGGAAGTCGACGTAGAATTCCAGGCGGTCGAGCGCGCGGTCATCGCCGATCTGGTCGTCGCCGAAAATTGCTCCCGTCGGCAATTGGCGTGTCAGGTTCCAGCGGACGTTGGTGCGATAGTAGTACTGCTCGTAGGCATCGCGAGTGTCGGCGATGATATCGGGCCGGTCGGTAAAGCCGATCCGGTTTGTGCCGGTGCGCTTGTCGAAAGTTTCGAACAGCGTCATGTCGCTGCCAAGCATGCGGCCGAGACGGACCATCGTCTCGGGCCAGATCGCCGGGTTGACCGCCGCGCGCGCCGCCGATCGCCGGACGGCGTCGATCACATCCTGACACATCGCTCCATCCCCCCGGCAGAGCAATGCGACCCGGGCACACCACTATTCTCTCTTGGCCGGCTCGGCAAATCTCGTCCGATCGGATGAGGTCAAGAAGCGCGCCGATCCATAAGCTGCGGACTTCGATGTGGGAGGGGGCAATGAGCCAGGTATTGCGGGCGGCCTTGATGGCAAGCGTGGTGTTCTCGGCCGAGGCGGTCGGCCTAGCGGGTCCGGCAAGTGCTCAGGGCAATCCGAGCGAGCTCGCGAGAAGCCGCGACGAGGAAGTCGCGGCGGCGCAGCAGCGCCTCATCGGAACCTACGAGGCGGAGATAGAAGCGGTGCGGTCACTCCGCGTCGCCGGCAGGTGCCCGGAGTCGGAAAGTCGGGCAACCGTCTTGTCCGGCCAAATAGACGAACTCCGATTCCCCCACAATTTCCCCTACC
Organism: Sphingomonadales bacterium; assembly: GCA_044506565.1. Taxonomy (GTDB): domain Bacteria; phylum Pseudomonadota; class Alphaproteobacteria; order Sphingomonadales; family Sphingomonadaceae; genus Croceibacterium_A. The sequence goes on along the minus strand of JBIQKN010000081.1, from coordinate 8,082 downwards.
GTGACGAAAGCGGCGAGTATCGCAGCTACGTGCCGGCCGACGTAGGCGGTCGACTGGAGGGCGAGCTACGCCGCCGGTTGAATGCCGTGATGCGTATTCCTTGCCCGCCGACCGAGACTCAGGCTGACAGTTCGACCGTCCCCCACCTCGACGACCTGGACGAGATCGTCGACGACCCCGACGCCGGCCTCGCGGCACAGGGTCTGGCCCCTGATGAGCGGCCCGCTCCTTCGCCGGCACCGCCGCCTCCGCCGCCGGGGCGCGAGGATCGCACAACCCTGCTGTTCCAGCGCGGCGATCTCGACGCCGCCTTCCGCGATTGCGACGTGGCACGGTTCAACGCCGCCAGGGAGCGCCTGCTAGCGATTTACGACCGGTTCATCGCCGAGGAAACGGACGACGAGCAGATCGCGCGGCTGTCGCGCGAACGCGCGGACATCGCCCGTCGGATCCCACCGGTGTGCAACCCCGACGAGACGATCCTCGAGGATATCGGCTTCGATGTGGTCACGACCGTCTATGCCGGCGTGGGCGAGATCGGGGTGCCGGGCACTCCAACCGGCGTCGTGCTGACCGGGCCTCCAGGCACGGGTTCGGAAACCGCAGCAGTGACGAGCGCCGACGAACTCGACGTCTTCGTCATAGGCGGCGGGTTGTCGTTCCCTCTCGGTGGCATACGGACGGGCATCGGCCTCGAATACCTGGGCGGCGAGGCTGTCAGGCGAACCTTCGACATACCGCCCGATTCGCACGACGGCGTCGGCTTTGCATTCGGACGCGACGAGGGAAGCACCGGGCTCCTTCTTGGGAGTTACGCGGGCGTGAGCGGCGAGAGTGCGGTCGACGTGCGTCAACTGAACCTGCGGACCTACGTGACGCCGCAACTCCTCCCCCGAGAGGCTGTGCCGTTGCCGCGAGATCGGGTGTATTTCTCCTACAGCTTCTTTGCCGAGTACTCGCATCGCGCGACCGATTACGACAGCCGGGTAGCCTCCAGCGGCGATCTTTCCGGCTTCGTCTACGACCTCAGTCAGGAGCGGCACCAGGAGATCCGCGAGGATCGTCTCGCCATCGGGGTTGAAGGCGCCATGCGCGTGCCGCTCGCCAGGTCCATCGTCCTCGACCTTCGGGCCACCGGCGCCGTCGCCCGGCGGTGGGCAGAGCTCGAATCGATCGAAGTGAACCGGTGCAACGTCTGCGCGCCCGCGCTGCAAAACGTTCGTATCGCGGTTTCGGACTCGAGCGATGGGTGGGCGCTGCATGGCTCGATCGCTGCGGATCTGTCGTTCCGCGTCTCGGACAGCATCAGCCTGGCGTTGAGCGGCGCCTTCGAGCAACGCACCAACGTGGCGGGCGTGTTCAATCCCACGACCGGGGACGATGTGCTGGCCGGTGACACCACGAGTTTCGTCTTAAGTGACAAGTTTGCACGACAGGTGGCGGTGAAAGTCATCATGTCCTTCTAGGCATTCAGGCAAATTCGCCGCCACCCGACCGGTTCGCCGCCTCGACAGTATGGAACGGAGCGTTCAGCCGAGTATCAGGGCGCCCGTTGCCGCTCCTGCCGCGACGATCGCCGGGGTCACCCACTTGCCCCTGACGAACCACGCCGCGAGCGCGGCCGGCCCGAGGATCACCAGCGCAAGCAGCGGCGTCTCGACGCGCTCGGCGGCGGCGAGGCCGAGCTGGATCAGCGTCGCGGCGATGATCCCGACCGCGGCGGCGGCGACGCCGTCGAGCGTGCGATGCAGGCGCGGGTGCTCGACGACCGCCTCGAGCCGCTCGAAGAACACCAGCGAGAAGGCGAAGGCGGGGAGGAACATGCCCGCCGTGGTCGCCAGGGCGCCGGGGAAGCCGCCGGCGACGTAGCCGACGAACGTGGCGAAGATCACCAGCGGCGCGGGCAGCAGGTTGCCGATGGCGATGCCGTCGAGAAACGCCCCGTCGCCGAGCCAGCCGCGGTCGACGGTATCGGCGCGGACGAAGGGGATCGCGGTATAGGCGCCGCCGAACGTCAGCAGACCGCCCTTGAGTCCGGCGAGGAACAAGGCCTCGGCGGTCGCCGTCTCGCCCGCGACGGAGCTGGTGATCAAAGGCGCGGCGTCGCCGTGAGGCAGCAGTAAGAAGGCGGCGACGACGATCACCAGGGCCATTGCAAGGCCGGCGGCGGGCTTGTCCGCCGCGCGACCGTAGGCGAAGGCGCCGGCGACGAGCGGGGCCCAGAACGGCACCCCGGCGAGCGTCGCGGCCGCGGCGAGCAAGGCGATCCCCGCGAGCAGCCAGCCGGTCAGGATGTGCTCGCCGATCCGCTGGACCGAGCGGGCGATCACCGCCAGGATCGCGACCTGCACCCCGAGCAGTACGCCGGCCAGCTCGGGCCGCCCGGCGACGAATGCAACGTAAGCCCAGGCGCAGGCGAGCATCGCGAGGAAACCGGGCAGGACGAAGCCGAGTCCGGCGAGCAGCCCGCCGAGCCGACCGCGCGCGACCATGCCGAGATGCACGGACAGTTCTGTCGCCTCGGGTCCGGGTAGCACCTGCATCACCGCGAGCAGGCGGTTGAACCGCGTGGAGTCGATCCATCGCTCCTCGTCGACGAGCGCCTGGCGGATCATCGCGATCTGCGCGATCGGGCCGCCGAAAGCGAGACAGCCGAAGCGGAGAAACTTCGCGAACAGCGCGGCGAGCGAGAGACGGGGCGGGGCGGGTTCGGTCGACGACATACAAGCTCCTTGCCCGGGCGCGCGGGGTGCACGACCCATGCTGGAGCGGAGCTTGGACGGCAAGCGCCTGAGCGGGCGTCCGCGCCGGCCCGCTCCGCCGTTACTAAGCACGGCGGCGCGGGAAGGGAAGGCGTCAGAGCGCGTCGGCGTCGAGGTACTCGATCTCCATGCCCAGCGTGGCGAGCTGGTCGTCGATCTGGCTGCGGTCGCCGACCACGACGATCGCGAGGTCGTCGGACCCGAGGTACTGGCGCGCGGCGGCGTCGATCTGCGCGGCGTCGATGTTGCGGTAAATCTCCGGGAGCTGCGCCTGGTAATCGTCGGGCCGGCCGAGCAGCTGGTTGTCGAGCAGTGCCGAGAGAACCTGGCTGTTGGTCTGGAAGCTGTTCGGCAGGCCGCGGATGTTGCCGTCGGTGACGCGCTGCAGCTCGGTCTCGTCGACGCCCCTGTCGGTGGCGAAGGCCTTCATCTCGTCGAGGATCAGGCGGATCGAGTCGGCGGTGCGGTCGGACTGGACGGGGGTCAGCACGGTCAGCGCGCGCGGACCGACCGCGACCGGGAGCGAGCTGCGGATGCCGTAAGTCCAGCCCTTCTCCTCGCGCAAGTTCAGGTTGAGCCGCGAGAGAAAGCCGTTGCCGATGACCTCGTTGGCGAGGTCGAGCGCCTCGGGTGCCTTGCCCTCGACCGGGAGGACGCGGGCTAGGAGCAGCACCGACTGCGGCGAGTTCGGCCGGTCGATCACCACCAGCCGCTGGCGGGCCGGCGGCGTCGGCACTGCGAGGTTCTTGACCGGCTTCGGCGTCGCCGGCGCGCGCCAGTCGCCGAACGCGGCCTCGAGCGCGGGCAGGAGCTCGGCCATGGTCACGTCGCCCACGACCGTGAACTGCGCGGTATCGGGGCGCATCCAAGTGTGGTGCTGCTCGGCTAGCGTTTCGGGCGTCAGGGCCTCGATCGCCTCGGCCTTGCCGGTCCCGCCGACCGAGCCGTAGGGATGCGCCTCGCCGTAGATCAGCGGGCCGGCCGCGCGGTAGGCGAGGCCCATCGGATCGGCCTGCTCCTGCGCGATCTCGGCCAGCCGCTGGTCCTTGACCCGCGCGACTTCGGCCGGGTCGAACGCCGGGTTGCGCACGACGTCGGCGAGCAGCTCGAGCGAGGGCGCGAGGTTGGCGGTCAGCGCGGTCATCGCCACGCTGTTGACGTCGGTCCTGGTGCCGGTCGAGATCTGGGCACCGAGGCGCTCCTTCTCGATCGCGATGTCCATCGCCGAGCGGGTCGTGGTGCCTTCCTCGAGCAGCTCCATCATCAGCGACTGGGTGCCGGCGCGCTCGCCGCCGTCGGCGGCGTTGCCGGCGTCGAAGGCGATCGCGATCGACACCTTGGGGATGGCGGTGCGGCGGGCGAGGGCCACCGGGATACCGTTCGACAGCGTCGCATGTTCGACCTGCGGGAACGTCAACTCGCCGACCGGGGCGACCGGCGGCGCTTCGCGCTTCGGGCCCTGGGCCAGCGGCGGAGCCGGCTCGCGCGCGTCGGGCGCAGGCGGCGGGACCGTGCCCTCGTCGCCCCACCCGCCCATCAGCGCGCCGTCCTCGGTCCGTTCGCCGGGGACCACGGCAAGGGTATAGGCCGGGCGGCCGAGCCAGCGCTGCAGCGCGGCCCCGACCTGTTCCGGCGTCAACGAGGCCATCTGCTCGAGCGACCGCTTGTAGTGCTCGGGATCGCCGGCATAGAGCCAACCCTCGGCGAGCGTCGCGCCCTTGCCGTAGAACCCGCCGACCTGTTCGAGCGCGCCGATCTCCTGCGAGACCATTTCGGTCGCCGCGCGGGTGATCTCGTCGGCGGTCGGGCCCTGAGCGACGAGCTGGTCGATGACCTCGCCGAAGCGCGCCTCGGCGACGGAGGTCTCGACGCCCGGTTTGACGTCCATCTCGGCGACCAGCATGCTGAGTTGCTCGTGCTGGAGCGCATAGGCACTCACCCGGACGGCAAGCTGCTCCTCGCGAACGAGCACGGTATCGAGCCGCGAGCTGGCGAGGCCGCCGAGGACGTGCATGCCGACCTGCAGCGGCACCGAGTCGGCGTGGGTCCACTCGGGGCCGGTCCAGGCGCGCTGGATGCGCGTTACCGGGACCTGGTCGGTCATCTCCTCGCGCAGCGGCGCGGCGAGGGTGACGGGGCCGGTCGCGGGCTGGACCACTTCCGGGCCCTGCGGAATGTCGCCGAACCAGCGCTCGACCATCGGCCGCGCGGTCGCGGCGTCGATGTCGCCGGCGAGCACGAGAACGACGTTGTTCGGCGCGTAATTGTCGGTGAACCATTTGCGCACGTCGGCAAGGCTCGCCGCTTCGAGGTCGGCCATCGAGCCGATCGTCGAATGGCGGTAGGGGTGCCCGACCGGGAACAGCGCGTCGCCGAGCTTGTACTCGACGAGACCGTAAGGCTGGTTATCGCCCTGGCGCTTCTCGTTCTGGACGACGCCGCGCTGGCGGTCGAGCTTCTCCTGGGTAACCGCGCCGAGCAGGTGGCCCATGCGGTCGCTTTCCATGAACAGCGCGAGATCGAGCGCGCCGGTCGGCACGGTCTCGACGTAATTGGTGCGGTCGTACCAGGTCGAGCCATTGGTGCTGGTCGAACCGGCGGCCTCGAGCGGCACGTCGAAATTCTCGACGTTCTCGCTGCCGCCGAACATCAGGTGCTCGAACAGGTGCGCGAAGCCGGTGCGCCCGCGCGGTTCGTGCTTCGAGCCGACGCGGTAATAGATCGTCACCCCGACGATCGGCGCCTTGCGGTCGGTGTGGACGATCGTCGTCAGCCCGTTCGGCAGCGTGAAAGTTTCGTAGGGGATGTCGACTTCGGCGACGAGCTCCGGCAGCGGTGCAGGCTCGGCCTGCTGGGCCTGGAGCGGGACGCCGGCGACGAGGGCGAGGGCGACGGCGGATGCGACGAGGCGAGATGGTTTCATCGGAACCGAATAGCACGCCTCCACGGCGATACCAGCCGGGGCGTCGTCGTTGGTCGAGAGCTGTCGACGCTTCGCCCGTATGCCGCCCGTCCTTGCGTCCCGCGCGCGAACGCCGCAAGACGGCCCTTTCCCCATTCAGGAGTTCTCGATGCTTCGTTCCCGCCTTCCCCTGGTCTCGCTACTTGCCCTCGCTCTCGCTGCCACGCCGGCCGAAGTGATCCGGGCGCAGCCGACGATCGGGTCTGGCGTCGCGCCGGCCGAGGCCGACAACAGCGCCGAGCGCCCGGTCGAGTTCGCCGCTGCCGCGCCCGACGGCGCTGCGCTCGTAGTCGTCGTGCAGTCGTCGGCGCTGCCCGACGGGGTTCCGCTCGATCCGGCCGAGCGCGAGGCGCTCGAGCGCGCGATCGCCGCGGCGGACTTCAAGGGCAAGGCCGGCGACACGCTGTCGCTGCGCGGGATCGGCAGCCGGCCGCGACTGCTGCTCGCGGGCGTCGGCGAGACGCCGACGGCGGTCGACTTCGCCGAGGCAGCGGGCAAGGCGGCTCAGGACCTCAAGGGCGAGCGCGCGCCGGTCGCGATCGTCGGCCTCCCGAGCGCCGATGCCGTGGCCGAGGCCGCGCTCGGCTATCGTCTCGGGCAGTACCGTTTCGACCGCTACAAGACCGGGGTCGAACAGCCGCCGGCGACCGAGCCGGTGGTGCTGGTCCACGCCGATGCCCGCGGCGCCGAGGCGATATACGCCGCGCGCCAGGCCGGCGTCGCGGAGGGTGTGCGCTTCGCGCGCAACTTGGTCAACGAGCCGGCCAGCGTGATCTACCCGGAAAGCTTCGTCGCGCGCACGCGCGAGGCGTTTCGCGGCATCCCCGGCGTCGAGATCGAGGTGCTCGAAGAGGCCGAGATGCGCCGGCTCGGCATGGGCGCGCTCGTCGGGGTCGGGCAAGGGTCGCCGCGCGGCTCGCGGCTGCTCGTGGTCACCTACCGCGGGGCCGACGGGGCGCCGCTCGCCCTCGCCGGCAAAGGCATCACGTTTGACAGCGGCGGCCTCTCGCTCAAGACCAGCTCGGGCATGGAGGACATGAAGGGCGACATGTCGGGTGCCGCTGCGGTCGTCGGCACGGTGCTGTCGCTCGCCCGCACGCGCGCACCGGTTCACGTCGTCGCGGTCGCCGCGCTGGCCGAGAACATGCCCGACGGCAATGCCCAGCGCGTCGGCGACATCGTGCGGACGATGGGCGGCAAGACCATCGAGATCGTCAACACCGACGCCGAGGGCCGGCTGGTGCTGGCCGATGCGGTGCAATACGTCGCCGAGCGGAAGAAGCCGTTCGCGATCGTCGACATCGCCACACTGACCGGTGCGGCTGTGTCGGCGCTCGGGCCCGAGTACGCCGGCCTGTTCGCGCGCGACGACACGATCGCAGAGCGGATCGAGGACGTCGCCGAACGGGCCGGGGAGCCCGTCTGGCGGCTGCCGCTGCACCCCGACTACGCCAAGGCGGTCAGGTCCGACATCGCCGACGTCAAGAACTCGGGCACTAGCCCGGCGCCGGGCGCGAGCGCGGGGGCGCACTTCATCGAGGCGTTCATCGCCGAGGACATGCCGTGGGCGCACATCGACATGGCGCCGACGATGTGGGCCGACAGCGCCGGGCCGGTCACGCCGAAGGGCCCGACCGGTTACGGAGTGCGGCTGCTCGACCTGCTCGCGCGCGAGTGGCGGCCCGGGAGCTAGCCCACTTGTGTTGCCCCAAGGCCACACCATCTAGGCGCAAGACCAATCCGAGGGGCACCGCATGAATCTGGAGAAGTTCACCGACCGGGCGAAGGGTTTCCTGCAGGCCGCGCAGACGGTCGCCATCCGAATGAGCCACCAGCGCATCACGCCCGAGCACTTGCTCAAGGCGTTGCTCGAGGACGGCGAAGGCATGGCGGCGCAGCTGATCCAGCGCGCGGGCGGCAACGCCAAGATCGCCACCGATGAAGTCGACAAGGCCCTGGCGAAGGTTCCGGCGGTCTCGGGCAGCGGGGCGCAGGCGTCGCCAGGGCTCGACAACGACACGGTCCGCGTGCTCGACCAGGCGGAGACGCTGGCGACCAAGGCTGGCGACAGCTTCCTGCCGGTGCAGCGCATCCTCCAGGCGCTCGCGCTGGCGACGACCACCGCCGCCGGACAGGCGCTCAAGGCCGCGAACGTCGATGCCAAGGCGCTCGAGGAGGCGATTCGCCAGACTACCGGCGGCCGGACCGCCGACAGTGCGAGCGCCGAGAACGCCTACGACGCGATGAAGAAGTACGCCCGCGACCTCACCCAGGCGGCGCGCGACGGCAAGCTAGACCCGGTGATCGGCCGCGACGAGGAAATCCGCCGCACGATCCAGATCCTCGCCCGGCGGACCA
>JBIQKN010000166.1:0-1868 GCA_044506565.1 Sphingomonadales bacterium | reverse complement strand
TATGTGCGCCCAAAATTATCTTCCAGCCGCACGATATCGTCTTCGCCGAGATAGCTGCCGGTCTGGACCTCGATCAGCCGAAGCGGAATTTTTCCTGGATTGCTGAGACGGTGTTTGCCGCCAACCCGCACATAGACCGATTCCGTCTCGTGCACGGTCTTCTCTTCGCCATCGATCGTGACCGCAGCCACGCCGCTCACCACCACCCAATGCTCCGATCGATGACGATGTAACTGGAGGGAAAGCTGCGCGCCCGGGCGCACGACAATCTCCTTCACCTGGTACCGCTCGTTCAGCGCAAGCGTCCGAAAGCTGCCCCAGGGACGGTGCACCGTCGTATGAACGTTCGCTTCCGCCCGCCCCTCGCGCCGCAGCCGGTCGACCACCTCGCGCACTTCCTGCGAGGAGTCGCGGGAAGCCACAAGCAGCGCGTCGTCGGTCGCGATCACGACAACGTCGCTCACGCCGATGGTCGCGACGAGCGGCCCATCCGAGCGCACCACCGAGTTCTTTGTGCCGAACGTCATCACATCGCCGACAAGCGTATTGCCTGCCTCGTCGACCGGCAGCACGCTCTGGATCGCGTCCCAGTCGCCAAGGTCCGTCCAGTCGAGATCGACCGGCACGACCGCGCCGCGCTCCGTCTTCTCCATCACCGCGATGTCGAACGGCTGCGACGGGACGGCAAGGAATGCGTCCCTGTCCGGCCGCAGGAAACTGCCGTCGCGCTCGGCGCAGGCAAACGCCGTCTTCGCCCCCGCCGATATCTCGGGAGCGTGCGCCGCAATCTCTTCCAGCGCATCGCTCGCGCGGCAGAAGAACATGCCGCTGTTCCAGAACCAACCGCCCTCCGCCAGCCACTTCGCCGCCGTCGCAGCGTCCGGCTTTTCGCGGAAGGTTTCAATGACATGCGCATCCGTCGCGCCGTCAATCGCCGCCCCGCCGCGGATATAGCCGTAGCCCGTGTGCGCCGATTTTGGCCGGACGCCGAAGGCGACGATGCGGCCCAGAGCGGCGGCCTGCATGGCCTTCTTCAAACCGCGCTCGAGCTCTTCCACGTTGCCGATCCAGTGATCCGACGGCAGCACGAACAGGATCGCCTCGGGGTCGCCCGAGATCGCCGCCTGCGCCGCAAGCGCGATCGCCGCCGCCGTGTTGCGGCCCTCCGGCTCGAGGAGGATGACGGGCCGCTCGATCCCCGCCCCGCGCATCTGCTCGGCGATGACGAAGCGATGCTCCTCGTTCCCGACCACGACGGGCTCGGCGAGCCCCAAACCCGCTAGCCGCTCCAGCGTCTGCTCGAACAGGCTGCGGTCGCCCGCGAGCATGGCGAACTGTTTGGGAAAGAGCGAGCGCGACACCGGCCACAGCCTCGTTCCGCTGCCGCCGGCGAGCACGACCGGACGAATATGCCGAAGGTCCATCAGAGCGTCCGCCAAACCGGATCGGTCCTGCGCAATTTCACTGTTTATAGCAACCGCGATACCATTCGACGAATTTTTCGACACCCTCCGCGACATCGGTCGATGGGCGATAGCCCGTGAGGCGCTCCAGCAGGTCCGAATTCGCGAACGTGGCCGGCACGTCGCCGGGCTGCATCGGCAGCAGGTTGCGCCTGGCCTTCCTGCCGAGGGATTTCTCGATCGCCTCGATGAAATCGGGCAGTGCGACCGGCGCGCCGCGGCCGATATTGACGAGGCGATAGGGCGCAACCGGGCTGAGCGTGTCTCCGGGGATCGGTTCACCGAGACCCGACGGCCCCGGCATGCAATGCGCAAGCCGCACGAGGCTCTCGACCAGATCCTCCACATAGGTGAAGTCGCGCGTCATCCTGCCTTCGCCGTAAACGTCGATCGGCTCGTCCTTGA
>JBIQKN010000006.1:52446-65288 GCA_044506565.1 Sphingomonadales bacterium | reverse complement strand
GCAGCATTATGTACCGCCTGATATGGAAACGGTCACGGCAGTTCGCGGGCGCCCGCGCGAGTTCGACGTCCAGGAGGCGTTGGCCGCCGCGCTGCGCGTGTTCTGGGAAAGGGGCTACGACGGCGCCTCGCTGACCGACCTGACCGAGGCGATGGGGATCACCCGGCCGAGCCTCTACGCGGCGTTCGGCAACAAGGACGAACTCTTCAAGCGCGCGCTCGACCTCTACGAAAAAGAGAAGCTGGCCTACATCCGCGGCGCGCTCGAGGCGCCGACCGCGCGTGGCGTGGCCCAGCGGCTGCTCGACGGGACGATCGAGAACATCACCAGCGAATGCCCGGGCTGTCTCGGCGTGATCACCGCGGTCAGCTGCCGCAGCCCCGACTCGCCGATCCGCGAGGACATTCGCGCGCGCACGCACACGCTGCGCAACGCTCTGGTCGAGCGGATGCAGCGGGGGATCGACGAAGGCGACTTCACCACCCCGGTCGAGGCCGAGGCGATGACTCGCTACCTGCTCGCGGTGGTGCAGGGGATTTCCGTGCAGGCGGGTTCGGGCGCCGGGCGGGAGGAATTGCAGAAGGTCGCGGAGGCCACGTTGGCGATCTGGCCGGGGCGCTGAAAGCTTGACTTTGCTGCACTGCGTAAAAAAATATCGAGCGGTATAAAATTCCGGCTTGACCTTAACCGCAGATTACATACTTATCGGTACATAACCCGAGAGGGGTGATTCCAGCGTGCCGCCGCGCTCGCCAGGAGGCCCTTCCGTCTACCCGACTGCGCGCCGCAGGGCCCGGAACGCCTCGCTTCCGGGATCGGTGACGCACGCCCTGAGGACCGAGCGATGAACGACCTGACGCCGATCGAGATGGACGAGCTGTCCCGGCTCGAGGAAGCCGAAAACCCGCTGGTGCGCCGGCGCAGACTGGGCCGCGCCGGCTGGGTGCTGGTGGCGGCCGTGGTCGCCGCGCTGTCGTGGTACCTGCTGCGCGGCGGCCCCGCGCCGGCCGCGGCGCCGCCGATGCCGGTGGTGACCGTGGCCACGCCGCTGCAGCGCGAGATTACCGAATGGGACGAATACATCGGCCGCTTCGAGGCGAGCCGTGCCGTCGAGCTGCGGCCGCGCGTCTCGGGCCAGATCGTCGCGGTGCATTTCCAGGACGGGCAGTTCGTCCGCCAGGGGCAGCCGCTGTTCACGATCGACCCGCGGCCCTACCGCGCCGCACTGGCCGAAGCGCAGGCCGGCGTCGCCACTGCCCGGAGCGACCTCGCGCTGGCGCAGAGCGACCTCGAACGCGCGCTGCGGCTGGTCGAGGACGACGCCGTGGCGCAGAGCGAGATCGACGCGCTGCGGGCGCGGGTGACCGCCGCCAACGCCGCGCTCGCGGCGGCGCAGGCGCGGGTCCGCTCGCGCAGTCTCGACGTCGAGTTCACCACCGTGCGTGCGCCGATCGCCGGACGCGTGTCCGACCGCCGGGTCGACCCGGGCAACCTGGTTGCGGCGGGCGACGGACCCGCTGCGACGCTACTGACCACGATCGTCGCGACCGATCCGCTGCACTTCGTGTTCGACGGATCGGAAGGGCTGTATCTCAAGTCGAAGCGGGAAGGCCTCGCGGCCGGCGCCGAAGTGCAGATCCGGCTGCAGGACGAGGCCGACTACAAGTGGGACGGCGAGCTCGACTTCACCGACAACGCACTCGACCCGAACTCGGGCACGATCCGTGCCCGTGCGCTGGTCCGCAATCCGGACAACTTCCTGACCCCCGGGATGTTCGGCAACATGCGCCTCGCGAGCGGCGGCACCGAGCGTGCGCTGCTGGTCCCCGACACCGCGGTGCAGACCGACCAGACGCGCAAGCTGCTGCTGGTGGTCGACCGTGAAGGCACGGTGGCGGCGCGCGAGGTCACGCTCGGGCCGTTGATCGACGGCGGGCTGCGCGTGGTGCGCGGCGGGCTTGCGGCGACCGACCGCGTGGTCATCGCCGGGACCCAGATGGCTTTCCCGGGCAGCAAGGTGGTCGCGCGGGCCGGACGAATCGACCCGCCGAAACCTGCGCCGGCCGCGACGCCGGCGACGGCCGCGGCTCCGCCCGGCACGGCCTCGCTCGCCGGCTGACCCGCCGCCTTTCTTTCCCCTTTTCGACCGCCCCCGATTCCGACTGGAGCCCGAAATGCGCCTGTCCCGCTTCTTCATCGACCGGCCGATCTTCGCCGCGGTGATCGCCGTGATCATTACCCTCATCGGGGCGATCTCCTACGCCTTCCTGCCGGTGGCGCAGTACCCCGAGGTCGTGCCGCCGACGGTAACCGTCACCGCGGTCTATCCGGGCGCTTCGGCCGAGACGGTGGCCGACACGGTGGCCAACCCGATCGAGCAGGAGATCAACGGGGTCGATGGGATGCTCTACCTGTCGAGCCAGTCGACCGGTGACGGGCGGGTGACGATCACCGTTACCTTCGAACCCGGCACCGACCTCGACGAGGCGCAGGTGCTGGTGCAGAACCGGGTGGCGATCGCCGAACCGCGGCTGCCCGAGGAAGTGCAGCGTCTCGGCATCGTCACGCGCAAGACGACGCCCGACTTCCTGTTGATCGTCAACCTGATCTCGCCCGACGGTTCGCTCGATCGCGAGTACATCTCGAACTACGCGCAGACGCGGATCAAGGACCGGCTGGCGCGGATCGAGGGCGTCGGCGACGTGCAGCTGTTCGGCCACCGCGAGCTGGCGATGCGGGTGTGGATCGATCCCGGCCGCGCGGCGGCGCTCAACCTGACCGCGGGCGAGATCGTTTCCGCGCTGAGGGCGCAGAACGTCCAGGTCGCGGCGGGCACGCTCGGCCAGCCGCCAAGCCCGGGGAGTGCGTTCCAGCTCAACGTCGAGACGCAGGGCCGCTTCACCGATCCGCGGCAATTCGAGAACGTGGTGATCCGTACCGACGCCGAAGGCCGCCAGGTGCGCGTCGGCGACGTCGCCAGGGTCGAGATCGGCGCGCAGGACTACGGCACCTCGGCCTATCTCGACGACCGCGACTCGGTGATTGTGCCCGTGCTGCAGGAGCCCGGCTCGAACGCGCTCGCCTCGGCCGAGGCGGTCAAGGCGGCGATGGAGGAGCTTTCGGCCGACTTCCCGCAGGGGCTCGAGTACCGCATCGTCTACAACCCCACCGAATTCATCCAGCAATCGGTCGACGCGGTGGTCGCGACTCTGCTCGAGGCGATCGTGCTCGTCGTGCTGGTGATCGTCGTGTTCCTGCAGAAGTGGCGCGCCTCGGTGATCCCGGTGCTGGCGATCCCGGTCTCGCTGATCGGCACTTTCGCGGTGCTGGCGACGCTCGGCTACTCGCTCAACAACCTCTCGCTGTTCGGGCTGGTGCTGGCGATCGGCATCGTCGTCGACGACGCGATCGTGGTGGTCGAGAACGTCGAGCGCAACCTCGAGAGCGGGATGAGCCCGCTCGAGGCGGCTCGCACCTCGATGGACGAGGTCGGCGCGGCACTGGTGGCGATCGTGCTGGTACTGTGCGCGGTGTTCGTGCCGACGCTGTTCATCGGCGGCCTCTCGGGCGTGTTCTACCAGCAGTTCGCGGTGACGATCTCGGCGGCGACGGTGATCTCGCTGATCGTCTCGCTGACGCTGTCGCCGGCGCTGTCCGCGCTGCTGCTGCGCAAGCACGCACAGGTTCCGGAGGGCGGCTACTGGCGGCAGCTTGCGGCGCGCGCGGGCGACGCGTTCAACCGCGCGTTCGAGCGGTTCGGCGAAGCCTACGCCCGCTGGACAGCACGGCTGGTGGCCATGCCGCGGCGGATGATGGCGGCCTATGCCGGCCTGATCGCGCTGACCGGCGCGGCGTTGTGGGTCACCCCGACCGGGTTCATCCCGCAGCAGGACCAGGCCTACTTCCTGACGGTGATCCAGCTGCCCCCGGGCTCGGCCACCGCGCGCACCGACGCGGTGATGAAGAAGGTCGCCGAGCGGGTGCTGCCGATCGACGGGATCAAGGGCACGGTCATGCTCTCGGGCTTCGACGGCACCTCGGAGACGCAGAACGCGAGTTCGGCCGCGGCCTACTGGGTGCTCGAGGACTTCGACTACCGCGCCGAACACGGGCTGACGGTCGACGCGCTGATCGCCGAGGCGCAGAAGGCGACCGCCGACATCAACGAGGCGCGGCTGATGATCGTCAAGCCGCCGGTGATCCGCGGGATCGGCTCGGCGGGCGGGTTCCGGATGATGATCGAGGACCGCAACGGGCAAGGCTATCGCGCGCTGCAGGAGGCGGCCAATGCGGTCATCGCCCAGGCCAACCAGCAGGAGGGGCTCGCCGGGGTCTATACTTTCTTCGAGACGGGCACCCCGCGCGTGCGCGCCGACATCGACCGCGACAAGGCGCAGATCCTCGGCGTGCCGCCGTCGCGGGTGTTCGAGACGCTGCAGGTCTATCTCGGCTCGGCGTTCATCAACGACTTCAACCTGCTCGGCCGCACCTATCGCGTCACCGCACAGGCCGACGCGCCGTTCCGCGACAGCCCGTCCGACATCGCCAACCTGCAGACCCGTTCCGACAACGGGTCGATGGTGCCGATCGGCTCGGTCGCGACGCTGAGCGACACGACCGGTCCGTATCGGGTGACCCGCTACAACCTCGCGCCGGCGGTGGCGGTCGACGGCGATACCGCGCCCGGGTTCTCCTCGGGCCAGTCGCTGGTGACGATGGAGAAGGTCGCCGACGAGGTGCTGGCGCGCGGTTTCGACACCGAGTGGACCGGGATCGCCTACCAGCAGGACACCGCCGGGAACACCGCGGCGCTGGTCTTCGCGCTGGCCGTGCTGCTCGTGTTCCTGGTGCTGGCCGCACAATACGAGAGCCTGGTCATGCCGCTGGCGATCATCCTGATCGTGCCGATGTGCGTGCTCGCGGCGATGGTCGGGGTCAACCTGCGCGGCATGGACAACAACGTGCTGACGCAGATCGGCCTCGTGGTGCTTATCGCGCTGGCGGCGAAGAACGCGATCCTGATCGTCGAGTTCGCACGCCAGGGCGAGGAGCTGCACGGGCTGAGCCCGGCCGAAGCCGCGGTCCAGGCGGCGCGCACGCGCCTGCGGCCGATCCTGATGACCAGCTTCGCGTTCATCCTCGGCTCGGTGCCGCTGGTGATCGCGACCGGCGCCGGCGCGGAGCTGCGCCAGGCGCTCGGCACCGCGGTGTGCTTCGGCATGCTCGGGGTGACCGGCTTCGGTCTCGTGTTCACGCCGACGTTCTATGTCGTCAGCCGCAGCCTCGGCGAGCGCATCGCCGACCTGCGCGACCGCTGGCGGCGTGGCCGCCGCGACCCCCTGTCGATTCCAGCCGAATAGGTGCTCCGATGACCCTTCGCGCTTTCGCCTTCTCGTCCCTTTCCGCGCTCGCCCTGGCGGGGTGCGCGGTGGGGCCGGACTACGTCGCAACGCCCCCCAGTCCCGCGTCGTCCGGCCCCTTCCTTGCCGCGGGGGCCCCGCCGGTCGCGCCCGATCCGTTGCCGGCCGACTGGTGGCGGCTGTACGACGACCCGGTGCTCGACGGGCTGGTCGCCGACGCGCTCGCCGCGAACACCGACGTGCGCCAGGCGGTGGCCCGGATCGAGCGGGCTCGCGCCGGGCTGCGCGGGGCGAGGGCGGGACGGCTGCCGCAGGCCACGATCGGCGCGAGCGGCGGTTACGGACGCCAGCCCGAGGGGCAGGTTCCCCAGGGGGCCGACCGCGAAGGGTGGAGCTACGATGCCGGGCTCGAGGTCGGCTACGAGCTCGACCTGTTCGGGCGGGTGAGCCGCTCGGTCGAGGCGGCGCGCGGCGATCTCGCGGCGAGCGAGGCCGATGCCGACGCCGTGCGGGTGATCGTCGTCGCCGAGACGACGCGGGCCTATGCCGACGCGGCTTCGGGCGCAGAGCAGCTGCGGGTGGCGCGCGAGATCGTCGAGCTGCTCGACCAGTCGCTGGCGCTGACCTCGCGGCGGCACGATGCCGGGCTCGAGAGCGGCCTCGCGGTGGCACAGATCGCGGCGCTGCGCGAACAGCGTGCGGCCGAGATCCCGGCACTCGAGGCGCAGCGCCAGGCGGCGCTGTTCCGCCTCGCGACGCTGACCGGACGGGCGCCGGCCGAGCTGCCGCCGATCGCCGGCGAGCGCAGCGTGGGACTGGAAATCCGCGAGCCGATCCCGGTCGGCGACGGTGCAGCACTGCTCGCACGCCGGCCCGACATCCGCGCCGCCGAACGGCGGCTCGCGGCCGACACCGCGCGGATCGGGGTGGCGACGGCCGACCTCTACCCCCAGATCACGCTCGGCGGGTCGATCGGCTCGACCGGGACCGACATCGCCGACATCTTCACCGGCGGTCCGCTGCGCTGGCTGCTCGGGCCGCTGCTGAGCTGGAGCTTCCCCAACCAGGAGCCCGCGCGGGCGCGGATCGCCGCGGCGGAGGCCGAGGCGAAGGAATCGCTGGCCGCGTTCGACGGGACGGTGCTGCTGGCGCTCGAGGAGACCGAGACCGCGCTATCGAACTATGCGCGCTCGCTCGAGCGCCGGGCGGCGCTGCAGGCGGCAGCCGAGCAGGCCGAACGCGCCGCGCGCATTACCCGGGCGCAGCAGCGCGAGGGCGCGATCAATTCGCTCGACCGGCTCGACGCCGAGCGCACGCTGGCCGAAGCGACGGCCCAGCTCGCGGCGCAGGACGCGGCGGTCTCGCGCGCGCAGATCGACCTGTTCCGCGCGCTCGGCGGCGGCTGGTCGGCGAGCGACAAGGGCGGCTGACCGGCGGGCCCTTTCCTTTTGTCCGGCGTTGGGCGATGCCTCGCGCGGGTGAATGGGGGAAAGGCCATGAAAACCAGGCTGACGATGCTTGCCGCGCTGGCGCTGGCCGCGCCGGGAGCAGCGCAGACCGCGCGGCCAATGCTCGACTACGCGAGCGCGGCGGCGATCCGCGACGGGTGCGTGGCGTGGGCGCAGCAGCACGACCTTTCGGTGGCGGTGGCGGTATTCGATGAGCGCGGCACGCTGATGGCCTTCGCGCTGATGGACGGCGCGCCCTCGGCGGTCGGCGGCTATGCGCAGTGGAAAGGCCGCTCGGCGGCGACGATCCACGTGGCCTCGGCCGATACCGCCAACTGGGGCCGCGGGCCGGCGGAGCTGGCGACCTGGGAAGGCGGGGTGCCGGTGTTCTCGGCCGAGGGGGTGGCGCTCGGCGGGGTCGGCGTCTCGGGCGCGGAGAGCGCCGAGGACGTCGCCTGCGGCAAGGCGGGGATCGCCGCGGCCGGGCTCAGGGACACGGCGGGCTAGCGGATGGAGGGGCGCGGCGATGGCTGAAGCCGGCCGCCCGACGCTGATGGCGCGCGAGGCCGGCGAGGCGCCCGCCGCGGTCGCGCGGATGCTCGAGAGCAATCGCGCGGCGATCGCCGAATGCGTGGCGCAGCTGCGCGCCCGTCCGCCCGCGGTGGCGGTCACCTGTGCCCGCGGCTCGTCCGATCACGCCGCGACCTACGCCAAGTACCTGATCGAGACGCTGGCCGGCGTGCCGGTAGCCTCGGCGGCACCGTCGGTGGCGTCGCTTTACCGGGCGCCGGCAGCGGCGGGGGCGAGGCTGTGCCTGGCGATCTCGCAGTCCGGGCAGAGTCCCGATCTGCTGGCCAGCGTCGCGCAGCAGCGCGCGGCGGGGGCTTTCACGGTGGTTCTGGTCAACGCAGAGGACACGCCGCTCGAGCGGCTGGCCGACGTCGCGATCCGGCTGGAAGCCGGGCCCGAACGGGCGGTGGCGGCGACGAAGTCGTTCATCGCCTCGCTGGTGGCGATTGCCGCGCTTGCCGCCGAGTGAGCCGACGATGGGCCGCTGCGCGAGGCGGGCGCGCGGCTGCCGGAGCTGCTCGCGCGGGCCGCCGGACTCGACTGGTCGGCCATCGTCCCGATGCTGCGTGACGCCTCGAGCGCGTTCGTGATCGGGCGCGGGCCGGGGCTCGGCGTGGCACAGGAAGCGGCGCTCAAGCTCAAGGAGACCTCGGCGCTGCATGCCGAGGCGTTCAGCGCGGCCGAAGTGCGCCACGGGCCGATGGCGCTGGTCGGCGAGGGCTTTCCGGTGCTCGCGTTCGGGGACTCGGGGCCGGGCGGGGACAGCGTGCGCGAAGTCGCGGCCGAGTTCCGCCGACGCGGCGCGCGCGTGCTGCTGGCGGACCGGGAGGGCGATCTGACCGCACCGGCGGCGCATCCGGCGCTCGAGCCGATCCTCGCGATCCAGGCGTTCTACCCGGCGGCGAGCGCCCTCGCGCTCGCCCGCGGCCGCGACCCCGATGCACCGCCGCACCTGCGCAAGGTGACCGAAACGCTCTGAGCGGCCGCCGCAGGGTTGTGATCGCGCCCATCTTCATCGAATACGGCCGCGCCCACGGACGGGCTCGGGAGGAGCAGGCATGGAACATCTGACCGGCAAGGTCGCCTTCATCACCGGCGGGGCCAGCGGCATCGGCCTCGGCATGGCGCGCGCGTTTCTCGAAGAGGGGATGAAGGTCAGCCTCGCCGACTGGAGCGACGAGCATATCGCCAGGGCGAAGGAGCAGCTTGCGGGCAACAACGCGGTGCACTTCGTCAAGACCAACGTCGCCGACCGCGACAGCGTGCGCGCGGCGGCGGACGAGACGCTGGAGGCGTTCGGGAAGATCCACGTGCTGTGCAACAACGCCGGGGTCAGTGGCGGCGGAACCGCGGCCTCGCCCGACTTCGACGACTGGGACCGCGTCATGGCGATCAATCTCGGCGGGGTGGTCAACGGAACCAAGATCATCGCCCCGATCATCCGCAAGCAGGGCGAGGGCGGGCACGTGGTCAACACCAGCTCCATGGCGGGCGTGGTGCCGCTGCCGGGCCTCGCAGCCTACTCGACCGCCAAGTACGCGGTGCGCGGGTTCTCCGAAAGCCTGCGGATGCAGCTGGCCAAGGACGGGATCGGCGTGTCGTGCCTGTTCCCGGGCGCCACGCGCACAGCGATCGTGCCGCTGCCCGAGGACGATCCGAGCATCGACGAGGAAAACGCGCCGCAGTTCCTCAAGGACCTGTGGGAGGCGATGCGCGGGGCGATCGATCCCTACGACACCGGCAAGGCGGTGGTCTCGGCGATCAAGGAAAACCGCTTCTACATCTTCACCAACCGCGAGTTCCTCGACGAAGTGAAGCAGCGCCACCGAGAGATCGAGGAAGCCTTCCCCGACGACGAGCCTACGCCGGGCCGGGTCAAGTTCGAGTCGATGCGCGCCGAGATGGTCCGCAACCTGATGGCCCCGGGCAACCGCCCGGTGCCGCCGCCGAAGGAGGCGCCGGTCGACACGGGTTCGGTCAGCCCGGCGGGCGGGCAGTAGCGGTTTCGCGGGGCCGGCCGGCCTGCTAGTCTGCTTCGCGAAGCCGCTGCCCGCTGCAGGCGGCGGTTCGCCGGGTCGCATGGGCATCCTCCAATCGAGGAGAAGTGCGATGAGCGAAGCGATCGACGAAACGCGTCTCAACGAGCTGATCGGCAAGGTGATCGGCGACGTCGCCGGGGCGATGGGCGTGTTCATGGCCTATCTCGGCGACAAGGCCGGAGTGTTTGCCGCGCTCGACGGGGCCGGGCGGGTGACGCTCGAGGAACTCGCCGAGAAGACCGGGCTCAACCCGAAGTACCTGCGCGAATGGCTCGGCTCGGTCTGCGCCGGGGGCTACGTCAACCACCACCCGGAGGACGGGACCTTCTCGCTCGAGCCCGAGCAGGCGCTGATCTTCACCCGCGAGGGGCAGCCGGCGTGCATGCAGGGGTTCTTCCAGCTGATCGTCTCGCAGTTCGAGGGCCACGAGAAGGCGGTCGACACGTTCGTCTCGGGCAAGGGGCGTCCGTGGGGCGACCACACGCAATGCCTGTTCTGCGGCACCGACCGGTTCTTCCGGCCCGGCTACCAGGCCAACCTTATCGATACCTGGATCCCGGCGCTCGACGGAGTCGAGGCCAAGCTCGAGGCGGGCGCGAAGGTGGCCGACATCGGTTGCGGCCACGGCTCGTCGACGGTGCTGATGGCTGAGGCCTATCCGAACTCGACGATCGTCGGAATCGACTACCACGCGCCGTCGATCGAGGCGGCGAGGCAGAAGGCGGCCGAGGCGGGCGTGGCGAACGTCGAGTTCCACGTCGCCAGGGCGCAGGACTTCGCCGGCGAAGGGTTCGACCTTGCCTGCATCTTCGACGCACTACACGACATGGGCGATCCGGTCGGCGCCGCGCGGCATATCCGTGAGACGCTGGCGCCGGGCGGCACGTTTATGCTGGTGGAGCCGATGGCCGGCGACACGATGGCCGAGAACCTGCACCCGCTCGGGCAAATCTTCTACGCGGCCTCGTGCACGGTATGCACGCCGAATTCGCTGTCGCAGGAAGTCGGCCTCGGGCTCGGCGCACAGGCGGGCGAGAAGCGGCTAGCGGAAGTGTGCAGGAAGGCCGGCTTCACGAGTGTCCGCCGCGCGGCGGAGACGCCGACCAACATGGTGCTCGAAGTGACGGGGTGAGCGCACAAGAAGCCGCGCGGCAGTCGCAGCTACCGCGCGGCATGAGTCTGCTGCCGAGGCTGGGGTCAGCCTTCGCTCGGCGGTGCAGTGGTGTGGCGGGCCATCGCGGTCTGGACCTTGGCACGCAGCTCGGGGTCGGCCTGCGCGGCCTTGCCGATGGCGTTGTACTTGGCCGGGTCGAGGCCCGCTTCGGTAACGGCAGCCTGCATTGCGGCCTGCTTCTGGTCGTCCGCGATAGTCGCGTCGGCCTGGATTTCCTGCAGCTTGACGGTCGCCTTGGCGAAGCTGTCGATGTCGGCCTCGCTTACCTCGGCCGCGGCTACCGGATCGGCCGGCGGAGCCGGCTCGGCACCCGCGTCGGGCGCGGGCGGGGCTGGCTCGGTGCTCGCGTCCGGGACGCCGGCATCGGGCGCAGCGGCATCGCCGGGCAGGGCACCTTCGGTATGCGGAGCGGCGTGATCGTCCGTCGGAACGTCGGCCGGTTGCGCGCTCGCGGCGCCTGCCGCAAGAACGAGACCCGAAAAGGCAAGAGCATATTTCTTCATGGAAAGTCTCCTTCATTCACAGGAGTGCTCCCAATAGAAGGAGAACTACTGCGTGATTTCATTACGAACCAGAGTGAGCGGCAATGATCGCCCAACCCGATCCCTGTCGGCTCTTGTGCTCTATGTCGGATGAGGGCGCGCGACTTGCAAATGCGCGGCGACGACTTGCCCGGATGATCGGGTAAAGCGCTGTTTATTGGATTTTTTTCTACATTCCGTCGCAAAACTGCCACATTTCATCGTGTGGCCCGGTCTGGCCGGTTTAGCGAAATTCCGCATTGGTGCTTTCCAGCCCCACCCCGGCATGGCATCTCCGGGCAAAACAAGCGGGAGGAGGATCGGCGTGGCCCTATCATTCAGCGAGGCGATTTCGCGGCAGCCGATCCGGACGTTCTCGATCGTCACCTTCGCGATCTGCATGCTCGTACTGATCGCCGACGGGATGGATGCCCAGCTGCTCGGAATCGTCGCGCCGATCGTGATCGAGGATTTCGCAACCGACCGCGGCACCTTCGGCATCGCGGTCATGGCCGCGCTGGTCGGCTTCGGCCTCGGCTCGTGGGGGGGAGGATGGCTCGGCGACAAGATCGGGCGCCGCTGGTCGCTCGCGATCGGCACGGTGATCTTCTCCGCCGCGACAATGGGCGCGAGCCTCGCGCTCGACGTCTGGCAGATGGCCGCCTGGCGCCTCGTCAGCGGTCTCGGTTTCGGCGCGGCCTATTCGACCGCGATCACCCTGACCGGCGACTGGCTGCCCGATCGCTGGCGCTCGGTCGGGGTCACCACGATCTCGGTCGGGACTCCGGCGGGGGGCACCGTCGTCGGTGCGCTGGCGCCGACGCTGGTCGAGGAGTTCGGCTGGCGGGGCACGTTCCTGACGATCGGCGGGGGCACGATGCTGATGGTCGTGCTGATCGTGCTCGTCCTGCGGGAAAGCCCGTCCTACCTGCTGGCCAAGGGGCGCACCGAGGATGCGAAGGCGGTCGCGGCGAAAGTGCTCGACGGGCCGGTCGACCTCGTTCCCGAGCATCACGCGACCGACGACGGCGGCGCGTCGATCGGGGTGTTCCATCGGAGCCACCTGAGGCTCAACATCGGGGTCGGGGTATCCTTCGCCGCGGCGGCGATGATCGCCTACGCGATGCTCAACTGGGGCACTTCTTTCCTGCTCGCGAAGGGGTTCCCGTTCGACGAGGCGAGCTATGCCGTCTCGGTCGGCGGGGTCACCTCGATGGCGGCCTCCGTGCTGACCGGGTTGCTGGTTCACAAGTTCGGTTCGCGCCCGGTGTTTCTCGCCATCTGCACAGCCCTGATGGCGACGCTGATCGTGATCGCGCTCAAGATCGAGACGATGTCGAACACGCCCGGCGACGCCGAGCGGCTGCTGGTCATCGGCCTCTACGGTCTCGCGGCGGCGCTGTTCAGCGCGGCGATCGCCGGGATGTACGCGATCATGACCTATGCCTATCCGTCGGCCTGCCGCTCGGCGGGAATCGGTTTCGGGATCTTCGTCGCGCGCGTTGGGGCGATCGCCGGGTCGGGGCTCGGCGGTTCGCTGATCGACCTTGGGAAGGGCAGTATGCTGCCGTTCTTCGGCACGCTGATCGTCGTCTCGTTGCTGGTCTTTGCCGCGCCGCTTATCGTCGACCGGCACGTCCCGCCGGCGCGCGAACGGAGGCTCGCAGGCGCTCCGGTCTAGCGGTCGGCCCTGGCCGGCGGATCGCGCGGGCCATCGGACAGCTGGTCCA
>JBIQKN010000006.1:24706-52346 GCA_044506565.1 Sphingomonadales bacterium | reverse complement strand
GTCTAGCGGTCGGCCCTGGCCGGCGGATCGCGCGGGCCATCGGACAGCTGGTCCAAGAGCCCGGTGCGGGTGCGGAAGCACGCCCACGCGGCGACGAACAGCAGCCCGCTCATGACATAGACCGGCCAGTAGACCACGCTGAGCAGCGCCCAACCGCCGCCGATCGCGAACAGCGTCCCGCAGAGACGGGCCCAGGTCGTGCCCAGTCCCCGGTCGAGCCCGCGGACGAGGTCGCCATTGGCGCCGTCGCCGTCGCCGGGTTCGATAACCACGTCGCGGGCCGCGAAGAACAGCCGCGCGAGCCCCCACAGGCCGGCGACGGCTGCGAAGGTCGGCCAGTGGGTGGCGAACGAGAAGTCGTCGCTGCCGAGGGTCAGCAGCAGCGCGTAGCCGCCCAGCAGCAGCAGGAAGGTTCCCACCAGGCGGTTCCACAGCAGCCCGACGCGCCGCCAGAAGGCGCGGTAACGCTCGCCGAAGGACGCTTGCCCGGTCATGCCGTGCCCTATGGCACGGGCACGGTTACGATATCGCTAGCTAGCGAACCCGCGGTCCGCCGAACGGCAGCGGCGGCGGGGGACGGCGGGCGCCGCGCGGCAGCTGCGCCTGGTAGGCGCGGCCGCAGTGCTCGACGCAATAGGGGAACCCCGGGTTCACCTTCTCGCCGCAGAAGTGGAAGTCGGGCTCGCCCGGGTGGCCCATCGGCCAGCGGCACACGCGGTCGTTGAGATCGAGCAGGCTGGTCTTGTCGGCGATTTCCGGGCTCGGCTTGGCCGGCACCAGGCGGCGGGGCGGGGCCGGAGGGATCGGCGCCTGCTGGTCGCCGGGGCCTTGGCGGAGGAACCCGCCGGGGCCGACCGACACCACGCGCGGCATTTCCGGCGCGGCGTTGGGCAGCGGCTGGCTCGGCACGGCGCTCGCCGCGCGCTCGGCCTCCGCGGGCTCCGCCGAATCGGTCTCGCGCCGCGGCTCGGGCGCCTTGGCCTTGGGCTTGGCCGCACTCTTCGCCTCGGCGTCCTTCGGCCGCGGGGCGGGCTTGGGCTCGTTGGCCTTGACGGGCGAAGGGCGCGCCTTGAGGCCGAGCCGGTGCGCCTTGCCGATCACCGCGTTGCGCGAAACGCCACCGAGCTCGTCGGCGATCTGGCTCGCGGTCGCGCCGCTCTCCCACATCTTGGTCAGCGTAGCGATACGTTCGTCGGTCCAGCTCATTAGAATTCCATCTGTTCGTCGGGCGGTCCGGGCTCCGGATGCCGCAGTGTCTTGCCAGCGCACCCCGCGGCCGATAGTCGCGCCGCATGGCCGACCAAGCCCCCGCCTTACCGGAAAGCGCCGGCAAGCCGCAAGAATTCGTCGACCCCGTTGCGAGTGCCGGGCAGGGTTTTCCGCCCAAGGGGCAGCCGCTGATCACGGGTTTCAACCGGATCGGGCTGTGGAGCCTCTATATGAAGGAGGTCCGGCGGTTTCTCAAGGTGCAGACGCAGACCGTTTGGGCGCCGGCCGTCACCACGCTGCTGTTCCTGGTGATCTTCACCGTGGCGATGGGTCGCGGCGGCCGCGAGGTGCTCGGAGTCGGCTTCGCCACCTTCGTCGCGCCCGGGCTGATCATGATGGGCATGATGCAGAACGCCTTCGCCAACTCGAGCTTCTCGCTGCTTGCGGGCAAGATGCAGGGAACCATCATCGACCTGCTGATGCCGCCGCTGTCGACCGGCGAGCTGATGATCGGGATCGTCGGCGCGGCAATGACGCGGGCGATCATGGTCGGCGGCGCGGTCGCGCTGGCGATGGCGCTGTGGCCGGGGATCGACATGATGGCCGCGCACCCGTGGGCGATCGTGTGGTTCGGGCTGATGGGCTCGCTGATGCTGTCGCTGATGGGCCTGCTGACCAGCCTGTGGGCGGAGAAGTTCGACCACGCGGCGGCAGTGACCAACTTCGTGGTCGCACCGCTCTCGCTGCTGTCGGGCACGTTCTACGTGATCGACAACCTCGCGCCCGTGTTCCAGGCGGTGAGCCGGGCGAACCCGTTCTTCTATATGATCTCGGGTTTCCGCTTCGGCTTCATCGGCGAGAGCGATATCGGCAACACCAACGAAGCGGTGATCGGCGCCGCCATCGGCGTCGGGGTGCTCAACCTCGTGCTCGGCTGGGCGAGCTATCGAATCCTCAAGAGCGGCTGGAAGATCCGCAGCTGAGCCGGCCGGGCGAGGAGCTCAGTGAGTCAGGCTGCGGCGCAGCCGGTAGCGGCCGCCGAGGAAGTCCTCGAACAGCTGCGGCACGCTCGGGTGGTCGACCGGACCGGAGGCGCCGTCGTCGAGCAGGTTCTGCTGGCTGACGTAGGCGACGTAGGACGAGTCCTCGTTCTCGGCCAGCAGGTGGTAGAACGGCTGGTCGCGGCGCGGGCGCATGTCCTTGGGGATCGCCTCGTACCATTCCTCGCTGTTGGCGAAGACCGGGTCGATGTCGAACACCACGCCGCGGAAGTCGAACAGCTTGTGGCGAACGACGTCGCCGATCGCGAAGCGCGCCTCCGCGTGACGGGGGGCCTCGATCCTCCTGCCGGCCTGCGGCGAATAGAACTGGGATCGTTCCATGGCTCTCAGATATGGATACAGCTCGCCCGAGACAAGGTTCCCCGGGGCGCAATCCCCGGTTGCGTGGGACGCCCGCCTTGGGCGGGTGCCCTGAAATGCTCAGGACGGGCTTGGCAAGCGGACGAGCTTGGGCTAACCGCCGCGCTCCCAATCGACCGGGCGCTTCCAGGCGCCGTCACTCCTTGCGCGGAGAGGTGGCAGAGAGGTCGAATGCGCCGCACTCGAAATGCGGTTTACGGGCAACCGTAACGTGGGTTCGAATCCCACCCTCTCCGCCAATACACGATCCTCCCAGGTCCATAGCGAATCGAAAAAGCTCTAATTTACCAAGGGCTTACGAGCGATTTCACGTCCACCCGCATCCACCCCGATCCATCGGTGACCGATTGGAAATGTGGTAAGAAATGTGGGAGGTTTCACGCATGGGCAAGCTGTCGGCGACTGCCGTGAAACGTGCGACGAGGCCGGGAAGGCTCGGCGACGGCGACGGGCTTTTCCTGATCGTGCAGCCCAGCGGCAGCAAGAGTTGGGTGTGCAGGGTCCAGAAGAACGGTCGCCGGCGGGACTTCGGGCTCGGCAGCGCCTCGAAGGTGTCCCTTGCGCTCGCGCGTGAGCGCGCCCGGGAAATCCGCGCCTGGGTCGAGATGGGCCTCGATCCCATCTTCGAGCGTCGCAAAGCGGGAGGCATCCCGACCTTCAGAGAGGCGGCGGCACGTGTGCTCGCGGCGCACCGCAAGACCTGGCGTAACGAAAAGCACGAGAAGCAGTGGTCGCGTACCCTTGAGACCTACGTCTTCCCTCAGATCGGCAACCTTCAGGTCAGCGAGATCACCGGACCCATGATCCGCAACGTCCTTGCGGACATCTGGCTTGCGAAGCCCGAGACCGCCCGGCGGGTGCGCCAGCGCATCGGGACCGTGCTCGATTGGGCGTACGCTTCCGGGTACCGCGAGAGCGAGGCCCCTATGCGGGCAATCTCGAAGGGATTGCCCCGCCAGCCAAAGAAGGAGGGCCACTTCGCGGCGATGCCCTACGCTCGCGTTCCGGCTTTCATGGTCAGGTTGCGGAAGCGGGAGACGTTCAGCCGCCTTGCCCTTGAGTTTGCCGTCCTGACCGCATCGCGGTCGGGCGAGGTGCGGGGCGCGGTGTGGAAGGAGATCGACCTCGAGGCCCGCCTCTGGACCATTCCGAAGGAGCGCATGAAAGCTCAGCGCGAGCATGTCGTTCCGCTGACGGCGCCTGCCGTGCGCATCCTGAAGCGCTGTCAGAAGCTGCGCCTCGCGGAATGCGACCTGATCTTTCCCGGGACGCGGCACAATGCACCACTGTCTGACATGACTTTGACCAAGCTGCTCAGGGAAATGCAGGAGCCTTACACGGTTCATGGTTTCCGCTCGGCCTTCCGCGACTGGGTCAGCGAGGAAACCGAGCACCAGGGCGAAATCGCCGAAGCAGCGCTCGCGCATGCCGTGTCGGACAAGACCGAGGCTGCCTACCGCCGCGGCAACCTGTTGGAGAAACGCAAGCGCCTCATGGCCGACTGGGCGCAGTTCTGCGCCGGAGCCTGAGCACCGGGGTCAGTCGTTGCTGTTGCCGATCGCATCCCCGTCGGATCGCTCGATAGATCCCGACGGGTCCGGACGGGCGTCCAGTGTGCTCGGCCGGCACGCTTCACTCCGCGGAAAGCGGGCCTTGCCCTCTTCGGTTTCGACTCTATCCTGAGCCCGCGCCGATCGTCGGCGCCGAGGCGTGAGAACCTCGCTTGGTGATACCGGCTCGGATCTCGGCCGGGTGGCCGTCGCGCATGTCCAGACCGCCTGGCGGTTAAAGGCGGCGGCGCATGTCCAAGCATGTTCTCAACACCCGGCTCTGCCGGCTCGCCTCGCCGAGAGGAGAGGCGCGGGGTGGGTATGTCTGCCAGGGCTCGGGACGAGCATGCGGTAAGACCGCGCCGAGAGAACGCGTCATCGGTGGCCCGTGGATCATGAGCTGCGCTCGACGGGGGCCGACTGGGAAGAGGCTTCGGGTTCTGCCGCCGAGGTAAACGACGGCTCGCCCTCGATCGACGTGCTGTACCGCGAACATTCGCCCGGGCTGATGAGATCGCTTGCTCGTCGGACATCGAATCGCGAAGACGCCCGGGAGCTTGTCCAGGAGATCTTCTGCCGGCTGGCGGGCCTCGGCACGGACCGGCTGCGCCGGTTGGACAAGCCCCAAGCTTATCTTGGCCGAATGGCGACCAACCTTCTGCGCGATCGTGCGCGCCAGGCCGCGCGCAGGATGGCGGACCAGCATGTGGAAGCCGACGACCGGCTGTTGAGAGGGACCGACCAGGAAGCGCTGCTGGAGACGCGCGATATGCTCAGGCGCGTCGAGGCGGCCGTGCTAAGGCTGCGCCCAAGAACGCGGGAGATCTTCATGGCGCATCGGGTCGAAGGGCTTAGCTACGCCGAAATCGCTGAGCGGACCGGGCTGTCGGTGAAGGGCGTCGAGAAACAGATGAGCAAGGCGATCGCCGCGATCGATCGCCTGCTGGAGCGAGAGCGATGGTAGCGCTCTGGCCGTTCGACCGGCGCGCGCGGCTGAGGCGCCAGGCCTCGGACTGGATCGCAAGATTGAACGGCCCGCATGACGAGGCCGACCTGGCGCACTTCGAGCGATGGTACCGGGCTCATCCCGATCATGCCGCAGCCTACGATCGGCTTGCGGAGATTTTCGACGTCGCCAGGGACCTTAAGCCAGCCTCCGTCGCTCGATCCACCGACGTGGCGAGCCCGAGCGCCAGGGTTCGGCACCTTGGATACGGGCTCGCCGCGGTCGCAGGATTGCTTGCGGTGCTGGCGCTCGGCAGCCTGGGCCTGCGGGACCTCAGGCAGCAGACTCAGATCGCCGAGACTTTGCGAAGCGACGCCAAGGCGCCACGCGATGTCCGGCTGGCCGACGGATCGCAGGTGTGGCTCGCAGCCGGCAGCGAGCTCGAAGTTGCACTGGGGCCGTCGGAACGCCGGTTGCGGCTGCGTCGGGGCGAGGGGACGTTTTCCGTGGCGCACGAGCGGCGTCCCTTCGTCGTCGTGGCGGGCGACACGGAGGTCCTTGCGCGGGGGACGAAGTTCAGCGTTCGGCTGGGCGAGGCAATGGCGACGATCGCCCTGATTGAAGGTCGCGTCGAGGTTTCGTACCCGAAAGCTTCGCAGGCGCCCGGCCGTCGTACCGTCGTGCTCGAGCCCGGCAGGAGCCTCACGGTGCCGACCGGGCAAGCAGCATCCGGCCAGCCGGCCCGAGGTGCTGAAAATGGGCAGCGTGCGGCAATGATCGAGTTCGACGACACGCGCCTGGCGGACGCAGCGGCCCGGCTCACGGCACGATCCGGTCGACAGCTGCGCCTCGCCGACCGGACCCTCGGCGACCTTCGCGTCACCGGGGCATATCGCGAAGCTGACGTCGACGGCTTCGCTCGAGCGGTGGCCGAAGCGCTGGACCTGGAGGTTCGGCGAGGACCGGACGGTACGGTCTGGTTGAGCCCGCTCGAGCGCGACTGACGCCGGGATCGCCGGCGGACCCCCGATCGACAGCGCGCGTACCGACGCCGGTCACCGCGCATTTTGCGGTGTATCTCGCTTTCCCGCGGGGCCCGGAGGATAGGGCCCCAGGAGCCGGAGCATCGCGGCGGCGAGAAGCCCCATGACAATCGAAACGCCAAGGAAGCCCAGGTAGCTGCCTGTTGCGTCGAACCAGAGACTCACGAGAAACGGCGACAGGCCCGCGCCGCCGACGAAGATGGCAGCCAGCGCGAGATAGGCGCGGCCGAAGACTTCGACGCCGAAGTAGCGGCGCGCGAGGTAGGGCACGACATCCACTTCAACGCCCGCGGCGGCGCCTATCAGCAGGGCAGCGGCAGCGTGGACCAACATGGATGACTGGCCGGCGGAGAACATCAGCAGGCAGGCCAGGACCGGGAACAGGCACATCGGCAAGGCTGGAGCCGGAGTCCTGTCGAACCGGTCGAGGAGCCATCCGCCGCCCAGCCGGCCGATAAAGCCACCGATCCCGTAGAAGGTGTAGGCCGTGGCGGCTTGCCCGGGCGAGAGCCCGCCCGCGCGGAATATCGGCTGGAGGTGGATCATCATTCCGCCCACGACGAAGGACACGAGGAACACTGCCGTTCCGAGGAACAGGAACGGCCGCGTGCCGACGACATTCCGGACGAAACCTGGCGCACGGCTCGGGGACATCGGCCGTGCGAGATCCGGGCCTCGGGTGGCATCATGAGCAGGAAGAGTCTCGCGAAAACCCAGGAAGGTCAGCGGAAGCAGGACGACGAGAAGGAAAGCTCCCATCGCCAGGTAGAAGTATCGCCAGTTGTCGGTACCCAGCAGGTGCACGAGGATGAGCGGTGTAGCGGCGCTAGCTGCCGCGAAACCGCAGGCGGCGATCCCGAGAGCGAGGCCCCGGCGGCGGCTGAAGCTGCGGGCAATGCCGGCCGACCAGACCGGTGGTGCCACGAGCTGCCCTGCGAGAGACGCGAGGATCCATGCCGCGACCCAGTTCGCGTATGAGCCGTCGTTCGTGGCGACGGCGGCCAGAGTCAGGGGAACGAGGCAAAGTCCCGCGAGCAGCAGCGGGCGCACACCGACACGATCGATCAGCGGGCCGATGACGGGCGCTGTGACAACCGAGGCGGCGGTGAAGATGAGTTGCGCAGTGGTAACCTGCGACCGGCTCCAGCCAAACTGGTCCGAGAACGTCTCGAAGAGCGAGCCGAGGGCGATCAGCGCCGGCCAGAACGAGAAACCGCCGAGGAAGGCGGTGGCGATGAGGATCGGGCCGGCGAAGCGAGGAGGCAGCGAGCCGGACGTGTTGGGGGATTGGGCCATGGTCGATGCTTCCGTTCGCCTGCCCTTCGTTATCGCAAAATGATAATAACGTCTATAGCGATGACTGCCAGTGTCGCCGACCGTTACGGAAAGAGGGCGCTGAGATGCGTTGACAGTTATGCTGTATTATGAGAATCGAGGATGGCGGTCCGATGTGGCGGAACCGGCGGAGAGGCTCTTCCCGGGCAGGACGTGAGGCCCGGGTTTGTTAGCGGGGCGCATGATCCCGCGGGGAGAGAAGGGTGCGCAAGGAGGAGAACGAGTACCTGACGCGGGTTGGACCGGGGACGCCGATGGGCAATCTGCTTCGCCGGTACTGGATGCCCGTGTTGCTGGAGCACGAGGTTCCGGGTCCGAACGAGCCGCCGGTGCGTGTCCGGGTGGTGGGCGAGAACTTCCTCGTGTGGCGGGACTCGGCGGGCGAGCTTGGCCTGTTCGAGGAGTTCTGCATGCATCGCCGGGTGTCGCTTTCGCTGGCGCGCTGCGAGGGGGACGGGTTGCGGTGCATTTTCCACGGCTGGAAGTTCGACACGCAGGGCAACGTCATCGACATGCCCAACGTGTCGGAGGACAAGCGGCCGCGCAACCTGCGGGCGCCGGTCTACCCCGCGCGCCTCGGGGGCGGCCTCTTGTGGGTCTACCTGGGTCCGCCCGACCGGCAGCCCGAGTTCCCGGCCTACGAGTTCATGCAGCGTCCGGCCGATCACTCGTGCGCCTTCAGGGTGATCTGGAACGTCAACTTCGTGCAGGGGCTCGAGTCCAATCTCGATTCCTCCCACATCGGCATACTGCACAACAGCTCGGCGTTCTTCGGCGAACGGCGCGAACGGGCCACTCCCGACATGCGCGACACCGTGATCTGGGACGACGATCGTCCCGATATCCACGTCGAGGACCATGCGAACGGATTCTACGCTGCGGCCATCCGCGACGTGACCCTCAACGCCGAGCCGCGTCGCTATGCCCGGGTGCACAACTATGTCCTGCCGTTCGGGACCTTCGTGCCGTTTCCCGTCCTCGCCCAGCACGTCCCGATCGACGACGAGAACACGATGTCGTTCACGATCCTGTTCGACGAACGCCCGGTCGATACCGATTTCTGCGACCGGGTATTCCGGCTCCCGCCATTCCTGGCGGAAGACCTCGCGCCCAGGGTCCAGCGCTATCTCGGCACGCCGGACAACAACTGGTGCCAGGACCGCACCGTTATGGATCGCAACTTCAGCGGCCTGCTCAATCCGATAGCCGAGGACCTCGCCGTCTTCGCCTCTATGGGGCCCATCGCCGACCGCAGCCGGGAGGCTCCCGGCGGAAGCGACGCGGCGGTGTCGCGCATGCGACGGATGCTGATCGAGGCGGCCCGCGCGCTCGAGCGGGGCGAAGAACCGGTCAGCCTTACCGGGGAACAAAGCGCGACGATGAAGTCCGGCGAAGGCCTCGTCAGCGAGGACGACCGCTGGAGCGAGCTGGTCGCGCCCTAGGGGCGCCGGCGGACACTGGCAGGGAGAGCTGGGAAATGGGCGCTCGCCCGACCGTGAGAGACGTGACCCTCGCCTTGCTGCGCGATGCGCAGATGACGACGATATTCGGGAATCCGGGTTCGACGGAGCTACCGTTCTTCTCGGCTTTCCCGGAGGACTTTCGCTACGTCCTCGGCCTGCAGGAATCGATCGTCGTGGGCATGGCGGACGGATACGCGCAGGCGACCCGCAGGCCCGCCCTGGTGAACCTGCACTCGGCCGCCGGCGTCGGCCATGCGCTCGGCAACGTGTTCACGGCGTTCAAGAACCAGACGCCTCTCGTGATTACCGCCGGGCAGCAGGCGCGCTCGATCCTGCCGTACGAACCGTTCCTGTTTGCAGAGCGGGCAACGGAGTTCCCGCGGCCTTACGTGAAGTGGGCCAGCGAGCCGGCCCGGGCGCAGGACGTTCCCGCGGCCATCGCGCGTGCCTATTACATTGCGCTCGAACCGCCTTGCGGTCCGACGTTCGTGTCGATCCCGATCGACGACTGGGACCAGGAGTGCGAGCCGCTCGCGCTGCGCGCGATCGTGACGCGCAACCCGGGAGATCCGGAGGCGCTCGGACGGGCGGGAGAGCGGCTCGCCGCCTCCCGCAACCCGGCGCTGGTCGTCGCGGCGGGCGTCGGACGCGACGAAGCCTGGGACGAGGCGATCGAGCTGGCTGAGCGCCATCGGATGCCTGTCTGGGTCGCGCCGTTCTCGTCGAGGTGCAACTTCCCCGAGGATCATCCGCTGTTCGCCGGGTTCCTCCCGGCATTCCGCGAGGCCATCGTCGCGGCCCTCGATGGCCACGACCTCATCCTCGTCCTCGGAGGTCCCCTTTCGCTCTATCATGCCGAGGGTTTCGGTCCCCACGTGCCGGCGGGCGCCGAGGTGATCGCCATCGGCGACAACGCCGCGCACGCGACCTGGGCGCCCGCCGGGGACGCCATCGTCGCCAACGTGAAGTCGGCCTTGCGCGTGCTGCTTGCTGCCCCGGCCGCGGACCGGCCGGACACCGGCGTCGCGAGAGCCGCCGCAACCGAGCTCGGCGGAGTCCCGTTCAGCGATGCCTACCTGTTCCAGCAGGTCGCCCGTCTCAGGCCGGCCGACAGCATCATCGTCGAGGAAGCGCCGTCGAGCCGCGATTCGCTCCAGGCGCACCTGCCGATACTTCGGCCCGACAGCTATTTCACTTGCGCCAGCGGCGGGCTCGGCCACGGCCTGCCGGCCGCGGTCGGCGTCGCACTCGGTCGGCCCGACCGCAAGACGATCGCCGTGCTGGGCGACGGGTCGAGCATGTATTCCATCCAGGGGCTGTGGACCGCCGCGGAGCTTGGGCTCCCCATAAGCTTCATCATCGTCAACAACGGCAGGTACCAGGCGCTCGAGAACTTCGGCCGGCGGTTCGCGATCCAGCGTCCTCCGGGGACCAAGCTGCCGCACCTCGACTTCTGTCACCTGGGCCGCGGGCAGGGCCTCGAATGCCGCCGTGTGACGCGGCCCGGGGACCTCGACGAGGCCCTGCGCTGGTCCTTTGAGGCGCCAGCGCCTACGCTGGTCGAGGTGATGGTCGACTGAGTCGCCCTGCGTCGAGCCTACGCCGACAGGACGCCGGCGTTGACTACCGGATTGCGGATGGTGCCGATGCGTTCGACACCCGCCTCGACCACGTCGCCGGGCCACAGCCATTCCTGGGGCGTCCGCCCGGCGCCAACGCCTTCGGGCGTACCGGTGGCGATGATGTCGCCCGGCTCGAGCGTGATCGCCTGCGAGATATCGGCGATCAGCTCATCGACCTTGAAGAGCATGTGGCTGGTGTTCGACCGTTGTTTCTCGACCCCGTTCACCGTGAGCCAAAGCTCGAGTTGCTGGGGGTCTTCGATCTCGTCGGCGGTTACGATGACGGGGCCCATCGGCGCGTAGCTGTCCTGCCCCTTGGAGTAGATCCACTGGCCCTGCCGTCGGCAGTCGCGCGCACTGACATCGACGATCACCGTGTAGCCGAACACGTGAGACAGGGCCTGTTCCCGCCCGACCCGCCGCGCAGTGGTGCCGAGCACGACGCCGAGCTCGACTTCCCAGTCTAGCTGCTGGGTGATCGCGCCGTCGTGGAGGATGGGTTCGGCATCCCCGATCACGCTCGTGGGAGGTTTCGAGAAGATGACCGGCTGGCGAGGCAGGTCGGGCGAGGTCTGCAGGGCCTCTGCGGCCTCTGCGACATGATCCAGGTAGTTCAGTCCGATACCGAAGATGTTCTTGCGGGGGCGAGGGATCGGCGCGAGCAACCGCACGTTCGCCAGCGGCACGGTCGTCCCGAGCGGGAACGTGCCGTCCGCGTCCTTCAGCATGTCCGCGATCGTGGCTACGGTCGAGGGCCCGAGGTCGATCAGCTCCAGCATGCGATTCGGGAGAGCGAGGGCGTGGGCCGCACCGAATCGCTCGAGATCGACGACGACATCCCCCACGATTGCGCCGAGCCTTCCCTCTGCCTCGACCGAGGGGCGGTAGGTGATCAGCTTCATGTGGTACCTCCTGAAGGGCATCAAACCTGGCCCCCGCCGGGGCTCGCGGCTCTCTAGGACGCTACGGGCCAGGCAGTCAACGCATTTTCATAGTATGATAAACAGGCGTCCAGCAGGAGGGGCTGTTTGCGCGCACCCGTAGGGAAGAACGGGCGGATGCCTTGGAGTCAGTATTATAGATATATGAGAAACGAGTATTGACGAGAGGCCGAGTCGCCCATAGGCTCGGGTCCACACTGGCGCGACGCGCCCTGCAAGGAGAGAGGCCATGGAGACCATCGCATATTCGGACAACGGCGCGCACCTGAACGGACTCCTCGTGCGGCCAAAGAGCGGCAAGGCGCGCGGCGGCGTGGTCGTCTGCCACGAAGGGCCCGGCCGCGGGGGGCACATCCAGCGCCGGCTAGAGATGCTGGCAGACCTGGGTTACGAGGCGTTTGCCCTCGACATCTTCGGCGAGGGATCGCCCGTCGTGACCGAGCGCGAGGCGATCTTCGGCCGCCTCATGCCCTGGCTGGAAGACCGTCTGGCGCTTCGCGCGAGGGCGCTCGCCGGCCTCGAAGCCTTCAGGGATGCGGCCGACAGCGAGGTCGCCTTTGCGATTGGCTACTGCTTCGGCGGCACCGTGGCCCTGGAGATCGCTCGGGCGGGAGCGTCGCTCCGGGGCGTCGCGAGCTTCCATGGAGGGCTCAAGGCCGGAATCCCGGCCGAGGCCGGCGCCGTGAAGGCCGCGATCCTGTCATGCGTCGGCACCGAGGATCCGGCGATTCCGCTTGAGGACCGCACGGCGTTCGAAGCCGAGATGATGGCGGCGGGTGCCAGGTTCCAGACCCTGCTGATCTCGGGCGCGATGCACTCGTTCACGAACCGCGATGCTCCCTCGATGCCCGGCTTCGGATACAACGCATGGGCCGATGCCCAGTCCTGGGCCGCCATGCAGGCATTCTTCGGCGCGCTCGAGCAGGAATGACTCGCAGAGCGGCCCGGTTCGAAAGGGAGGCAATGATGGAGCAAGCAGGCGGGGTGGAACGCGTCATAGCGATCGAGGAGCATGCCTGGACGCCGGCGATTCGAGAGGCCCTGCTCGAGTTCGGCGGCGATGAAACCATCGTCAACTGGAGCAACGAGCCGACCTGCAACCGCCGCCTTCTCGATGTGGGCGACGAACGGCTCGAGCGAATGGCCGCGATGGGCGTCGATTTCCAGGTGCTCTCGATCACGGCGCCGGGGGTCCAGCAACTCCCGGTGCAACTCGCGGTCTCGCTGGCGCGCGAAGCGAACGATTTTCTCGCTGACGCGGTCAGGCGCCGGCCCGACCGGTTCGCGGCGTTCGCTACCTTGGCGACGCAGGCACCCGAGACGGCCGCCGACGAGCTGCGGCGCTGCGTCAGCGAGATGGGTTTCGTCGGTGCCATGCTGTTTCCGCGGACCGGACCGCTGTACCTCGATCACGAGAGCTTCCGGCCGATCTTCGAGGTGGCGGCCGAACTCGAGGTGCCGCTCTACATACATCCCGGCTTGCCGCTCGAGTCCGTGCGCGAGGCCTGTTACAGCGGGTTCAGCGAAGCCACGAACCTCATGCTGGCGACCGGCGGGTGGGGGTGGCACGCCGAGGCAGGACTGGCCGCGCTGCGCCTGATCCTGGCCGGAACCTTCGAGCGCCACCCCAATCTGCAACTCATCCTCGGCCACATGGGCGAGATGCTCATCGCCTTTGCCGATCGGGCCGATGCCCTGACGAAGACGACCGGGTTCGAGCGCTCGGTCCTCGATTGCATCACCGCGAATTTCTACGCGACGCCCGGCGGGGTATTCAGCCACCGGATGCTCAGGCAGAACCTCGACGTCCTGGGGCCGGATCGCCTGATGTTTGCCGTCGACGATCCTTACAAGGGGACGCTCGGGCAGAAAGGAAAGCCCGCGTTCGGGGCGGGCTTCTGCCGCGACTTCATCGAGACGGCGCCGCTCACCGAGGAGGAGAAGGCGAAGCTCGCTCACCGCAACGCGGAGCGTTTGCTGCTCAAGCGCCGGGCCTGACGGTACCGGGGCTTGCCCCGGCCACCGACTCGAGTTCTCAAATTCCCGGAAAATGGGATACATGCTGGATGTCTGCCGGCGGGGTTCGACAAGATCGCTCGCTTCGCCAATTGCCCTGTATGCGCTTGGCCGCGCAGAATAAGACCCTAAAACCAATGATATAAGAGAAAGATGGGCCCAGCGGGCTGTTCGTCGCGGCGGTGCAGTGCGGGCTACCGAAGCCGCTTGACAGGGTATGCGACTCAGTTATCATATGATGATAAGATGGCAAAAATAGACCGGGTTTTGGCGCCGAGGCGCCGGGACGCTTAGGAGGGGTGAAGATGAACCTGAATCGGACTCTGGCCCGGTGGGCCGCCGGAACGGCGTTGACGGCAATCTGGGCGGTGGCCGCCGCGGCGCAGGACGCCTCGGTCGAGACTTCCGACACGCGGGCCGATGGTGAAGCAGATCCCGGGCTGGCCGACGACGAAGGCATCGCGACCATCACGGTCACGGCGCAGCGGCGCAGCCAGAACATGCAGGAAGTGCCGATCTCCATCACCGCGGCGGATGGAGAAACCCTCGCCAACATGGGCATTCGCACGACGGGCGACCTCGGCTCCCTGGCGTCGGGTCTCACGTTCGCCGTCGGTCTCGGTGGCGGCGCGCCGACGGTGCGCGGCGTCGGGGGCACGGGCGCGGGGACCGACGAGTCGGCCAACGCGCTGTACATCGACGGCGTCTACATGCCGTCCCCGCAAGCGATGATATTCCAGTTCAACAACATCGAACGCGTCGAGGTCCTCAAGGGCCCGCAGGGCACCCTGTTCGGCCGGAACGCGAGCGGAGGCCTGATCCAGGTCATCACCAAGACGCCGCGCAACGCGCCCGAGGGACGGCTCGAGGTCGGCTATGCGAGCTACGATACGTTCCGCGCGGCGGCTTCCTTGTCCGGCGGGCTCACCGATACCCTGGCGGTCTCCGTCAGCGGGGTGTTCGAGGACCAGCGCGACGGCTGGGGGCACAACTTCACGACCGGTGAGGAGGCCTACAAGGGCCGCTTCTACGGGGGCCATGCCAAGGTCGTCTGGGATGTGGGGCCCGATACCACTATCACCGGCTCGGCGCTTTATGCCTACACGCGCACTGCCGGCACCCAGGGCGGGCAGATCCTGCCCGGCCAATACCTGTTCGGCGGCGGCACCGCTCTCGGGTTCTACGACCAGTCGATGGATTCGCCGGGGATCGCGAGCAATACCGACCGCAACTTTGCCCTCACCCTCAAGCACGATTTCGACTGGGCCACGCTGACCAGCATCACCAGCCGCGACGTGTCGGAGTCGCGCCTGATCGCCGACGCCGACCTCGGCCCGGTCAACCAGCTGATCGTCGATCTCAAGGGGCCCAAGAAGAGCTGGACCCAGGAGATCCAGCTCGGATCGCCGGCGGGCTCGCGCCTGCAGTGGATCATCGGCGCGTTCTATTACCATGGCGACTGGTACCAGGCGCCGTCCCTGACGCGCGGCCTCCAGGTGGCGCCGCTCGAGTTCCGCGGAACCCGCGCGCGGCAGACCACCGACAGCTATGCACTCTACGGCCAGGCAACCTACCCGGTGAGCGACAGCACCAACCTGACCGCTGGCCTGCGCTACACGATCGACGAACGCGAGCACGACGTC
Organism: Sphingomonadales bacterium; assembly: GCA_044506565.1. Taxonomy (GTDB): domain Bacteria; phylum Pseudomonadota; class Alphaproteobacteria; order Sphingomonadales; family Sphingomonadaceae; genus Croceibacterium_A. Next base: position 37,157 of record JBIQKN010000006.1, on the reverse strand, counting down.
ACGCGGTTCACGAGCGATCCGGCCACGCCTCCGACGGTGGTCCCGACGGAGAACACGGAAGACAAGAAGCTGACCTGGCGGTTCGCGGTCGATCACGAGGTGACGGACGACGTGCTCGCCTACGCTTCGTATTCGCGCGGCTTCAAGAGCGGTCTCTACAACATCGGCAATCCGGGCAATCCGCCCGTGCGGCCGCAGACCATCGATGCCTACGAAATAGGTCTCAAGACCGACCTCTTCGATCGCACCGTGCGGCTGAACCTGTCGGCCTTCCGCTACGATATCACCGACGTCCAGTTGCGCACGACTGTGCCGCCCAACCCGACGCCGATCTTCTACAACGCGGCCAAGTCCCGCGTGTACGGGGCCGAGGCCGAGCTCGAGGTCTACGTCTCCCGGCGCTTCACGATACAGGCGAACGCGGCGTATCTCTCCGGCGAGTACACCTACTTCCCGAGGGCGGTGTACTTTTCCGAGAACAGCCTGCCTGGCTTCGGCCTGACGGTGCTCCCGCCGGCCGATGCATCGGGCAACGACACCGTCTTCACGCCGCACTGGGTGAGCAATGTCTCGCCGCAGTACCGACTGCCGACGAGCATTGGCGATTTCACGCTTGCGGGCACCTGGACATACAACAGCGGCTTCTACTTCGATCCGCAAAACCGCACGTCCAATCCCTCCTACCACCTGCTGAATGCGACGCTGACGTGGGAGCCCGAGTCCGGCAGGTGGGTCCGCCTGTGGGTCAACAACCTCGCCGACGAGCAGTACTACACGACGGTGCAGGCGTCGAACTTCGGGGATCTCTATTTCCCCGCCGCCCCAAGGACATATGGTGTGACCCTCGGGTTGGATTTCTGAGACGGCGCGGCGCACGGAAGCCCGGTCGCGGGTCTTCCGTCGCCGCCGGAGAACAGAGGAGGAAGGCGGCTCATGGACTTGCGGCTCAACATGCCGCCGCAGCACCCCGTCGTGCAGGAAAGCATTGCGCGGGCTCTGGGGGAGTTGCGCGAGCAGCCGGACTTCCCGGACCTGCTGGATTACGGCAGCACCGCAGGAAGACGCGAGGATCGCGAGGCGGCGGCATTCTGGTTGCGGGCCAGGCTGACGTCGGTCCAGCCGGACGATGTCGTCATCTGCGCTGGCGGGGCCTCGCTGCTCGTGGCTCTGCTCACGACCTTCAGCCGGCCCGGCGATGCCGTCGTGACGGATACGCTGACCTACCCCGGGATCAGGGCGGTGTGCCGTCACTTCGAAAGAAGGCTGGTCGGCGTCCCCAGCGACGGCGAGGGAATCCTGCCGGACGAGCTCGCCCGGGCGTGCGAGCGGACCGCCGCCCGGCTTCTCTACTGCACGCCCACGATCCATAACCCGACGACGGCGACGATGTCGCCGTCGCGCCGTGCCGAGATAGCCGCGGTTGCCGAGGCCTTCGATCTCGTCATCCTCGAGGACGACGCCTACGGCCTGCTGCCGCTGGACTCGCCGCGCCCGCTTGCCACGTTCGCGCCGCAGCGCACGTTCTACATGGCGAGCCTCTCCAAGTGCATCTCTCCGGCGCTTCGGCTTGCCTACTGCGTCGGTCCGGAATCCCATCGGGCGGACATGACCGAGGGCGTCCGTGTCGTCACCTTCCTCGCATCGAAGATCATGACGGCGCTTGCGACCAGCCTGATCCAGGATTGCTCCGCCCATGCGATCCTCGAGACCATCAGGTCGGAGACGGCGGCGAGGCACGCGATTGCGCGCGAGATTCTCGATGGCTGGCAGTTTGCCGGCGACGAGGCCGGACCCCACGTGTGGCTCTCGCTGCCGCCGGGATGGGACATCCCTGCGCTCGGCGCATACCTGCGAGAGAACGGCGTCGCCGCCAAGGGTGACGGCTTCGCGGTCGACGGCGCGCATCCGGACGCCCTTCGCCTGGCGCTCGGGACCCCGGCGACCCGCGACGATCTCGAGCGGGGGCTGCTGCTCCTCGCGACGACGCTGCGCGAACGCACGCCGGCGTCGATTGCCTGCGAGGCCTGACATGACCGGGTATCGCCTTGCAACCCTGCAAACCGAAGACGGAGCGAAGGCCGCGGTGCTGGTCGGCGACCGGGCCTACGATGCGGCCGGTCTCGTCGGCGACGCGCGCTACGGCTCGATGCAGGGGATTCTCGAAGACTGGGATCGGGCGCATGCGCGGTTCGCCGCCGCCGCGGCAAGCCCGGGGGGAGACGGCACCCCACTCGCCGAGGCGACGCTCCTTGCTCCCTTGCCGAGGCCGAACGTGATCTATTGCGCGGGCGCGAACTACCGCGACCATGCGATGGAGATGGAGAGGATTACCGGCAAGACGGCCGAAGATCCGCGCGCCGACGGCGCAGGACCGTGGTTCTTCCTCAAGTCCCCGCACGCGGTAGCCGCGCCCGGGGCTCCCGTTTCCGTCACGGGTTACGGCCGGAAGGTGGACTGGGAAGCGGAGCTCGTTGCCATCATCGGTCGCCGCGTACGCGACGTCCCGGTTGCAGAGGCGCTCGGGTGCGTTGCCGGTTACACATGCGGCAACGATCTCTCGGCTCGCGATTACGTTTTCAGGGACAGCCAGCCGCCAGGCTCGCCTTTCCGCGCCGACTGGATGCGCCACAAGTGCTTCGACGACGCCTGCCCGATGGGCCCATGGATCGTGCCCGCGGCATACCTTTCGGATCCCGCCGACTTGTCGATCCGGCTCTGGGTGAACGGTTCGCTTCGCCAGGACTCGAGCACGGCGAACATGATCTACGACGTGGCGGAGCAGATATCGCACTTGTCCCGCGGCCGCACCCTCCACCCGGGCGATGCGGTGATGACCGGCACGCCGGCCGGTGTCGGGTCGGCGAACGGCGAGTTTCTCGAGGCCGGCGACGAGGTCCGGGTCGAGATCGGCGGCATCGGTGTCCTCTGCAGCCACGTGGAGTGACGGACTCGACCGAGACTTGTTGACCAACTTCTCATAATATGAGAGTCATGTGTCGTGCAGCGTGGGGCGCTAGGCAGTTAGAACGAGAGTTTTGCCGGGTGGCGTCTTGCATAGTGATAATCGGCATATCGAGCTGCCGGGTCGCGGGGAGAGAAGGGTGCGCAAGGAGGAGAACGAGTACCTGACGCGGGTTGGACCGGGGACGCCGATGGGCAATCTGCTTCGCCGGTACTGGATGCCCGTGTTGCTGGAGCACGAGGTTCCGGGTCCGAACGAGCCGCCGGTGCGTGTCCGGGTGGTGGGCGAGAACTTCCTCGTGTGGCGGGACTCGGCGGGCGAGCTTGGCCTGTTCGAGGAGTTCTGCATGCATCGCCGGGTGTCGCTTTCGCTGGCGCGCTGCGAGGGGGACGGGTTGCGGTGCATTTTCCACGGCTGGAAGTTCGACACGCAGGGCAACGTCATCGACATGCCCAACGTGTCGGAGGACAAGCGGCCGCGCAACCTGCGGGCGCCGGTCTACCCCGCGCGCCTCGGGGGCGGCCTCTTGTGGGTCTACCTGGGTCCGCCCGACCGGCAGCCCGAGTTCCCGGCCTACGAGTTCATGCAGCGTCCGGCCGATCACTCGTGCGCCTTCAGGGTGATCTGGAACGTCAACTTCGTGCAGGGGCTCGAGTCCAATCTCGATTCCTCCCACATCGGCATCCTGCACAACAACTACGCGTTCTTCGGCGAGCGCAAGGAGCGCGAGACGCCCGAGTTGCGAGACGTCGTCGTCTGGAACGACGACCGTCCGCGGATCATTGTCAAGAACCACGCCGCCGGTTTCTATGCGACGGCATTTCGTGACGTCGAGCTCAACGGCGAGCCGCGCCGGTACGCCCGGGTGCACAACTACATCCTCCCGTTGGGCACGCTCGTTCCGGCACCGCTTGTCAATCTCCACGTGCCGATCGACGACGAGAACACGATGTCGTTCGGCATCTTCTTCTCCGACGAGCCGATCGACGTCGAGTTCTGCCGCCAGAACCTGTTGCTCGACCCCGAGATCTCGGAAACACTGGCGCCTCACGTCCAGCGCTATCTGGGCAACGCGCAGAACAACTGGTTCCAGGACCGCCGGGTCATGGGCCGCAGCTTCAGCGGCTTGCACAATCCGATTTCCGAGGACCTTGCGACGATCTCGTCCATGGGCCCGGTGACCGATAGAAGCCGGGAGTCGACGGTCGGCCCCGACATCGGCGTCTCCCGCATGCGTGCCCTGCTCATCAGCGCCGCGCGCGCGCTCGAGAACGGGGAGGAGCCCCCGAGGGCGACTGCGTCGGAGATGGCAGCCCTGCGTTGCGGCCAGGGCATCATCGAAGACGAAGAGCGCTGGCTCGAGCTCGTCGGCGCATGACCTCCTGCCACCTTGCCGGCCACCTGCCCGGGGAGCACACCGCATGTTGAAGAGCAGTGCCCAGGGCGCCTCCGGGACGACGGCGGCCGGGAGCGCGGAGAGGGACTGGAACGGGCCGGCGGTCTACACGCTCGGCTTCCTCACGCTGATCTCGACGTTCAATTATCTCGATCGTTCGATACTCGGACTGGCCCTGCCGGCGATCAAGGTCGAGATGGCGGCGTCCGATACCGCCCTCGGGCTCGTGTCGGGGCTCGCCTTCGTGCTGTTCTACTCCGTGCTGGGACTGCCGATCGCCTGGATGGCCGATCGCTGGAACAGGCGGAACATCATCGCCATCGGGTTCATGTTCTGGAGCCTGATGACCGCGCTGACCGGCCTCGCAGCGAACATCTGGCAGCTCGCACTGGCCCGCTTCCTGATGGGTGCGGGCGAGGCTTGCGGCATCGCCCCGTCGAACTCGATGATCTCCGACCTCTTCCGCAAGGCCCGGCGCCCGCTTGCGCTGTCGATCTTCGGACTGGCGAGCTCATTATCGTTCATCTTCTTCTTTCCTGTCGCCGGCTGGATCGCTGAACACTGGGGTTGGCGCCAGATGTTCTTTGTGGCGGGCGCGCCCGCCATCGTTCTCGGCCTGCTGTTCCTCTTCACGGTCAAGGAGCCGGCGCGGGGCGCGAAGGAGGAGCACAAGCGCAACCTGGACAACGCGAGCTTCTTCGAGGCCGTCAAGTTCCTCGCCGGTTCGAAGACCTACCTGCTGCTTCTGGGCGGCGTGACCTTCATGGGAGCGAACCTGTTCGCCGCGACCGTCTGGGTTCCGACTTTCCTCGCCAGGGTGCACGGGCTCTCGATGGGCGACATCGCATCCACGCTGGGCCCCTTGAGGGGAATCCTCGGAGCCATCGGGATCCTCGCCGGCGGCGTGCTGATCGATCGCCTGGGGCGCCGCGACGAGCGGTATCGGCTTCGCATCCCGGCGATCGCCTGCATCCTGGTGGGGCCTGCCGAAGTGCTTTTCCTGCTCGGCGGCGGGCGAATGGAATGGGTGATCGGCTACGGACTGACCAGCTTCTTCACGGTGATCTACCAGTGGCCGAGCTTCGCGGTCGCCCTGAATGTCGCCCGGGTGCGCATGCGGGCCGTGGCCTCGGCGATCGTTGCCTTCTTCTCCAGCCTCGTCGGCCAGGTCGTCGGGCCGTTCCTCATCGGCATTCTCAACGACCTGCTCGAGCCCAGTTACGGCGATCTGGCGATCCGCTATTCGATGCTGGTCCTCGCCGCCACTGCGGTGATCGCCGGCCTGCTGTTCTGGCTCGCGGCGCGGACTATCGAGGTGGACAGCCTGCGCGCCTCGAACGAGGCTGCATGATCGTGGTGTGCCGAAATCCGTTGCGCGCGACGCCGGTGAGGCGGCTTGCGCCAGAGCGGGGACAAAACGCGGACTGCAAATGTTGGCGAAGACGTAGTTCTCGGATAATAAGGATCATGAAGCCGGCAGCCCGTTTGCCTTCCCCAATTGCGAGAACCTATGTCGACCTCGGATAAGGTCCTTTCGATCCTCAATCTTTTTACGCTCGAGCAGAGCCAATGGACCGTCGAACAGGCGGCTCTGGCCATCGGCCAGCCCGTCAGCACGACGTATCGTCACTTCGCGGTACTTGCGAAGGCCGGGCTGATCGACTCGTTCAGGTCCGGGCGTTACGTTCTGGGCCCTGCGGCCATCCAGCTGGACTGGCTGATCCGGCAGACCGACCCCCTCCTCGGCGCCGCACAGCCCGCGATGCAGTTCCTCTCGGGCGCGGCCGACCGCCCGTCCGTCGTCTTGCTGTGCCGGCTCTACCGCGACCAGGTCATGTGCATCGACCAGGCCTCGTCGGGCAATCCCACGTTCGCGCCCAGCTACCAGCGCGGCCGGCTCATGCCGCTGGCGCGAGGCGCGGCATCGAAGATCATACTCGCCAACCTTTCCGACAGGGCCAAGAAGTCGCTCCATGGACGGCACGCGGACGCTTTTGCCGCGGCCGACCTCGGCGGCAGCTGGGCCGAGTTTCGCGTCAAGCTGGCCGGCATCCGCGAGGCCGGCGTTTCGGTGACCCAGGGCGAGGTGGACCCGGGTCTCGTGGGTATCGCCGCGCCGGTCATGCTTCCGGACGGCATGCCGCTTGGCTCGATCTCCTACGTGCTCTCGAACGACCGCGTTACCCAGCCGGTCCTCGACCAGTGCGCTCGGATGCTGAAGGCAGCCGCTTCCCAGATCACCGTTTCGCTGGCCGCCTGACCGGCGCAATCATTTTTCTCATGGTGAGAGTTATGCTCGGCGGTGCCCCCGTCGGCGCGGCAGGTTCTCGCCCGCATATCCCTAGGATTATGCGGCTGTCACCCACGCGGGCTGGCAGCCGGGTGGGAAAATACAATTCGCATTATATGATAAAAATGCTTGTCACCCGGTGCGTCGGAAGCTACGCCCGGTGCAGGGAATCGCCTGCGGCATCGGTCGCCGCGCGAAGGTCACAAAACCTGCGGGGGCAAGAGAATTGCAGTTCCACCTCAACGGATTTCAGGTCGGGGACCCCACGGTAGCGCCGGCCGCGCCGGATGCTCCTGGCGACAGGTCGGACGGCCGCATGCCGGACGAGGTCGACGTGCTCATCGTGGGATGTGGTCCCGCGGGGCTGACGTTAGCCGCGCAGCTGTCGAGGTTCGCCGCGATACGTAGTTGCATCGCCGAGCAGAAGCCGGGGCCGCTGCAGCTCGGCCAGGCCGACGGCGTCGCGTGCCGCACGATGGAAATGTTCAACGCGTTCGGCTTCGCCCATCGCGTCCTGGAGGAAGCCTACTGGGTCAACGAAACGACGTTCTGGCGCGCTTCGGATTCGAGTTCCGGGGACATCGTGCGCGGCGGGAGGGTGATCGACACCGAGGAAGGGCTTTCGGAATTTCCGCACGTCATCCTCAACCAGGCGCGGGTGCACGAATTCTATCTCGAGGCGATGCGCAAGTCCCCGCGCCGGCTTGAGCCCTGCTACTCTCGCCGGCTGGTCGGGCTCGAGATCGACCCGGGCGACGCCAACGACCTGCGGGCATACCCGGTCACCGCGCGGTTCGAGCGCGAGGTGCCGGGGAGCGAACCCCTGGTGGAAACGGTGCGGACCCGCTTCGCGGTCGGCTGCGACGGGGCCCGCAGCCTGGTTCGGCAGTCCCTCGGGCTCGAGCTTAAGGGAGACTACGCGAACAAGGTCTGGGGGGTGATGGACATCCTCGCGCGGACCGACTTTCCCGACATTCGTTTCAAGTCGATCATCAATTCGGTCGACAAGGGAAGCGTCGTTCTCATTCCGCGAGAGGGGGGCTTTCTCGTCCGGATCTACGTCGAGATGGACGGCTTCGGCGAAGGCCGGCGCTTCGGCCGCAGGGAGATAACGCTCGACCACGTGATCGCGGCCGCCCGCGAGGTGTTCCAGCCGTTCGAGATCGATGTCCGTGACGTCGCCTGGTGGTCGGCCTACGAGATCGGCCAGCGCCTGTGCGACCGTTTCGACGACGTTCCGCCGGAGGAGCGGGCAACGAGGACGCCGCGGGTCTTCATCGCCGGCGATGCGTGCCACACGCACAGCCCGAAGGCCGGCCAGGGAATGAACGTGTCGATGCAGGACGCCTTCAACCTCGGCTGGAAGCTGGCTGCCGTCCTCGAAGGACGGGCTCCCGCGGAGCTCCTGCGCAGCTATTCGGACGAACGGCAGCCGATCGCGAGGGAACTCATAGAGTTCGACCGGGAGTGGGCGACGCTGCTCAGCCGCTCGGCAGAGCAGGCGCCGGACGGGAGCGGCCCGCTCGTTTCGCCCGAAGAGGTCCAGAGCTACTTCGTGCGCCACGGCCGGTACACCGCCGGAACGGCGGTCCGCTACCCGGCCTCGCCGATCGTTGGCCACCGGCAGCACCAGCAGCTGGCGCGCGGCTTCCCGATCGGCGAGCGCTTCCATTCGGCGCCGGTGATCCGGCTCGCCGACGCGAAGCCGGTGCATCTCGGGCACACCGTGGAGGCGGACGGACGCTGGCGGCTCATGATCTTTGCCGAGGCGGCGGATCCCGGAGCTTCCGGTTCGACGTGGCGCCGGCTGTGCGATTTCCTCGCCACGGCAGAGCGCTCCCCCATAAGGCGATTTACCCCGGCAGGCGCTGCCGACGATGCGGCGATCGACTGTCGCCTGGTGCTTCAGCAGCCTCATCGGGACGTCGACCTTTCGAGCCTTCCGCCTTTCCTGTTTCCGGCCAAGGGCCGCTTTGGCCTGAGGGACTACGAGAAGGTCTTCTGCGCGGACCTGCGGCAGGACATCTTCGACTTGCGCGAGGTCAGCCGGCCGGATGGCTGCGTCGTGCTCGTCCGTCCCGACCAGTTCGTCGCGCACGTGCTGCCCCTCGACGCCCATGACGAGCTGGCTGCGTTCTTCGCCGGGTTCATGTGCGCCCCGGCGCAGTCCGTTCCGGCCTAGCTGCAACGCGCCTGGCACGAGCGGATGGCGCTATGAGGTCGCGATGACCGGACGCGGGGGCGATGCCGGCCTGGACAACGAGGTTCTCGCGCTCCTGTGCCGGGGTCACACCGACGACATGATCGCCCGGGCGCTCGACCTCGAGCAGTCCGAGGTCGCGGCCCGGCTGGCCCGGCTCATGGCTCGCGTACAGCGCTTCTGACGCCCGCGCGCCGGACTGCCCGTCGCGCAGGCTGACACCTTGCCGGGTCCTGGCGGCCCTGCTCACCGTCGCGATCCGAAAGATGCGCCTGGCTTGAAGATTTTTGGGGGGTAGGCCGTGGGCCTGTCGTCAAAGCCTCGGGAAGCCGCCGGACCGGCGGATGCAGAGGGGGGACGACATGCGCGGTAACGGTGTGACGGTGGTGCTGCTGGCGGGCGCCGCAACGATGATTACGTGCTCGGCGCCCGCGTCCGCGCAGGACGCCGGCGAGTTCGAGTTCTCGCTGCCGGCTCAGGATCTCTCGGACTCGCTGCGCGCCCTGTCGGTGCAGAGCGGGGAAAGCATCGTCGCGGCCGGCGATCTTGTCCGCGGGCGTCGCGCGGCCCCGCTTTCCGGTTTGCTGACGGTCGAGGAAGCGCTCGCGCGCCTGCTCGTGGGTAGTGGGCTCGAGGCGCGCCGGGTGGGGGAATCCTTCGTCATCGTCAGGGCGGGAGGAGGCGAAAGACCGGCCCCCGCGGAGCTCGCCGGCGACCCGCAAGAAGGTGACGGCACGATCGTCGTCACCGGCACGCACCTGCGCGGAGCGCCGGCGAGCTCACCCATCATCGTGATCGACCGCGACGAGATCGATCGGTCGGGGGCGACCTCGGTCGAGCAGCTCATGCGCAAGCTGCCGCAGAACTCGCAGGCCGGGATCAACCAGGAGAACTTCGGCATAACGCTGCCGGATCAGGACGTGACGGACCATGGCGCCGGCGTGAACTTGCGCGGGCTCGGTCAGCGGGCGACGCTCGTGCTGCTCAACGGCCGCCGGCTGGCGCCAAGCGGTTACGGCGCCTTCGTCGACGTCTCGCTGATCCCGTTGAGCCTTGTCGAGCGCGTCGACATCCTGACCGACGGCGCCTCGGCGATCTACGGATCGGATGCCGTCGGCGGCGTGGTGAACTTCGTCCTGCGCGATCGGCTCGACGGCCTCGAGACGAGCCTCCAGGGCGGGCTGGCTACCCGGGGTGGCGGCGAGCAACTCCTGTTCTCGCAGGCGGGCGGTCACGACTGGGGCAGCGGACACGGCCTCGTGGCTTACGAATACCGCCGCGAGGAAGAGATCGCGGCGGGCGACCGTTCGTTCGTCCTCGGACTCCCAGCCGATGGCTACCTGCTGCCGTACGAGCGGCGTCACAGCGTGCTCGCCAGCGTCGAGCAGAACCTCGCCGACGGTCTCAGGGCAGGCGCGACGGGCACCTACGGCCACCGCACGACCGACCGGACCTATTTCGAGCTGGGAGTGCCGCTAGCGATCTACGCGCACGGCGTCGCCCGGTCGGTGACGCTGTCCGGCGAACTGACCTACGAGCTCCCGGGGAGCTGGCGCGTGCGCGTCGAAGGCAATTACGGGCGGTCGTGGACCGATCAGCGCCAGACCCAGCCGGGCGGCGTCGAGCTCGCCAACGCGCGCGACGTCCGCAACGAGATCGCCGGCGGCGCGCTCAGGGTGGACGGGACGCTGGTGGAGTTGCCGGGCGGCCCGCTTGCCGTCGCGCTTGGCGGCGAGGTGCGGCGCGAGCGCTACCGCGACGGTTTCGAATCGTCGGTCATCGCGAGGGCGGTGGATCGCCGGAGCCGGACGGTGCGCTCGCTGTTCGGAGAGCTGTCGATCCCGCTCGTATCCGCAGCGAACCGTGCCCCCGGCCTCGAAAGGCTGGAGCTGTCCGCTGCGGGCCGATTGGACGACTACGGCGGGACCGGTTCGGCGTTCGATCCCAAGCTCGGCCTGCTCTGGTCGCCGGTCCGGGGGCTGGCCTTGCGGACCTCCTACGGGACGTCGTTCCGCGCGCCGCTGCTGGCCGAGCTGGGCGGGGTCTACGACGTCTTTCACGCACCGTCCTTCCTCGTCTACCGCGACCCGGCGCAAGCCGTACCCGGCGAGATCGCCGCGATCCTGCAAGGAAGCGACCCCGATATCGGGCCCGAGACGTCGCGCACCTGGTCGGCCGGGGCGGAGGTGGCGCCGGTGGGGGTGCCCGGGCTGTCCCTTTCCCTGACTTACTATTCGGTCCGGTTCGCCGACCGTATCGCATTGCCGACGGCTCGGGTCGCCGTCGTCGGCGACCCGGCGTTCGAGCCGATCATCGATCGCAGTCCCGATCTGGCCGAACTTACCGCGATCATCGAGGCCGCCCGGCGGACCTTCGACGTGACCGGGCCGGGGTTCTCGAACGGCGGGGCCACCCCCGCCGACATCGACATCCTGCTAGACACGCGCATCACCAACTCGGCCGAGACGCGCACCGACGGGCTCGACTTCACGGCGCGCTACGCGTTCGAGGCGGGAGCCAACCGGTTCGTGCTGGATGCCAACGTCAACCGCGTGCTGTCGTTCGACAATCGCCTGACCGGGACGAGCCCGGTGACGCGCGCGCTCGACCGCCCGTTCGGGCCGCTCGCCTGGCGCGGCCGCGGCAGTGTCGCCTGGAGCCGCGGCGGGTGGGGCGGCACCCTGTCGGCCAACCATGCAGGCGGATACGAGGACGACCGCGGCGTCGACGTCGTGCCGGTCGGTTCCTGGACAACCCTCGATCTCGGCCTGTCCTACCAGTTCGGCGATGAGGGGGCAGCCGGGCTGCGCGGCACGCGAATCTCGCTCTTTGCGGAGAACCTGCTCGACGCCGACCCGCCCTTTCTCGGGCCCGGGCCGGGGCGGACCGCCGGTCTCGGTTACGATCCGGTCAATGCCGGCGGCAGGGGGCGGTTCGTTTCGCTTCAGGTCCGCAAGACCTGGTGAGACGGCCGATGCCCTGGCCGGCACGGGCGGCCTGCCTGGCGCTGGCATTGTGCGTCCCCGAGAGCCCGGCTGCGGCCGGGCCCTCGATATCCGAGCTCGTCGAAGTAGCCGACATCACCAGTCTCTCTGTGTCGCCTAGCGGGCGATACCTGGTCTTCAGGGTGGAGCGGGCGTCGCTCGACCTGAACGGCTACGTGCTCGACTGGTACGCCGCGGACCTGCGGAGCGGCGAGGTTCGCCATGTCGCCGGCGGCGGCGCACCGGTCGAGGGGCCTGCCGAGCCGCTGGCGGTGGAGGCCATCGTATGGTCGCCCGACGAGCGGCACGTGTTCCATCGCGCCCTGGTCGATGGCGTCATCGGACTGTGGCGAACGGCGGTGGACGGCGCCGGCAGCCGGGCGGTCCTCGTCGCCGACGCAGACGTCGAGTGGGTCTCGGCGGAGGCCGATGGCCGGGTTCTGACTTACCTGGTCGGCCCGTCGCGGTCCGAGATCGAGCGGGCGGAGCGGCGCGAGTACGATGACGGCATCCTGGTCGACGGCAGCGTGGACCTGCTGCGGAATCTTTACCGCGGAGGATGGGTCGGCGGCCGGCTCGCCAGCCAGCGGCTCGTCGGGCGGTGGACCTCGAGCGCGGG
>JBIQKN010000006.1:0-24606 GCA_044506565.1 Sphingomonadales bacterium | reverse complement strand
CCCGCGAGCAGCGAGCTCGCGATCACGGTGCGCGACGGTCACTATCGCCAGGCGCTCTACCTCTGGGACGTCGAGCGGGGCCTCGTGCGGCATGTCCTTTCGGCCGAGGGCCTGCTGGCGGGCTCGCGCGTTGCGTCCCGACCCTGCGCGTTCAGCCGCGAGCTAGCCATCTGCGTGACGGCAAGCGCGGTCGAGCCGCCGCGCCTCGAGACGATCGACCTGGCCACGGGCGCTCGCTCGGTCCTCCACGATCCGAACGCCTTGTTACGCCGGCGATCCATGCCGCGTGTCGAGCAGCTCTCCTGGACGCTCGACGACGGACGGGAAGCGACCGGGACCATCCTGCTTCCCGAGGGCGGGACCGATCGGGCTCCGCTGTTCGTCAGCTACTACGAGTGCCCAGGCTACCTGCGCGGCACGGCCGGCGACGAGTTTCCCCTGGCGCCGCTCGTCGATGCCGGGTTCGTTGCCGCGTGCCTCAACACGGTGGCGACCGACAGCGATGATATCACCGATGAATATCAGGCAGGGCTCGAGGCGCTCGAGGGACTGGTGCGCCTCCTGGCGGGGCGCGGACTGGTCGACCCGGCGCGGGTCGGCATGGGCGGGTTCAGCTTCGGCAGCGAAGTGGCCATGTGGACCGCGATGAACTCGGACCTGCTGGCAGCAGTCTCCGTGGCTTCGCCGCAATATACCCCTGCCCGCTACTGGATGAGTGCCTTGCCGGGCCGCGACTATGCCGACGTGCTCAGCGACGCGATCGGGCTGGGCAGTCCGGACGAGACGCCGGAGCGCTGGCGCCTCGTCTCGCCCGCGCTCAATGCCGAGTGGATCGCGGCGCCGGTGCTGATGCAGCTGCCGGAGAACGAGGCGCGCGCGGAGGCGGAGGTCTTCGCCAGGCTGGCGCGCACGCCGACGCCGGTCGAGCTCTATGCCTTTCCGGACGAGCGGCACGCCAAGTTCCAGCCGCGCCACCGGTTGGCGGTGTACCGCCGCAACCTCGACTGGTTCCGCTACTGGCTGCAGGACTACGTCGATCCGGACCCGGCCAAGGCCGGGCAATACGCGCGATGGCAAGCGATGCGGCAGCGGCGCGATGCGGCTCAGGGGTCGAGCGAGCGCAGCCAGGTCTCCGCGGCCGCGATGTCGAGCAGCCGCAGGTAGCCCGCCTCCGGGTCCCCGGGCCGGCGCAAGGTGGCGGCGATGGCCTCGCGGTCGAGCAGGCCCATGGCGGCGAGCTTGCCGCCGAGTAGCAGGTCCGCGAGCTGGCCGCGGCCCGCGAGGTAGGCGGCCGAGACCATCGACCCGAGGCCGCCCTTCGACCGGCGCGTTGCGATCGCCGGCGGCAGCAGGTCGGCGAAGGCCCGGCGCGCGACCGCGCGGTCGCGGCCGCCGCGGATCCACAGCCAGGTCGGGATGCGCAGGCAGGCCTCGAGCACCGGCTGGGCCAGCAGCGGGTGGATCGTGGCCGTCCTGCCGGGGCCGGGCTCCGCCAGGAAGTGGCCTATGCTCACGATCGACTGGAGGTGCTCGAGCTTGCCGCGAGGCGTACGCGCCGGCGGCTCGAGCCAGGGATGGGGCTGCGGTTCCTCCGCCGCCGCGCCGGGCGCGAGGAAGGTGTCGTCGCGGCGCCAGCGCGCCATCGGCTGGCGCGACCGGCGCCAGGCCGCGCGCATCACCGCGCTTACGGTCGTGCCGTGCATCCGGGCGAGGTCGCGGACGGCGCTCGCGGCGCCGCCCGGGCCCCGCATCCGCAGGGCGTCGAGGACGGGTGAGGCGCTGCCGAGGAAGCAGAACACGTTGTCGCCGCCGGTGCCGCCGAGCACCAGGTCGCCACCGGTCTGCGCGAGGTGGCTCTCGATGGCGCGGTGCAGCAGCTGCAGCACGGCGTTCGCGGGCGGCCGCAGCGCCGCGGGGCCCGCTTGCCCGAAGTCGGGCACCTGCGGCTCCTCCACGAGCTCGGCGAGCGGGATGCTCCAGTGCCGCGCGGCGGCCCGGGAGTAGTGACGCTCGTCGCCGTCGGGTGCGCGCGTCGCGAAAGTGACCGCGCGAAAGCGTACGCCCCCATTGACGAGCGCCGCGGCGACGATCGCGGAATCGAGACCGCCCGAGAGCCGGATGACGGGGTCGGCCGCATGATCGACGAGCCTTGGGACGGCGTGCAGGACCGCGGCGCGCAGCCCGGCGGCTGCCTCCTCGAAATCGTCGAGGACCGCGTTCCCGCGGGCGTGGTCCCAGGGGCTCCAGGCCTCGCGGATCTCGACGGCTGTGCCGTCGACGCGGCGCAGGGTGCCGGGCAGGATCTCGCCGGTTCCTTCCCATCCCGTGCGCGCCGCGCGCAGGAACGGATAGGTGAGCCAGTCGCGCAGGAACTCGGGGTCGGGGCGGATCGGGGCCGGCGATGCGCAAGCAAGCAGCGCGGCGTCGGACGCATAGAGGTCGATCGGGCCGACACGGCGATGGCAGGCGGTCACGTTGCCCGAGGGGTCGCGCAACACCGCGTGCGCCGGACCTTGTATCGCAAACAGCACGTAGGCGCCCCAGAAGCGGGCGGCGAACTCGCGCTCTTCGGGCAGGGACGCGGGTATCCGCTGCACCCGCCGGCCGCTCGCGCGCTCGAACAGCAGCCCGACCGCGAGGCTGCGGCCGTCTTCGCCGTGCACGACCGGCGTGCCGGGCAGGGTCCAGACGGAAAGGCCGGGAACGTCGATCGCCTGAACGAGGTGTTCGAGCCTCGACGGATCGCGCTCGCGCCGATGCCGTTCGAGAGCCTCGGGCGGCCCGGCGGCGGCGAGGTAGCGCATGCCCCTCAGACCGCCATCACGGGCGTGAGACCGCCGACTTCGTCGAAGGCATCGGTCAGCAGCAGCCGCTCGGTCTGCAGCCAGCAATGGGCCCGGAACGGGCTCAGCCTGACGCCGAACACCAGCGTGACGGGGCCGGCCAGGGCGCCGAGCCAGTCGAGCAGCGCCAGCGCGTCGAGCAGGCAGCTGCGCTCGATCGGTACCAGCGCCCGCGCGGCGAGGAATTCGCGGGCGGCCGCGGCGATGGCCTCGCCAGTCGCGGAGGGATCGCCGAGGCTGGCCCTGGCTTCGACGAGCTCGAGCAGCGGAATGGTGCGCAGCCGCCGGCGCGCGCGGGCGACCGTGCGCCAGGCCCGCAGCCAGGGGACGGGGCCCGTGCCGGATCCTGCAAGCTCGTCGAGCAGGCTCGCCCCGGGCCGCGCGACGGCGGCCGGCGAGAGGTCGGCTGGGGCGGCGGCCCGCCGGAACAGGCCCGTTGCCAGCAGCCGGTGGGCGGCCGTGTCGTCGGGCCAGGGTCCGCCCTGCGCGAGGACCGCGAAGGCCCGTTCGGCCGGCTCGTCGAGCATCAGGTAGCGGTCGCGGCGCAGGTCGAGGAATACGGGGTGCCCGCCGGCAATTCCGTAGCGGACGTGGGGCTCGAGCGCGAGGTAGGTCATTGCAAGGGGGGTTGCGCGGGGGCCCGGGGCCCCCGCGCGTCCGGCTCAGGCCTCGAGCAGGCCCATCAGCCGATAGCCGTCGCTCTCCTGGTCGACCGGGATGTCCTGGCCGCGGGTGGCGAGGCTCGCGGTACCGAGATCGATCACCGCGTCATGGTTGTCACGTTCCATCGTAGGTCTCCTCGTGCTGCGGGAGTGCAGCACGGGAGAGGGTAGGGTGGGGTCCCGGGGGTACGAAGCTTATACGCCGCTGACAGGACGATTGTTTTCCCGGGCCGGTCGGGCACCTCGATGGCTGGGGACGGGCGAGTGGCCGCTCAGGCCTCGCCCGGCGCGTGGAGGGCGGCGACGATCCTGTCGACGGCGCGCTCCCGCCGGCGGTGATAGGCCGCGAGCGCCCGGCGCAGGGCCGGGAGGTCGCCTGCGGCAAGCGAGGCGGCAATCTCCTCGAGCTGGGCCTCGGGCCCGGGCAGGACGCGCAGCTCGGCGCGCCGGACGGGCCGCAGGCGGTCGTTGAGCCCGTCCAGCGCGGCGGTTGCCTCGACGTTCGCGGCCAGCGCCGCGATCGCCAGGAACAGGCGTTCGGTCCGCTCGACCGGATCGCCGCTCGCGAGATCGGCGGGGTCCGCACGGCGCGCGCTCGCACCGAGGCGCGTCGCGAGCGCGAGCATCGCCTGGTTCCAGCGGTAGAGCTGGCGCAGGCCGAGCTCGGTTGCCGGCGGGGTGCGGAACCCTTCGCCGCGCGGCGTGTCGACGAGGCCCTCGCCCGCGAGCCGGTGGAGGGCGTCGCGCACCGGCGTGATGCTGACATTGAGGTCCCGTGCCAGCAGGGCAGGCTCGAGGTGCGTCCCGGCAGCGAACCGCCCGTCGCCCAGCTGCTCCTTGAGCGCGAGGTAGACCCGCTCGAACGTGACCCCGGCGTTCACCGGGCTTCGTGGCCCGGGCTCATCCGTCGCCTCGCCGCTGGCGTTCGACGTGCTCGGCGACGGTCGCCGCCTGGTCGGGCCTCAGCGCGTCGATCGCGCCGAGGCGGGCGGGCGGCGGTCCGCCGAGCAGGATCGACGGGCAGCGGCCCTCGTAGTTGCCGAGGTTGGGGCGATGCTGGCGGTATCCGACGAGGCCGGCGAGCTCGCTCGAGAACCCGCGCGCGACCTCGGGCGGGTAGGCGAGCCACTGGTTCTCGTAGGGCTTGAGCCACCCGAGGCAGTAGCTGACGATGCAGCCGCGGCGGACCCTGTCGCTGTGGTTGCCGCCGGCGCCGTGCAGGGTCGAGCCGAGGAACAGCAGCGCATCGCCCGGCTCCATCTCGATCGCCACCGCGGGGTGCTCGGGCGGGTCGGTCTCGAGCGCCTTGCGGCCATGGCTGCCGGGCCAGACAAGCGTCGCGCCGTTCTCGCGCGTGTAGCGCGTGAACGGCCACATGACGTTGACGAGGTACTCGGTTTCCCCGACCGCTCCGCGCCACATGTCCTGGTCGCGGTGCGGCAGCTGCGGCAGCGCGCCCGGATGGACCGCGATTCCCTGGGTCAGGTTGAGCTGGAGCGTGTCGCACCAGGGCGAAAGCACCTGCTCGGCCACCGCGCAGACCAGCGGATCGAGCACCAGGCGCCCGGCATGTGGCGAGCGGGTCAGCAGGCGCCCGAACCGCCGCGTGAGCGTGCCGTAGAACCCGCCTTCGCAGAACGGTGTCCGCGCAAAGTCCTCGGCTAGGTCGCGGTCGAGCGCGCGGACCGTGTCCGGGAGCAGGCCGCGCAGCACGCAGTAGCCCCGGGCAAGCAGCTCCCTCGCGCACTCGTCCGCCGCGGCGGGAGTATCCTGCGAGGCGGTGGTCTCGTCCACGCCGGTCATGCCGCTTCCCTCGCGTCCGCTGGAGTGCCCCAGGCCGCGTGGATACCGGCGCGCCTGAGCAGCGCCGGGGTCTCGCGCGAGATATCGATCCTCAGCGCGCCGAGGGTCTTGCCGGCCCGCTGCGCCGGAAGCCCGAGCGGCCGGCAGCGCCAGCCGAACGCGAGGATCTGCTGCAGCCAGCCGATCTCGGCGATCCCGGTGTAGCATGCGATTCCACGCTCGAGCGCGTGGTCGACCAGCGCGGTCACCAGCCGGTCGCGGACCGTGCGGCGGCACGCGGCCGTCAGGCCGCGGTCGAGGCAGAACCGGGTGATCTCGCGCACGCGGGGCCCGCGCGGCACCGGACCCTCGCACAAGTCGGCGAACAGCGTGTCGAGGAGGTGGGGCCGCTCGGTCTCGAGCAGGCGGGCGGAGCCGAGGTGCTCGCCCGCCTCGCCCCGGACGATCAGGTAGACGGCGTGCGCGTCGTCGAACTGGTCGAGCTCGTAGCGCCCCTCGAGCACCGGCAGGTCCCACTTGAGCAGGTCGACGAACACGCGCTTGCGCGCCTCGAACATGGACCGCAGCGTTGCGTCCGCGAGCGGCTGCGGCAGGTGCCCGGCTGTCACGATCATGGCGGCTTCCCCCTTTGTTGGCCGGGGCAGGCTATCGCCGGGCCGCGGGCGGCCGCGCGAGTCCCGGAAAGGGGGGGGGTGCCTCAGCGCCTGAGCACGTCGGTGAAGCTGATCGTGCCGTCGAACAGCGCGTGGACGGCCAGCATCGTCCGCTTGCTGACGCCGTAGCGCTCGCGCGCCCGCTTGAGGTACTCGCTCACGGTCTCGGGGCTGAGCCCGAGGATGCGCGAGATCTCCCAGTCGGACTTGCCGCGCGCGACCCACACGACGCAGTCGCGTTGCCGCTCGGTCAGCTGCGGGCGCGGTTCGGGGTCGGGCGAGCGCATGCGCCAGACCTTGCGCGCCGCTTCGAAAGCGAAGGCGCCGGCCAGCTGGGCGAGCGGCAGGCGCCCCTCGCGCAGCGGCTGGCCGGCCCGGGTGGCGAACGAGCACGAGCCGTTGGCTTCGCCGGGGACGTGAGCGGGTACCGTGAAACCCTCGCCGATCCCGCGCCGGGCGGCGAGGTCGAGCACCTCGCGGTCCCTCGCCGACAGGCGGATGAGCTCGGGCAGCCGCGACCAGGGGAAGCCGACGCTGGTCAGCTGGCTGGCGCGGTGCACCGGGTCGCAGGGCCCGAGTCCGTTGCGGTCGAAGTAGTCGACCCAGTCGTCCGGGTAGTTGGCGAGGCGGATCGCCGGGCCGTCCAGGCCGTGCAGGTCGACGTGGTGGGTGACCGCGAAATAGGCGAAGCCCATCTCATGACTGATCTCGCCCAGCAGTCCCGCGAGGTCGCCTTCGGTCCTGGCCCCGGCCAGGTCGCTGATGAATGCATCTATCCTGTCGAGCATCGCCCCCCGCGGCGAGGCGGGGCGCGTCCAAGCTTGCCTTCCGCCTTGCCGTTCCTTCGCGATGTCCGGACCGCCGGGCCTCAAACCGGCCATCCGGACGACCTTGAAGTGCAGTCCCCGACCCGGCGCGCTCGACTAAAGTCGTAACATTTGGGACTAAAGGCTTATTCAATCAGACTGCGCGTTATAATCAAAGTATTTATTCGTGGCTTGTTATGCGCGACAATGCTGTTGCGGCTCTCGGGCCGCTGCGGGGCAATTCAAGCGGGGGAGGGGCGGACATTCGCCTTGCCGGCCTGGTTGACCAGTTCGAGGCGCGCGCCGGGCGCTGCGCGTCTTGCCGCGAGCTTGCCGGTGTGCTCGAGGATGCGGCGCGCGAGCTCGGGTTCGCGCACGTCGCGCTGCTCCACCACGCCGCGATCGGACCGGGGCGGGCCGGCCTGCTGCGGATCGACAACTACCCGCCCGCGTGGGTCGCCGAGCTTGCCGCGCGCGCGAGCCTTGCCGGGGACCCGGTCCACCTCGCGAGCGGCCGCACCAACCTCGGCTTTTCCTGGGACCGCCTCGGCGCCCTGGTGCCGCTGACCGCGGCGCACCGCGAGATCCTCGCGCTGGGGCGCCGGCACGGGCTCGGCGGAGGCTTCACCGTGCCGGCGAACATTCCCGGGGAACCCCCCGGGTCGTGCTCGTTCGCGGTGCGCCGCGGACGCGACTTGCCCGCTCGCCACCTGCTTTGCGCCGAGCTCATCGGCGCGCGGGCCTTCGGCGCCGCGCGCCGGCTGCAGGGCACCGGCGTGCCGGCGCCCCCGCGGCTCAGCCGGCGCGAGGCGCAATGCCTGCGGCTGGTCGCGCTCGGCAAGACCGACTGGGAGATCGGCACGATCCTCGGCATCGGCGAGGCCACCGCGCGCCACTACGTCAAGCGCGCGCGGGCCGCCTACGGCGTCGCCACGCGCACCCAGCTTGCGGTGCACGCGCTGCGCGACGGCTGGGTCGGCTTCGCCGAGGCAAGTCCCCCGGATGGGGGAATGGGATAGCGGCGCGCGTGCTGCTCCGTTCGCGGCTCGCCGCCGGAGATGCGCCATCGCCGTCCTGCTCCCTGCCGCTTGCCGATCGCGCCCCCGGGCGGGGTCGCTCGCCGCGCGCTAGGGGGCCCGGCGATTGGTCGGTGCTGGGGAGGGACTGCCCGACTGGCGCGAGGCCGCGGACTACCGCGCTCTCCTCGGGGCGGCACCCGAGATGCTCGCCTGGGAGTGGCTGCGCCGCGATCCGGGCTACGCCGCGGCGGCAAGGGCCGCGCCGCGGCGCGTTCGCGCCTTGCCCGAGGTGACCGCGGCCGATCCGGCGGCGGGCGGCTGGGGGCTCCATGCCTTCGAGGATCACCGGCTTCCCGCCGCGCTGGCGCGGCCCGTGTGGCGGCGCGAGCGGGCGGCCGGGGTGCTGGTGGCGGAGGCGGTTGCCGGAGGGCCGGCGGACGACTGCCTCGACCTCGCGCGGTTCCCGCAGCTCCTGACCGTCGTCCGCGCCGCTGGCGGGCCGGAACATGGCCTGCTGTGCGACGGCAAGGCTTGCCTGCGCCTCGATCTCCTCTCGGGGTCGCTTCTCGCGGGCCCCTCGGTCCTCACCTTTCGCCTGGCGGGCGTCGCGGCGCTGCGCGCTCCGCTCGACACGCTGCACCGCTTGCTCCGGTTCGCGCGGACCGGCAGGCTGCCGCCGCCGGCGCACCGCAGCCGCAGCCGCCGGCTGGTCCTGCTCCTGCGGGCCCGGGATGCCCTCGCGGACGGCGCCACCCATCGCGACATCGCGGCTGCCTTGCTGAGCGGCGAGGCGGCCGGGGAACGCTGGCGCTCGGCAGCGCCCAGCCTGCGGTCGCAGGCGCAACGGCTCGCGCTGGGCGCGCGCGCCATGGCCGCAGGCGGCTGGCGCTCGCTGCTCGGTGACTGACCGGCTCGCGCCCGGCACTGGCGCGGCACCCGCCGGCATCCCGCGGGGGCTCGAATCTCGGCGCCGCGCCTTTCGAGCCTCTGCCAGGCCGGCGCGGCGAGGCAGACCGGGGCGAGAGGTCCGCGGCGGAGTGCCGCGGGCGGACAGCGAGGCTCGCCATGGAAGAGGACGAAATTGCTCGTGCGGCCCGCGCCCGCAAGGGATGCCCGTTCCTCTCGACCGAGCAGGCGGCCTTCTACCTCGGCCTCAGCGCGCGCCGCCTGCAGGCGATGCGCGCGGACGGCTCGGGCCCGCGCTTCCGCCGCCACAGCCGCTACGTGCGCTATCACATCGACGATCTCGACACCTGGTCGAGGAGCACCGCGGCGAGCTCGCGTGACTGAGGCGTCCGGAGCATCCCGCCGGCTGCGCGTCGCGGGGCTCGGCGCGCTCGCGCTCGGCCTCCTGCTCGCGCCGGTCCTGCTGCCTCCGACGCCCAGGCTCGTCTGGAACGCGAGCGCGAGCAGCCCGGTGGGCATCTATCGGGTCAGCCCGTCGGCTCCGATCGGGCGGGGCGACATGGCGGTCGCCTGGCCGCCCCGCGCCGCGCGCGCTCTCGGGGCGGCGCGCGGGTACCTTCCGGGCAACGTGCCGCTGGTGAAGCGCGTCGCCGCCTCGGCCGGCGATCGCGTCTGCGCGCTCGGCGCGGCGATCTTCGTCGGCGGGCGCAAGGTGGCGTTCCGGCTGCGGGCCGATCCCTCGGGGCGACCCTTGCCCTGGCGATGGCACGGGTGCGTGCGGCTGGACGAGGGCAGCGTCCTGCTGCTGTCGCCGGACCAGCCTCTCGCGTTCGATGGCCGCTACTTCGGGCCGAGCCGTGGCGGCGAGGTACTCGGGCGCGCGAGGTTGCTGTGGCCGCGCTGAGGCCGCTCCTCGCCGCCGGGCTCGCGCTGCTTCTCCTGCCGGCCGCGCCCGCCGCGGCGGGCCCGCTCGACCGCTGGGAGCCGCATGTCGCCGAGGCCTCGGCGCGGTTCGGGTTGCCCGCCGAGTGGATCCGCAGCGTGATCCGGGCGGAAAGCGGCGGCCGGGCGACGCTTCATGGCCGCCCGATCGTGAGCCGCGCGGGCGCGATGGGCCTGATGCAGCTGATGCCGGGAACCTGGACGGCGATGCGCACGCGGTTCGGCCTCGGGGCCGACCCGCACGATCCGCGCGACAACATCCTCGCCGGTACGGCCTACCTCAGGATGATGTACGACCGGTTCGGCTATCCGGGATTGTTCGCGGCCTACAACGCGGGGCCTGCGCGCTACGCGGCGCACCTTGCGACCGGCCAGCCGCTGCCGGCCGAGACCCGGGCCTATCTTGCCACCGTGGCGGGGCGGGGCGCTCCGGCGCCCGTTGGGGAAGCAGCGGCGAGGTCGGACCTGTTCGCCCTGCGCCGGGGCGAGGGGCCGGCGTCGCCGGCCGCCGGCCGGCCAGCGGACCGGCGGTCGCCCGGATTGTTCGCGCTCGAGCCCGGTGCGCGGGAACCCTGAGCGGCGCGTCGATTGGCGCGTCACGTGAGCGCCGTGCGCAAGGCCGGCACCGCCGCGCCGGACGTGCCGCGGAGGCGCGCCGACGGAGCGGTGAGGCGAGAGCTGGGCGTCCGCTGAGGATCAGGCTTTGTTGCGGCGGCCCCGGCGCTGGCCGGGCATGCGGCCGAGGCCGATCTTCTTGGCCAGCGTCCGGCGTTTCTCGGCGTAGTCGGGAGCGACCATCGGGTAGTCGGCCGGAAGGCCCCAGCGGGCGCGGTACTCGGCCGGCGTCAGCCCGTGATCGCTCATCAGGTGACGCTTGAGCATCTTCATCTTCTTGCCGTCTTCGAGGCAGACGATGTGGTCGTTCTTGATCGAGGCGCGGATCGCGACCGCCGGCTCCGGCTTGACCTCGACTTGCGCAGCGGCGCCGAGGCCGGCGAGCGCGCCGTAAACGTTCTCGATCAGCGCGGGGACGTCCTCGACGCCGAGGCTGTTGTTGCTGACATGGGCGGCGACGATGTCGGAAGTCAGGGTGATCAAGGTTTCAATATCACGATCGAGCGAGGCCATTATTGTGGTCCTTGTTCTGTTACGACCGGCGTCGTGGAGTAGGGTGAGACGATTGTTAGTCAAGCAAAACGGGCGGTTAGCCAGGGAATGGACTGCTCGCCTGTTCTCTCCCGGGAAGACAAGGGGATCGGGCGTCGCGACGCGCCGACGTTTCGCAGGGATGCGCCGGGCTGGAAGACGCCTCGAAGCCGCTCACCCCCTGGCCGGCAGCTTTTCCCCTCCCGCGGCCTGCCATTTCTCGACCGCCACGACGGCGAGCGCGTTGCCGAGGACGTTGGTGCCCGAGCGGCCCATGTTCAGCAGGTGGTCGACGCCGAGCAGGAGCAGCAGGCCGGCCGCCGGGAAACCGAACTGGGGCAGGACCGCCGCGAGCGCGATGAGCGATCCCCTCGGCACGGCGGCGATGCCCTTGCTGGCCAGCATCAGCATCAGCATCAGCATGACCAACTCGCCAGGAGGCAGCGGGATTCCGTAGGCCTGGGCGATGAAGATCGAGGCGAAGGTGCAGTAGGCCATCGAGGCGTCGAGGTTGAACGAATAGCCGAGCGGCAGGACGAGGCCCGCGATGTCGCGCCGGACGCCGAAGCCCTCGAGGGCCGCGAGGAGGCGAGGGTAGGCGGCCTCCGAGCTCGAGGTCGAGAAGGCAATCGCCACGGGGTCGCGCATCGCGCGCAGCAGCTCGGGCAGGCGGCCGCGTAGGAGCGCGAGGCCGACCGCGAGCAGGATGCCGATCATGACCGCGAGGGTGAGATAGTAGCCGGCGACCAGCCATCCGAGCGCGCCGATGATTTCCAGCCCCTGCTTCGTCACGGTTGCCATGACCGCCGCGAACACGCCGATCGGGGCGAGCAGCATCACGTAGGTCGTGATTGCCAGCATGAGGTCGGCGAGCTGCCGTACGCCCGTCAGCAGCGCCGCTCCGCGCTCCCTGAGGCTCGCCAGCGCGAGGCCCGCGAACAGCGAGAAGACCACGACCTGGAGGATGTTGTTGCTGGCGAACGCTTCGAACACCGAGGCCGGGAAGGCGCCGACGATGACTTGCTTCGCCGACAGCGGCGCGGCGAGCGCCTCCCCTGCCGAGCCGTCCGGCAGGGCGATGGCGAGCCCCTCGCCGGGCCGTAGCAGCAGCCCCATCGAGGTCCCGAGCACCAGCGAGACGACCGAGGCGGCGAGGAACCACAGCATGGCCCGGACGGCGATGCGCATGACCGACCCGCCGTCGGACATGCCGGCGATGCCGCTGGTCAGCGTCGCGAAGATCAGCGGGGCGACGATCATCTTCACCAGGTTGAGGAAGATGGCCCCGGCTGTCTCGCAGACTTCGACGATGCCCGATGCGAGCGCTGGCGGTGCGAAACGGTGGGCGACCAAGCCGGCGAGCGCACCGGCCAGCAGCGCGCCGAAAATCAGCCAGGAGAAGCGCTTGGGAAGTGCAATCATCCGAACCTCGGTGCGGCCATGGCAGCTTTCAGCATGGCACGCGCGGGTCGGATGTGAATCACGCAGGCGCGACGGGTGCGTTGCGCGGACCGCAACGCCCCGGAGGGTCAGTCGCGCGCCGGTGCGCCGCGAACCTCTTCGGCGAGTTCCCTGAGGAAACCGATCAGCGCCTCCTGCGGGGCGCCGGGGCGGGAGATCACCGTGATCCCCCATTGCTGCAGGACGGCCGTCTGGATCGGGTCGGGATTGGGCGTGAACACGTAGACGCCTGGGCGATCCCGCTCGCGGCCCGTGTCCCGCCAGGTCTGCCACAGCCGGTAGAGCAGCAGCCGGATGTTGAGGTCGGACACGCTGTACCCGATGAACAGTAGGGTCCGCCCGAGGGCGTCGGCCTTGAATTTGATGTCGATCGGCGTCTCGAACGCGAGCCGGCTGAAGTAGTCGGTCTCGGCGATGACCAGCGTCGCGTCGTCCGAGAAGTCGCCGTGGAACTTGACGATCTGGGTCTTGAGGCCGTCGATCCCGGCGAGGTCGTGGGTGTTGGTGATCTTGAGATAGGGGCGCTCGTAAATCTCGTAGGCGATCTCGAGATTGTTGTCGTAATTGGTCGTGTAGATGATCGGGAAGTCGAGCTCGACGATGCACATGTGCAGCTCGGACTGAGCTACCTTCTCGCGCGACACGGCCCAGGTCCGGTCCATCCAGCTCCTGAGCGGTCCGATGCTGCCTTGCAGGAGCCGGTAGTACTCGGCGAGGGTATAGTAATTGATCCGGGGGTCGATCGATTCCAGCCCGAGTTCGGACTGGAGGTGGGTGATCAGTTCCGACCAGGACGGCAGCCCGATGCTCATCGAGACCCCGGCCCCCGCGAAAAGCATGGCAGTCCGGTTGCGGACGGCGTCGGCGAGATCGCTGAAATCGGGTTTCATGCCCTGCTCGCTTCCCTTTTCGCTCGACTCCATCGGGGCGTCTACCGTCCGGGTAAGGCGCGCGTCCGTCAACCCAGGGTGAGGCGGGCCGAGGACCGCTCGAGCGCGGCGAGCACGCTGGAGCGGACGATCGCCGACGACCTCGGGTTGCGCGGCTCGGAGACGCCGGACATCTCCACTCGCAGCGTGCAGCGTGGCGAGCGCGCTTCGATGATGGCGGTGTTGCCTGCGGCGGCAGGGTCGGCCACCAGCTCGACCCGCGTGCTTTCGAATCCGACCCCGGCCAGCGCGACGCTCGCGGCGAGGTTGGCGTTCTTCGGGAATAGCCGGGCGGCCTCGCGGGCGTTGCCGCAGAAGATCACGGTCGGCTGGGTGAGGGCGCCGAGATCGTGCGTCTCGTCCGCATGGGTTCCCGCCCAGGCGCGCGTCGGCTTGACCGATCGGTAGAGCACTTCGGTCGCCCCGGCACTGACCAGCGCCGCGAGCCCATCGAACCCCGCCAGCGCGCCCGTGGGAATCACGATCCGGCCGCCGCCTTCCTCGGCGGCCGCGAGGAACTCGAGCTGCGTCTCTGGGTCGGCGAGCACCCCCGAGGACAGCAGGTACAGGTCGCACCCGGCGCGCAGAATTGCCGGTCCGGCCACCCGGATGGCCGCGTGTCCGGCCGCCTCGACCACTGCATCGGGCGAGAGCTCGAGCATCTCGGCGAGGTCGTCGAATAGGCGCACGCCGGGGGAGAGCTCGAGGCGGTTCGTTGTCGCCCGCCGCTCGCGCACGCAGACGGCGACCAGCGACCACGAGGTTCTCCCAGCCCATTCGCTCGCGAGCGATGTTCCAATTGCGCCCATGCCGAAGATCGCCGCGCGCTTCATCGATGCTCGCCCCTTTCGCCACCGGATTAGTCCCGAGACCTTTCCGCGATCCCGGCGCCGGGAACAGAGCCAGTTGCAATCGCCCCCGTTGCGCGGCGCGCAACGCGCTTCCTCAGCAGTGCCCTTCGATCGAATGGCGTAGCGTCTCGATGAACAGGCGCACCAACCGCGGCACGCGCTGCTGGCGGTAGACGATGAGATCGAGCGTGCTGTCGCCGAATGCCCGCCCCAGCAGCGGCACGCAATGCGCCCGGCGCGAGTCCGCCTCGTGGACGGCCGCTCGCCTCGGGAGCACGGCAATGCCGACGCCCGAACGGACGAAGTCGCGCAGCGCCTCGAACGAGTTGCTTTGCAGGCGCGGACGGATGACGATGTCCATCTCCGCGCACGCACGGTCGAAGATCTTGCGCACGCCGAAATTGTTGGACGGTAGCGCGACCGCGCAGCGGGCGAGCTCGGTCAGGGGCATGTGGTCGAGCTCGCCGAGCGAGTGGCCCCACGGGACTAAGGCAACCTGGGGCTCGGGCACGCGCGCGATGACGTCGATGGCGCTGTCGGCCTCGGCGCAGAACGTGATCCCGACATCACACCTCAGGTTGCGCACCGCCTCAGCCACCGCGGGGGCGGGCAGGATCTCGAATTCGAAATGGACGTTCTCGTACTTGCGCCCGAACTCGGCGATGGCCTGCGCCGGGCCGGCCGAGACCACGCTCTCAACCATGATCAGGCGGATCAGGCGCCGCTTGCCCTTGAGGTCGTCGAGGTCCGAGCGCAGCGAATCGAAGCCGAGCACGACCGTATCGGAGTAGTGGGCGACGAGCTGGCCCGCGTAAGTCAGCTCGAGACCGCTGACCGACCGGCGGAAGAGCTTGGTGCCCATCTGCCGTTCGAGCAGCGCGATCTGCCGGCTTACCGATGAGGGCGCGAGCCCGAGCGCGTCCCCCGCCTTCCTGATCGATCCCGTCTTCACCACGCTCTGGAATGCCCGCATCGGGTCCGGAAACATGCCGTGCCTCCCAAGATTGACGGGATGATGACAAGGACTTCAGTGCGTTGCAACATGCTGTACGTTGCATCGCACAACGGCTTCCGCGGCCCGTAGGGCGCGCGCGTCTCGCTTCCCCTCATAGCGCCGATTTCCCGAGGGAGCGTTGCGGACTGCGCAACGGGGGCAATCGCTCTTGGCTCTTCTGCCCGGCCTCAAAAATCCTGAACCTCATGCTGCAAAGCACAACAAGATGCCAAACAGTGGGGAACGCCAGCAGCTCGATAACGAGGAGATTGGCAAGGTGGCACAGGTTCAGGGATCACTGGAGTCGGGGGCCGGCACTCTGCGCGGCGCAAAGGAGGCAGCTGGACTGCTACTGGCGTCGTCGGCCATCGCCCTTGTAACGGCGCAACCGGTGTCCGCGCAGGCGGTTCCGGAGGACGACCTCGTCTATGGCGCCGAGGCCGCGTCCGACTCCGACGACGGCCAGATCGTCGTCACCGGATCGCTCGTCGCCCGCAGCGGTTTCACCGCGCCGACGCCGACGACCGTCATGGGCGAGGCGGAGCTCGCGCGGATCGCGGCGCCGACGGTCGCCGACGCCCTCAACGAGATGCCCGCGCTGCGCGCCTCGCTGACGCCGACCTCGAACACCTCGGGCTCGGTGACGATCGGCGGCAATTACCTTGACTTGCGCGGCCTCGGGAACCTGCGCACGCTGACCCTGATCGACGGCAAGCGGTACGTGCCCAGCACGACCACCGGATCGGTCAACATCAACGTCATCCCCCAGGCCTTGGTCTCGGCGGCCGACGTGGTGACCGGCGGAGCGTCGGCCGCCTACGGCTCCGATGCCGTCGCGGGCGTCGTCAACTTGCGTCTCGACACCCGGCTCGAAGGTTTCAAGGCCACGCTCCAGGGCGGCATCACCGATCACAACGACCACCGCAACTTCCTCATATCGACAGGTTACGGCGCGAGGTTCGCGGGCGGCCGCGGCAAGCTGCTGATCGGCGCCGAGATCCAGCAGAACAGCGGCGTCGACGCGCTGATGGACCGCCCCTGGGGCAATGCCGGAACGATCCAGAACCCGGCCTACACGCCGACCAACGGCGAACCCCGGCTCCTGCTGGTGCGCGACGTGCGCGCACCTAACGCGACTTACGGCGGCATGATCAGCGGGCCGGCCTTGCTGCGCGGGATTCAGTTCGCCGACGACGGCACGCCGCTCCCCTTCCGCTACGGGGACAACGTCACGGCGACGACGATGGATGGTGGGGACGGCTATCCCCTGAACGGGGTCGGCGTCCTCGAATCGCCGGTGGAGCGCTGGAACGCGTTCGGCCGGGTCACTTACGACCTGTTCGATGACATTACCGGCTCGGCCGAGTTCAATTACGCACGGACCGAGGTCGAGAGCGGCAGCAACCTGCGGGTCGATTCGCTCACCATCCAGCAGGACAACGCCTACCTCCCTGAATCGATCAGGGAGGTGATGACCGCCAACGACATCCCGAGCTTCACGCTGGGCCGCGGCTTCGACGACTATGCGCGGGGGCTGTTCGACATCAACACCGAGGCCTGGCAGGCCGTGGTCGAGCTCGAGGGCGGGCTCGGCGGAAGCTGGTCATTCGACAGCTACGTCGCCTTTGGTCACACCGACCAGCTCACCCTGTTCACCGATGACCGCATCACCGAGCGCTGGCGACAGTCGATCGATGCGGTGGTCGATCCCGCGACCGGCAACATCGTCTGCCGCTCGACGCTGACCGTCCCGAACGACGGCTGCGTGCCGGCCAACTTCTTCGGCGTGGGCAATGTCAGCCAGGCCGCGATGGACTGGATGAACGGGGTCTCGATCCGCCGCTGGCAGCTCGGCCAGCAGGTCGCCGCGCTGACCGTGCGCGGGGAACCGCTGTCGAGCTGGGCGGGGCCGATCTCGTTCGCCGTCGGCGCCGAGTTCCGCCGCCAGACGGTCGAGGTGACCAGCGACCCGCTCTCGATCCAGAACGTCTTCCGCATCGGCAACAACCAGCCGTGGGATGCCAAGCAGACGGTCAAGGAGGCCTTTGCCGAGGTGGTCGTGCCGCTGGCGGCCGACGAGGCGTGGGCGGAGAACCTCGACCTCAACCTCGCGGGACGGGTGACCGACTACTCGACCTCGGGGACGGTGGTCACCTGGAAGGCCGGCGTCAATTACCAAGTCAACGGCGCGATCCGCCTGCGCGCGACGCGCTCGCGCGACATCCGCGCGCCGAGCATGGACGAGATGTTCTCCGCCGGCGGCATCACCCTGCCCAACATCAGCGACCCAGTCCTTGGGCGGACCTACAACGTCCAGCAGCTGTCGATGGGCAATCCCGACCTACAGCCCGAGAAGGCCGACACGTTTACCGGCGGCGTGGTGCTGCAGCCGGGCTTCGCGCCGCGGCTCCGCTTCTCGGTCGACTATTACGAGATCGACCTCAAGGACGCCATCAACCGGCTCGGCGCCGGCGACATCGTCACGCGGTGCTATACCGATACGCCGCAATTGTGCCCGTTCATCGTCCGACCGGCGCCCGATGCCCAGATCACGATGGTGCGGGCCGCGCCGGCCAACTTCCAGCGGCTAGAGGCCAGCGGGATCGATTTCGAGCTCGCCTACTCGCTGCCGCTCGGGTCGAGCACCGTCAATCTCCGGACGCTCGCCAACTATACCCGCAAGCTCAACCTGGTCGACGGGGACACCGTCCACCACTTCGCCGGCAATACCCAAACCAGCGGGATCGGCGGCGTCCCCCATTGGCGGTTCAATACCAACCTCGGGTACACGAGCGACTTCGCCACGCTCAACGCGACGGCGCGCTACGTCGGCGGCGGTATCCTGACCGCGGACGACGACATCGATGTCAAGCGCGCGTCGGCCCGGCTGTACTTCGACATCTCGGGCGAGCGGACCCTCTTCGAGGATGACGGACGCCGACTGGCGCTGTTCGGCAGGATCCAGAACCTCTTCGACAAGGATCCCCCGCTGACCCAGAACGGCACCGCCCGCGCGCTCTACGACACCATCGGCCGCATCTACACGGCCGGAATCCGCGTCCGGTACTGAGGGGAGGGCACTTGCTATGAAACGACGAAATCACCCGCTACGCACCTTGCTCGCCGGCTGCGCGGTCTTCGCGACCGCCGTTCCCTCGGCCGCCCAGCAGGCGGACGGCCTCCTGCAGATCGAGTTGCCCGAAGCCAATCCGCTGTGGCAGCCGCACAAGACGAAGAATTACTTGCCCGAGATGACCTGGGTCGAGGTCGAGGCTCTGCTCGAGCGGACCGACATGGTGATCATCCCGGTCGGTTCGATCGAACAGCACGGGCCGCAGGGGCCGCTCGGCACCGACTTCCTCAACGGTATCGAGCGCGCGAAGCTGGTCGCCCAGCATACCGACGTGCTGGTCGCGCCGATCCTGCTCGTTGGAAACGCGTCCTATCACGTGGCCTTCCCTGGCTCGATCTCGCTGTCGCAGGAGACGATCCAGCAGGTCTACGTCGAGGCGGTGCAGAGCCTGATCAAGCAGGGCTTCAAGCGCTTCCTGTTCCTCAACT
Source organism: Sphingomonadales bacterium (assembly GCA_044506565.1). Classification (GTDB taxonomy): domain Bacteria; phylum Pseudomonadota; class Alphaproteobacteria; order Sphingomonadales; family Sphingomonadaceae; genus Croceibacterium_A. The sequence continues at coordinate 6,030 of JBIQKN010000006.1, read as the reverse complement.
CGCACGGCGGCAACCAGGCGACGACGCAGTTCATCGTTGACCGGGTCAACCAGGAGACCGCCGGCATCGCCGTCGACCTCGGCACCGCGATGGCGCCCTTCATGCGCCGCGAGCCGGCATCGCCGGACCGGCGGCGACCCTTCGATCGCCATGGCGGCGTCGGCGAAACCAGCAGCTCGCTTTACCTCCTGCCCGGGCTCGTCGACATGGACGCGGTGCGCCCGACGAGCCTGACGATGCCCGACCACCTGACGCGGATGGTTCCGGCGATCGAGGCGGGCGATGAAACCGCGACGCTCGTCTTCCTGGTCGAGGCCCTCAAGGCCGAGGCGACCGGCAAGGGAACCGCGGCGCGCGAGATGAGCGACACGGGCGTCTGGAGCACGCTCGACGTGCGCACTGCGAGCGCCGCGCGAGGCCGCGAGGACACCCAGCGGTTCGTCAACGCGGCCGTCCGGTTCATCGAGAAGTGGAAGGAGCTGCGACCCGTGGGCACACCGTAGCGGCGCATCCTCCCGGTCCCTCCGGGTCGTGCCCCCTTGCGGACAGATCCGCATGGACGCCGGGGCCTAGCCGGGAAGCCGCGCCGTCCGCCAGGAACACCGAATGCAACCCAAGGAGGCCATCGTGATCAAGAAGCTCAAGCTTGCCTGCACCCTCTCGGCGCTCTCGCTCGCCTCGGCCGCCCAGTCGCAACTGTCCATCGCCGACGTCGACGAGCACGTCATCAAGGCGAAGGACGCCGCGTTCGACGACTTCATGCCGCTGTTCGCGCGGAACTGCGCGGCGCCGCGTGCGCGCCATGCCGGCAATGACCAGACCGATCCGGGGCGCGACTACTGGTACGTCGAGCCGCAGAAGGTGTTCGACAACCTCTATTTTCTCGGGACGAAGTTCCACACCTCGTGGGCGGTCGACACGGGGGACGGCATCGTCATCATCGACACGTTGTACAACTACGCGATCGTGCCTTCGATCGTCGAGGGCCTGGAGAAGTTCGGGCTCGATCCGAAGGACATCAAGTACGTCTTCATTACGCATGCCCACTCGGACCACGACCAGGGCGCGGCGTTGCTCCAGGAGCGCTACGGCGCGCGGGTCGTGATGGGCGCAGGCGACTGGGAAGAGGTCGCCAGGCGGGAATCGATGCCGGGCGGCAAGCCGGTGCGCGACCTCGACGCGGTCGACTTCGGGACGATAACCGTCGGCAACACCACGTTCACGCAGGTGCTGACGCCGCCCCACTCGCCGGGGGCGTTCGGGCTGCTGTTCGACGTGTTCGACAGGGGCAAGCGGGTGCCCGTCGCCTACGCGAGCGGTACCGCGATGCGCTGGAATCCGGAGTTCTTCCCCGAGTTCATCGGATCGCTGCAGAAGCTCTCGGCGGCGGCGCGCGAAACGAATGCCTCGGTCCTGCTGTCGAACCACAGCTGGTTCGACAACGCCTGGACCCTCGCGAGGTTGTCGGCCTGGCGGCCCGAGGGCACGCCGAACCCGTTCGTCATCGGCCCGGAGCGGGTGCAGAACTACTTCACGGTCATGATCGAGTGCGCCCGCGCCGGCGAGGCCTGGCTGCACTCGCCGCTGGCGCGGCAGTGAGTTCGCGAGGCGGTCATGTCCCGGACGCTCAACATGTGCCTCGTCAATCCCGACTTCGTCGAGGCGATGCGCGACCTTGTCGGCACACAGTCCGACATCATGGTCCGCGCCGGGATCAGCTGGAACAGCTGGGCCAAGATCGTTGCCGGGATGCCGGTCCGGCTCTCGGTCGGGGAGCGGCTGCGCGACCGGGTGATTGGCGAGCTCGGCAAGTCTCCCGCCGTCAGGCGCATGTTTGCTGGCGGCCCTGACGGCGAGGCCATCGACCTGGCAGCGCTCGCGGCGGCGTTCCTGACGCCGGTCACCGTCGACCCCGCCGGGACGCGCGGGCCCGTGCCAGGCCCCCGCGAACCGTACCTGGGCGCCGCCACTCGGACAGCGATTCCCGGCTCGGGCGGCGCGCGCGTCGGTGCCGGGATCGGCCACTGAGGGTCATTCGCCGCGCTATCGCTTGCGGCGGATGGCCCAGACCAGCGATGCGCAGCTCGCCACGAGCGTCGCGAGGGCGGTGAGCCACAGGGGGTCGGTGAGGAACGAGGGGCTCCTTTGGTTGTCAGGAGTCGACCTATATGACCATAATGGCACGTGTAGGAAAACGAAAAGTGCCAGATGATCTTGCAGCTGCCCGCGGAATCGGAGCCGCCCTGGCAGGGCGGGGGCCTGCCTGGGGCTCGCCGTAGGCCGAGGGGCGGCCGTGACCACCCCTCGGGCTGCGGTCAGGCGAGGAAAGCCACGAACCCTGCGAGGAGGACCAGGGCGATCGCGATGATCGCGATCTCCTTCGCGCCCAGCTTGTCGACATGTTCCGCCCTGAACCGGCGGTATCCGGGCGCTATGTCGGTGCGGCTGGCGAGCTGCCCCACTTCGAGCGCCGACGCTTCCTTGAACCAGGTCTTGAGAGTGATGAGTTCGGTGTTGGACACGTGGGGATAGCGTCCGAGCAGCGCTTCGATGAGCGCGATCTGTCCGTCGCCGGAACCGGCGCCGGTATCGTCGTTTGTCATTGGTTCTGTCCTGAATTCGCAAATCTGACAGGTTGGCGTCCCCTCGGCGAGGGGCGCGAAGTCAGGTCAGGGGTGGTGCCCGGGACAGGCAGGGCCGTCCCCGCACGCGTCGAGGCGGCGGGGCGTGTGAACGGGGCACCGGCCGGAACGCCGGGAGTGCGAAGGCGAGCGTGCAGGGGATCTGCCAGTGCGGTTCGAGCGCGATCCGCGGATCCGCCGGCTGCGCCAGCCTGATGTCCACCTGCACGTCTTGCCGCAGCGGCAGGATCTCCGTCGGCGAGCTCGCACTCAGCGATGGCCGCTCATCGTCCTCGAGGAAGGGGTTCGGCACGCTCGCCGCCGCCTCGACGGCCATCGCGGCCCAGAAGAGCGCGAACAGCAGCCGCAGGAGCTGGAGGCGGGCGGGGCGGACGGTCACACCCGGTTGCTAGGGTCTGGTCGCGCGCGGGGCAAGGATCGCCCGGGCCTCCCGGTCGAGGACCCGTCGCATGGCTGCACGTGACATGGCGATCGCGGAGCGAGCCCCACGACGCAGACCCTTCTCGTTCCCTGGTTCGCCCTTAGCGGCGCACCAGTCCCTCGGCGTCGCCGCCGAGCCAGCGGGCGAGGTTGAGCGCGTAGCGCCGCGTGTCCCGTGCGGCTTGCGGCGTGCCCGCGAGGCCGTTGCCCGGGGGCTCGCTGACGAAGCTCGGGCTGCCGCGCGCCGGATCCCAGTTGTAGTCCGCGAAGTGATGGAACGTGCTCTGCGCGATGGCGCGCCCGCCCGCGGGGCCGGCCTCGAAGGCGACGGCGATGTTGAACGGGCGGCCCGTTGCCTTGCTGGTACCCGTCGCGATCACCCGGGCGCCCGACCCCTCGGGGGCCAGCACGCCGCCCTCGTGGGGATGCGCGGGAAGATAGCGGATCGCACCTGTCGGCGATCCGGCGTCGCGCAGGACGGGATGGAGCGGCCGAAGCGGCTTTATGACCTGGAAGTCGCCGTTCGCGCCGGAATGGAAGTTGGGCCAGGAGATCGACGCCGTGAACGGATCGTCTCGTACTCGCGCGCCCGGGTCGGGGTGCCGGTTGCGGCTGTGGAAGTAGTTGGCGCTGCCCACTCCCGCGAGCGTGCAGATCGACGACCCGAGGTCCATGTGATCCCTTGCGACCAGCAGGCCGCCTCCGCGCCTGCGGAACCGGCTGATCGCCTCGCGCTCCTGCGGGGTCAGGCCCCCGCCCGTGTCGACCGCGAACAGCCAGAGCTGGTCGAATGCGCTCTGGTCGAGGGTTGCGAGGACCGGATCGGCCCCCTGGTCGGTCGCCCGGTCGCGCGCGTGGACCTCGAATTGCCGGCGCCCCTCGTCGTCGGTGGCGGAGGCGAGCAGCTCGGCAAGCAGGCCGAACCTCGCGATCGACCAGTCGTCCAGCTTCTGCACGATCGTGGTCTGCAGCAGCAGCTTGCCGGGTTTGCAGGGCATGACGGCTCTTTCCGTGGCGCGGGCCGGGCCTTTCGACCCGGCCTCGCTTGCTCAGGCCATCGCCTGCGCCGGAGCCATGGGCGCCGGCTCGGGCCGGGCCTCACCGCGGATGAACGCGAGAATGTCCGCGTTCACGATCTCCGGGTGGGTCTGGCAGCAGCCGTGCGGCAGGTCCTTGTAGGTGACGAGGGTACCGTTCCGGAGCAGCCTGGCGGTCAGCGGCGCCGAATCCGCGTAAGGCACGATCTGGTCGTCCTCGCTGTGGATCACCAGCACGGGGACCGCGATCGCCTTGAGATCCTCGGTGAAGTCGGTCTCCGAGAACGCCTTGATGCACTCGTAGCCGGCCTTGGCGCTTCCCATCATCGCCTGTCGCCACCAGTTGCGGATCAGGCCTTCGGAGACTTTCGCGCCGGGCCGGTTGAAGCCGTAGAACGGCCCGCTCGGGATATCGAGGTAGAGCTGGGCGCGATTGGCGGCGAGGGCCGCGCGGTACCCGTCGAATACCTCGATAGGGGTCCCGCCGGGGTTCGAGGTCTTGAGCACCATGACCGGCGGCACCGCGTCGACCAGCACCGCCTTGGCGACCCGCCCCGGCTCGGCGCGAGCGACGTAGTGCGCCACTTCGCCACCACCGGTCGAGTGGCCGACGTGGATCGCGTCGCGCAGGTCGAGCTCCGCCACCAGCGCGGCGACGTCGGCCGCATAAGTGTCCATCTCGTTGCCCTCGCTGGTCTGGCTCGACCGGCCGTGGCCGCGGCGGTCGTGCGCGATCACCCGGTAGCCCTCGCCGAGGAAGAACAGCATCTGGTTGTCCCAGTCGTCTGCGCTCAGCGGCCAGCCGTGGTGGAAGACGATGGGCTGCGCGTCCCGCGGGCCCCAGTCCTTGTAGAAGATGCGCGCTCCGTCGCGGGTCGTGATGTGGGTCATGGCTTCACTCCTCATCCGTGGCGCCGCCCGCGGCGATCCCGGCGCGGGATCGCCCTTCGGCGCCGATGGTCCTGCCGCGCGGGCCTCCGCTCGAGGTGCCGGCGTAGTGGTGCTGACCTAGGGGCAGGGACCAGCGAGCGGCATTCGACGATGGTCGACCTCGCCTGGTCCGGGGGTCTTGCAGGAACCGGGATGCGACCGGCCCAGGAGGGGCCGGACTGACCATCGGTCGTACGAATGGTGGGACCTTGCAGGCCGGCTCGCCGGGGAACCTGTCCCTGGGGCGAGGTTGGCCTGGCACTTGGCGAGGGAAACCCGGCCGAGGGGATACTGGCCGGGCCCGCCGAACGCGTTCCATCCTCCCGTGGATTCGGTTCGGATGGAAAGATCGAGGTCATGCAGCGGATCGTCGTTATCGGGGGCACCGGGCTGATCGGCACCCGGGTGGTCGAGAAGCTGCTCGTGGCCGGACATGACGTCCTCGCCGCTGCACGCTCTACCGGGGTCGACACGATCACCGGCAAGGGGCTTGCCGATGCCCTGATCGGCGCGGAGATCGTGGTCGATGTATCCAAGCCCCCGTCGCTCGATGCCCGGGAGGCGACCGCCTTCTTCGAGACCTCGGGCCGGAATATCGCGGCCGCCGAAGCTGAGGCCGGCGTGCGCCATCACATTGTCCTGTCGATCGTCGGCACCGAGGCGCTGCAGGCGAGCGGCTATTTCCGGGCCAAGCTCGCGCAGGAAAGGCTGCTGGCCCGCTGGCCGACCTCGCACACGCTGGTCCGTTCGACCCAGTTCTTCGAAGCGTTGCGCTTCATTGCCGACGCCGCGACGGTCCGGGGCGCGGTGCGCTTGCCGCCCGTGCTGTTCCGGCCGATCGCAGCTGACGACGTAGCCGGCGCGCTGGCGGACGTTGCGCTCGGCAACCCCGCGAACGGGCTGGTCGAGATCGCCGGCCCGGACAGCTTCACCCTCGACGAGCCGGTTCGCGAGGTGCTGGCTCGCGATGGCGACGCGCGGCCGGTCCTGGCCGATCGCGC
>JBIQKN010000165.1:0-1882 GCA_044506565.1 Sphingomonadales bacterium | reverse complement strand
AGCGCGGCAAGGCCGAGCGGCTGACGCTGATCGCCGTCGGCGGCTATGGCCGCGGCGAAATGGCGCCCCATTCGGACGTCGACATCGCCTTCATCACTCCGGGACGGACGCCGCCGCTGTGCGAGCAGGCGATCGAGGCGATGCTCTATTACCTGTGGGATCTCGGCATCAAGGTCGGTCACTCGAGCCGCTCGCTCGACGAGATGGTCAGGATGGCCAAGGCCGACCTGACGATCCGCACGGCGATCCTCGAGGGCCGCTACCTGTGGGGCGATCAGGCGCTCTACGAGGAAGCGAGCGGGCGTTTCTGGAGCGACGTCGTCCCCGGCTCGGAGGCGCAGTTCGTCTCCGAGAAGCTCGCCGAGCGCAACGCCCGCCACCGGCGCATGGGCGACAGCCGCTACGTCGTCGAGCCCAACGTCAAGGATGGCAAGGGCGGCCTGCGCGACCTGCAGACGCTCTACTGGATCGGCAAGTACATTCACCGCGTCCGCGGCGCGGCCGAACTGGTCGACGTCGGCCTGTTCACGCCCGAGGAGTACGCGAGCTTTCGCCGCGCCGAAGGCTTCATGCTGGCGGTCCGTTGCCACCTGCATACGATCACCCGGCGTGCCGAGGACCGCCTGACCTTCGACCTCCAGCGCGAAGTTGCCCGGCGGATGAACTACCGCGACCGCCCCGGGAAGAGCGCGGTCGAGCGATTCATGCAGTTCTATTTCCTGCAGGCGCAGCACGTCGGGCACCTGACCGGCGTGTTCCTCGCGCATATCGACGAGCAGATGGCGGGGCGCCGACGCCCACGCGGGCTGCTGGCGAGCTTCCGCAGCCGCCCGCGCATGCTCAAGGGCTACCGCGTCTCCGGCGGCAAGATCTGCGCGCTCGGCGACGACTGGTTCCGGCAGGAGCCGGCGCGGCTGATCGAGGTATTCCAGCTCGCCGAGCAGGAGGGGCTCGAGATCCACCCCGAGACGATGCGCATGGCGCGGCGCGATTCGGTGCTGATCAAGGACGCCGTGCGTCGCGAGCCGCGCGCCAACGAGCTGTTCATGAAGCTGCTGACCGGACACAACGATCCGGAGACCGTGCTGCGGTGGATGAACGAGGCCGGCGTGTTCGGCCGCTTTATCCCCGACTTCGGCAAGGTCAACGCGCAGATGCAGTTCGACATGTACCACCACTACACGGTGGACGAGCACACGATCCGCGCGATCGGCCTGCTCGCGCAGATCGAACGCGGCGAGCTCGGCGAAGATCACCCGCTGGCGACCGAGATCGTGCCCCAGCTGGCCAGCCGCCGGGTGCTCTACGTGGCGACGCTGCTGCACGACATCGCCAAGGGACGCGGCGGCGACCACTCGGTGCTCGGGGCCGAGATCGCGCTCAAGCTGTGTCCGCGGCTGGGCATGGAACCGGCCGAAACCGAACTGGTCTCGTGGCTCGTGCGCTACCACCTGTTGATGAGCGCGACCGCGTTCAAGCGCGACCTGTCCGATCCGAAGACGATCACCGATTTCGTCGAGCAGGTGCAGACGATCGAGCGGCTGCGCCAGCTTATGGTGCTGACGATCGTCGACATCCGTGCAGTCGGACCGGGCATCTGGAACAGCTGGAAGCGGCAGCTGCTTGCCGACCTCTACGAGCTCGCCGAGGAGCGCATCCGCCTCGGCCACAAGCGCCACGGGCGCAAGGAGCGGATCGACGCCAAGAAGGCCCGCGTGGCTCAGCTGCTCGGGAGCGAGGCGCACCTGCTCGACGAGCTCGAGGACCGTTTCGACGACGCCTACTGGATCGCCGAGCCGGAGGACATTGTCGCGCTCAACATCGGGCAGTATGCCGGGGCCAAGGCGCGCGAGGACAAGCTGTCGATCAACGCGCAGTACTA
>JBIQKN010000080.1:0-12126 GCA_044506565.1 Sphingomonadales bacterium | reverse complement strand
CGCGCCTTTCGGGCATTATCCCTGCGATGGACTCGCGCTACGCTCCCTCACGCCGGCCGCGCTGGGGCATGCTGTTGCTCGTCGGGCTGCTGCATCTCGCGGCGCTGGCGGGGCTGGTGCGGGTGTTCGCGCCGGATTTCGCGGCCCGCGTGGTCGAGCAGGCGACTTCGCTGGCGATGGTGACGATCTCCGCGCCCGCCGATCCCGAACCGGAACCCGAGGCCGAGCCCGATGCGGGTGCGGCGGGCGCCGAGGCGCCGAAGGCGACGCCGCGCGAGGTGGTGGCGCCCGAGGCGCCGTTGCCACGGCCGAGCCCGGCGCCGCGCGCCTCCTCGACTGGGAACGAGAGCGCGTCCGGCGCGGGCGAGCAGGGCGCCGGGACCGGGGCCGGTGGCACGGGCGAGGGGCCGGGTGCGGGCGGCGCAGGCGCGGGGCAGGGCAGCGGAGCGCGCCCGCTCGAGCTGATTTCGGGCCGGATCGATGATGCGCGCGACTATCCGACCCCGCCGGGCGGGCGGCGCATCCGCCGCGGGCACGACGTGGTGATCGAGCTGACGGTCGGCACCGACGGCCGCGTCAGCGCCTGCCGGGTGACCGATCCGAGCCCCGATCCGGAGGCCGACGCGATTACCTGCCGTCTCGCCACCGAGCGGTTCGTGTTCCGCCCGCGCCTCAATGCCGCGGGGGAACCCGTAGTCGGGACATACCGTTGGCGCCAGCGGTGGTTCTGACTACATTGCACCGCAACACCTAACGCGAAGGATTTCCCAGCGAATGACGGCAATTCACCCGGTCGTGCTCTGCGGCGGCAGCGGCACGCGGCTGTGGCCCCGCAGCCGCAAGCAGGCGCCGAAGCCGTTCCTGCCCCTGGTCGGGGAAGAAACCCTGTTCGAAGCGACGCTGTCGCGCTGCGCCGATCCCGGGCGCTTCGCCCCGCCGGTGGTCGTGACCGGCGCCGGCCACTGCGCGCACGTCGAGGCTCAGTCGGCGCGGTTTCCCGGCACGCGCACGATCGTCGAGCCGATGGCGAAGAACACCGCGGCGGCGATCGCGCTTGCCGCGCACCGGCTGCCGGCCGGTGCGATCATGCTGGTCTGCCCGAGCGACCACCACATCGCCGATGCCGCGGCGTTCTGCGAGGCGGCCGCGGCGGCCGCGCGGCTGGCCGAGGACGACTGGCTGGTCTCGTTCGGTATCACCCCGACGGGGCCGGAGACCGGCTTCGGCTACATCCGTCGCGGAGCCCCGCTCGAGGGCGGCTTCCAGGTCGAGCGGTTCGTCGAGAAGCCCGACCTCGCCACCGCCGAGGCGTTCCTCGCCGACGGCAACTACAGCTGGAACGGCGGCATCTTCGTGTACAAGGCCGGAACCTTCCTCGACGAGCTCGCCCGGCACCGGCCCGCGCTCGCCGAGGCGGTACGCGAGGCGGTCGAGCACGGGCGCGAGGACGGCGCGGCGTTCCATCCCGACGCCGAGGCCTTCGCGCGGATCGAATCCGAATCGGTCGACTACGCGGTGATGGAAAATACCACCCGTGCCGCGGTCGTGCCGGTGGCGATGGGCTGGTCCGACATCGGCAACTGGCAAGCGCTGCGCGACGCGCGTCCGGCCGATGCGAACGGCAACCGCACGCGCGGCAACGTCGAATTGGTCGATTGCCGCAACGTGCTCGCCGAGACCGACGGGCCGCGCATTTCGGTCATCGGGCTCGAGGACGTGGCGATCGTGGTCGACGGCGACGAGGTGCTGGTCACGACGATGGCCGGCGCGCAGAAGGTCGGCAAGCTCGGCGGGGCGGTCAACCAGTAGCGGGAGGGTTACGCATGGAGGGGGGAATCGGCGTCATCGCCCAGACCATCCAGCTGGCACTGGCGCCGGTGTTCGTGCTGGTCGCGATCGGCAACATCATGAACATCCTCTCGACCCGGCTCGGCCGGATCGTCGACCGTTCGCGCTACCTGGTCGAGCGCCATCCGCAGACGACCGGCGCCGAGCACGATGCGATCGTGCGCGAGATCCGTCTCGTCGATCACCGCATTCACCTGATCGGCCGGGCGATCCTGCTGCTGGTGCTGGCCGGGCTGACGATCAGCCTGACCGTCGTGCTGCTGTTCATCGAGGACTTCGCGGCGATCAACCTCAAGCTCTACATCGCCACCACGTTCGTGCTCGCGCTCGGGCTGGTGATGGCGGGGCTGCTGCTGTTCCTGCGCGAGACCCGCGAGGCGACCGCGGCGCTGCGGATTCCGGAGACTTACCTCGAGCTGGAGCGGAAGCTCTAGCCGCCGCCGGCTCGAAAAAGAGGGACAGTCCCTCTTTTTCTCCGCCCCGCAAATTGGGGACTGTCCCTCTTTTTTCGGGATTGTTGCTAGCTCTTCGGCGGGGCGAGCAGCTGCTGGCCCTGCTGGCGGATCGCCCCTTCGACGATCGGCTTGAGGAAGCCGAGCGCGGGCGGCAGCTCGATCGACAGCAGCACCTGGCTCTCCTCGACGTCGATGTGCCCGACCAGCGACTGGCCGAGCGCGGCGATCGACATCTCGAGCCGGTTCTCGCTCGACCAGCGGGTATCGACCTGCGCCATCCCGCCGGGAATGCCGTCGGCCATGCGGTGGCTGTTCTCGCGCAGCCGGCGGCGCGCTTCCTCGCGGCCGAGCGCGTGGGGAATGGCGACTTCCATCAGTGTTCCTGCCTGTCGCGGTCGGGCAGCCGGTTGAGCTGGTCGAGCGGATCGGGAGAGGGCAGCGCCTCGGGCTCGCCCGCGGCGCCGTAGCGGTAGTCGAGATAGCGCGTCTTGATCGCCAGGTCGTCGAGCGCGCCGTCGGCCAGCTGGCGGGTCACGTGGTCGATCTCCTCGCTGATCTTGCCGAGGCTGTCGACGAGCTGCTCGTCGGGGGTGGCACCGGCGCGCTGCTCCTTGCGCAGGTGCGCGGGGATCTTGCGGTAGGCGTCGATCATCCCGGGCAGCGTCTCGCCGACCAGCTTGCGGGTCTCGACCGCCGCCGGGTGCAGCGGCTCGACGTGCTCGAGCTGCAGCCCGAGCGCATCGAGCTGGACGCCGATCTGGTCGACCAGCGTCACCGCCGGCGGCGGCAGCGCCGGGCGCTGGTGCTCGAGCCACAGTTCGGTGCGCGCGACCATCTGCCGCACGTCGCCCGTATTGAGATCGCTGCGGCGGGGGACCTTCACCTTCGGGTAGTTCGAGAACAGCCAGATCGCCGCGACCGCAGCGAAGAACACCGCGAGAATCCCGTTGAAGCCGATCCCGTCGATGGCCAGCCCGGCGGCCATCGCCGTGAACACGATCGCCAGCAGCGAGCCGCCGATCAGCTTGATCCGGGTCATCAGGTTCTTCTGACGCAACTCGGCAGAGCCGCGCCCGATCGGCCGCTCGCGCATCCGGCGGTGACGCCCGCCCGAGCGGTTGTCGCGGAGCAGGGCGCGGCCTTCGTCGAGCGCCCGGTCGGTTTCGCGGGAGAGGTCTCGCGCCATCGGGGCCCGCTCAGTCGGCGGTCAGCAGCGAAGGCTCCTGCACCGCCTGCGCCGCTTGGGCCTGACCCTCGGCGCGGGCAATGTAGCCCTTCGACTTCTCGACCTCGGTCGAGAGCACCTCGACCGTCTGCTTCATGTTGGCGAGCGCCTTGACCTTGAACGTGTCGACCGCGTCCATCGTGTCGTAGATGTTCTGGAACGCGCGCTGCAGCGTCTCCATCGGGATCGTGCTCGAGGCCGCCTGCTCGTGGATCTTGGCGGTGTTGTCGCGCAGCAGCTTGCCGGTCGAATCGATGATCCCGGCGGTGGTCTCGTTGAGCGAGGTGATCTGCTGCAGCACGAGCCGCTGGTTGGTCATCGCCTGGGCCACGGTGACCGCGGTGCGCAGCGCGCCGACGGTCGTGGTGCTCGCGCGGTCGACGCCCTTGACCAGTTCGACGTTGTTCTTCTTGACGAGGTCGAGCGCGAGGTAGCCCTGCACGCTGACGGCCATCTGGGTCAGCAGGTCCTGCGTCCGCTGGCGCACGTAGAACAGCGCGCTCTCACGGATCGCCTTGGCCTTGGCCGGGTCGGTCGAATCGAGATTGGCCGCCTCTTCCTCGAGCCGTTCGTCGAGGGTCTTGGCGATGTGGATCATCTGCTCGAGCTTGCCCATCGCCTCCCACAGCTTCTGGCGCTCGACGTCGATCGCGGCGTTGTCCATCAACAGCTCGTCCTTGCCGGAGGCAAGGCGGGCGAGGATCGCCTGGATGTGGCCCTGGGCCGAAGTGTAGCTGTCGAAGTAGCGCTTGAGCGAGTTGCCGAACGGGATGATCCCGAACAGCTTGCGTCCGGTCAGCTTGCCCTTGCGGCCCGGGTCGAGGTCCTCGACCGTGCGGCGCAGCTCGGCAAGGTCGCGGCCGACGCCCGATTCCTGGTCCATCGCCCGTACCGGGCGGTCGAGAAAGCGGTTCGACATCCCCGCCGCGGTGGCGATCTCCTTGCGGCCCATGCCGGTGATCTGGTCGACCTTCTTGCCGAATTCGGGCGATTGCGCGTCGAGCGCCACGAGTTCGGCGACGAAGCCGTCGACCTTCTGCTCGAGCGCGGACTTCTTCTGCTCGTCGATCGCCACCAGCCCCGCGGCCTTGTCGGGCGCCACGGTCGGCACGGGATCGGGCGGCGTGAGCTCGAGCTCGACCGCCGTCGCGGTCTTGGTGGTGGTCTCGGTCGTCGTCGCCATTACGCTGTCCCCTTCCGGCAAGCTCTTACTGTATTAGTTGGGCAAGACACGCTGTTCAAGGCCGGCTGGCCGGGCCCGTGTCCCAAGGTGCCGGAACCTCGCCGCGAGCGGAAGGGCAATTCGGAATTCGCCCGTTGCGTTCCCGGTCCCGCCCGCCGGGCGGCGCCGGCCGGCCGGTCGCGGCATCACGCGAGGATGCCGACGACCGACTGGATTTCCGATGCCTGGGTGGCGAGCGCGTTGGCGAACAGCAACGCCGAGATGGCAACCGCGCCGATCGCGGCGAAAGCGTGCTGAGCGTAGTTCGAAAAGGTCGTCATGATAGTTCCCCGTTCCTTGTCTCCAGCGGACCATCCGCTGACGGGAACGGCTTCGCAGGAAGCGTGCCAATTCGCGAGAATGGCGGATTTGCGTGGTTTTGCGCCCGGCAAGGCGAGTAAGCGCGAGGACGTGATGCCGCACATTGGGATTTTTCACCAACAGATGGCGGGCGCGTTTTTCATCCGCCGGGTGCGGGACAGAAGTGCGCGCCGTGCGTTGATCGATCGCCTGCTTGCCTGACGAAAGGACCGCCCGAATGACGACCGAACTCGTGGTGCTCGCCCTCGGAGCGGTCCTGCTGCTGGTACACGTCCTTCTCGCCGGGCATTATCGCACGCGTCAGTACGGCACCGCCTGGAATGTCGGGGCGCGCGACGAGGCGGTGCCGCCGCTCGATCCCGTACCCGCGCGGCTGCTGCGGGCGCAGGCGAATTATCTCGAGACGTTCCCGGTGGCGATCGTCGCGCTGCTCGGGGTGGTGCTTGCGGGCAAGACGAGCGATCTGACGGCTGCCGCTGCATGGACCTGGCTCGGCGCGCGATTGATCTACCTGCCCTTGTACGGAGCCGGCGTGCCGAAGTGGCGCACGGCGGTTTGGACGGTGGGAACGCTGGCGATCGTCATCGTTCTGGGGGTACTGCTGCTCGGGTAAGCGGCCCTTCCTGGAATGGCGCGAGACAGCGGGCCGTCCTGGCCGAGGATTCCTGCTCGGCACGGCTCAGAACTTTGTCGCAAATTGTCTGCCCCGGGCCCGCTCCCCTTGTGGTCGCGACGGGGATCGCGGAAAGACCGGCGCGATCCTCAACAGGGGCGAGGTTACATCCGGGAATGATCGATGCGAGATCGACCTTCGTGCGCAGTGGCCTGTTGGCGCTCGCCCTGGCGATGCTTGCGGCGTGCTCGGGCGGCGAGGAGGGCGGCGAGCGCGGCGCGCCGGAAGTCGGTTACGTCGTGGTCCAGCCGTCGGCAGTACCGGTATCGGTTACCCTCGCCGGGCGCACGGTGGCCTACGAGACCAGCGAGGTGCGGCCGCAGATCACGGGCCTGATCCGCCGCCGGCTGTTCACCGAAGGCAGCGTGGTGCGGGCGGGCCAGCCGCTCTACCAGATCGACCCGAGCCTCTACCGGGCCGCGGTCAACCAGGCCGAAGCCAACCTCGCCAGCGCGCGCGCGAGCGCCGAGGCCGCGACCGCGCGGGCGGATCGCTACAAGCCGCTCGCCGAGATGGAGGCGATCGCCCAGCAGGACTACACCGACGCCGCGGCCCAGGCGCAAGTCGCGCGGGCGGCGGTCGCGCAGAACGCTGCCGCGCTCGAGACCGCCCGGATCAACTTGCGCTACACCACGGTCACCGCGCCGATCAGTGGCCGGATCGGCCGCTCGCTGTCGACGGTCGGCGCGCTGGTCAGCGCCAACCAGCAGGAACCGCTGGCGGTTATCCAGCGGCTCGACCCGATCTACGTCGACATGCAGCAGTCGAGCGCCGAGCTGACCTCGCTGCGCCAGGCGTTGCAGCGCGGCGACGTCGCTTCGGGCAGCACGAGCGTGCGCCTCACGCTCGAAGACGGCAGCGCATACCCGCACGAAGGGCACGTGCAGTTCTCCGAGATCGCGGTCGACGAGAGCACCGGCACGGTGACGCTGCGGGCGAGCTTCCCCAACCGGGACGGGCTGCTGCTTCCGGGCATGTTCGTGCGGGCGGTGTTCGACCAGGCGATCGAGCCGCGCGCGTTCCTCGTTCCGCAGCCGGCGCTGCAGCGCGACTTCGACGGTTCCGCCTTCGTCTACGTCGTCGGCGCCGACAACAAGGCGATGCGCCGCAAGGTGACCGCGACCCGCACCAGCGGCACCGACTGGGTGGTGACCGGGGGGCTGCAAGCGGGCGATCGCGTGATCACCCAGGGTCTCGGCAACAACATCCGGCACGACATGCAGGTTCGCCCGGTACCGGCGAGGGCACCGCAGAACATCGCCCCTCCGGGACAGGGCGGACCGCGGGCACCGGGCCAGGGCCCGGGGCGGTAGTCCTCCGTGTCGCGGATCTTCATCGATCGGCCGATCTTCGCCTGGGTGCTGGCGATCATCGTCATGCTCGGCGGGATCGGGGCGTTCTTCTCGCTGCCGATCGAGCAGTATCCCGACATCGCCCCGACCAACGTCAACATCCAGGCCAACTACCCGGGCGCCTCGGCCGAAACGGTAGAGAACAGCGTCACGCAGATCCTCGAGCAGCAGCTCACCGGGCTCGACGGGCTGCTCTACTTCAGCTCGAGCGCCAACTCGCGCGGTCAGACCCGGATCACCGTCACCTTCGACAACCGCGTCGATCCCGACATCGCCCAGGTCCAGGTGCAGAACAAGATCCAGACGGCGATCTCGCGCCTGCCCGCCGAGGTGCAGCAGCAGGGCGTGCGGGTGACCAAGTCCAACTCGGACTCGCTGCTGATGGTGGCGGTCTACGACACCACCAAGACGCGCAACTACGTCGACATCGCCGACTACCTCGCCTCGAACATCCAGGACCCGCTGTCGCGCGTGCCCGGCGTCGGCGACGTCAACGTGTTCGGCTCCCCCCATGCGATGCGCATCTGGCTCAACCCGCAGCGGCTCGCCGCCTACTCGCTGATGCCGGGCGACGTGATCGACGCGATCCGCAGCCAGAACACCGAGGTCGCCGCGGGCGACGTCGGCGGCCTGCCCGCGCCGGATGGGCAGATGCTGCAGGCGACCGTGACGGCGCAGTCCAAGCTGCAGACCCCCGAGCAGTTCGAGAACATCGTGCTCAAGACCCTGCCGAGCGGTTCGAGCGTCAGGATCAAGGACGTCGCGCGGGTCGAGATCGGCGCCGAGCAGTACAACGTGATTCTGCGGATGAGCGGCTACCCGGGCGCGGGGATGCAGATCTCGCTTTCGCCCGGGGCCGACGCCTTGCGCACCGGCGACCTCGTCAAGGCCAAGATGGAGGAACTCGCGGCCGACCTGCCCGAGGGGATCGCCTACGCCTACGCCAACGACACGACCAGTTTCATCCGCCTCTCGGTGAGCGAGGTGCAGAAGGCGCTGCTCGAGGCCGTGGTGCTGGTCGTGCTGGTGATGTTCGTGTTCCTGCAGAACTGGCGCGCCCTGCTGGTGCCGACGGTGGCGGTGCCGGTCGTGCTGCTCGGCACGCTTGCGGTGTTCTATATCGCCGGGTTCAGCATCAACACGCTGACGCTGTTCGGCCTCGTGCTGGCGATCGGCCTGCTGGTCGACGACGCGATCGTGGTGGTCGAGAACGTCGAGCGGCTGATGGAAGAGAACCCGGGGATGACCGCCCGCGAGGCGACGATCCGGTCGATGAAGGAGCTGCAGACCGCGCTGGTCGCGATCGCGCTGGTGCTGTCGGCGGTGTTCATGCCGATGGCCTTCTTCGGCGGCTCGACCGGAGTGATCTACCGCCAGTTCTCGCTGACGATCATCTCCTGCATGGTGCTCTCGGTGCTGGTCGCGCTGATCCTCAGCCCGGCGATCACCGCCAACGTGCTCAGGCCGCGCTCGCACGGCGAGCGGACCGAGTTCCACCCGCATCACGGGCGGCTCGCGCCGGTCCTGAACGTGATCGAGAAGGCCAAGGTCTGGTTCAACCGCACGTTCGACCGCGGCGTGGTCCGCTACGTCTCGGCGGTGGGAACAGTGGTCGACCGCAAGTGGCGGTTCCTCGGGCTCTACGCGCTGATCCTTATCCTGCTCGCCGTGCTGTTCTGGCGTCTGCCGGGCGGGTTCATCCCGGGCGAGGACCAGGGGCGCCTGCAGATCCAGTGGCGCCTGCCGGCGGGCGCGACCCAGGCCCGCACGATCGAGGTGCGCGACGAGATCGAGAAGTACCTCGACACGTTCGAGGCGGCCAACGTCGACTTCTACTTCCTCGTGGCCGGCGGCGGCGGGGGTGGCGGCGGCGCGGCCGGACAGAACACCGGGCAAGGCTTCGTCAACCTGAAGGACTGGGACGATCGACCAAGCGCCGAAAACACCGCCGACGCCATCGCGCAACGCACGACCGCCGCCCTGCGCAACCTGCGCGACGCGCAGGTCTTCGTGCTCGTTCCGGGGGCGGTGCAGGGACTCGGCGACACTTCGGGCTTCAGCATGCAGTTCCAGAACGTCAGCGGGCTCAGCCGCGACGAGTTCGTCGCCGCCCGCGATCTGCTGCTCGAACGCGCCGAGGCGAGCCCGCTGCTCGCGCAGGTGCGGCTCAGCGACCTGCCCGACGTGGCGACGCTCAAGGTCGATCTCGATACCCAGCGGCTCAGCGCCTACGGGCTGCGCAGCGCCGACGTGAACACCACGCTGTCGGCTGCCTGGGGCGGACGTTACGTCAACGACTTCATCGAGCGCGGCCGGGTCAAGCGGGTCTACGTCCAGGGCGACGCGGAGTACCGCGCCAGGCCGGAGGACCTCTCGCAGTGGTACGTGCGCTCGGCGAACGGAGGCATGGCGCCGTTCTCCGCGTTCTCGGATATCGGCTGGGCGACCACCCCGGCGAGCGTCGGTCGTTTCCAGGGCGTGCCCGCTTTCGGCGTCTCGGGCCAGGCCGCGCCGGGGGTGAGCTCGGGCGAGGCGATGGCCGAGATCGAGCGCATCGCCGCGGAAATCCCGGGGACCGGCGTCGGCTGGTCGGGGTCGTCGTACGAGGAACGGCAGGCCGCGGGGCAGGCACCGCTGCTGTACGCGGTTTCGCTGCTGGTCGTGTTCCTTTGCCTCGCCGCGCTTTACGAGAGCTGGTCGATCCCCGTCGCGGTGCTGCTGGTGGTCCCGCTCGGCCTCGTCGGGGCGATTTTCTTCGCCAACCTGCGCGGGCTCGAGAACGACGTGTTCCTGCAGATCGGCCTGCTGACCACGATGGGCCTCGCCTCGAAGAACGCGATCCTGATGATCGAGTTCGCCGAGCACGAGGAGAAGAAGGGGGCGCGCGTGATCGACGCGGTGCTCAAGGCAGCGCGCATCCGCTTGCGGCCGATCCTGATGACCAGCTTCGCCTTCATCTTCGGCGTGCTGCCGCTGGCGCTGGCGACGGGCGCCGGGGCCAATAGCCGCATCGCGATCGGCACTTCGGTGATCGGCGGGATGCTGACCGCGAGCCTGCTGGCGATCTTCTACATTCCGCTGCTGTTCGTGCTCGTCCGCCGCGGCACGCGCGACGGGCTCTCTGCCCTTCGCGCCCGGTTCTCGCGCGGCGACGACCGGGAGGCGGCCGCTTGATTCGTCCGCTCGTCCTGCCGGCTTTGGCGCTGGCGCTCGCCGGATGCTCGCTCGCGCCGGTCTACGAGCGGCCCGCGGCCCCGGTGCCCGCGAGTTGGCCGGTCGGCGACGCCTACCTGTTGCAGAGCGAGGCGACGCTGCCCGAAATCTCCTATCGGGAGGTGTTTCGCGACGCGCGGCTGCAGGCGCTGATCGCCGCGGCGCTGGCCAACAACCGCGACGTGCGCATCGCCGCGGCCAACGTCGCCGCCGCCCGCGCGCAAGTGCGCGCCGTGCGCTCGGCGCAATTCCCGGAGGTCGGGATCGACGCATCGGCGGACATCCAGGCCCGCGAGGGTCCGGACGGCGAGAGCTACGCGCTGCGCGGGGGCATCACCGGGTTCGAGCTCGACCTGTTCGGACGGCTGGCGAACGCGACCGAGACCGAACGTCAGCGAGCGCTGGCGACGGAGGCCGGGGCCCGCACGGTGCGGATCGCGCTCGTCGCCGACCTCGCCAGCGCGTGGGCGATCTACGCCGCCGATCGCGACCTGCTGGCAATCGCCCGGGAGACCGCGGATAACGCGCGGCGCGCGGTCGAGCTGACCCGGCGGCGGCTCGAGGGCGGCATCGCTCCGCGCACCGACTTGCGCCAGGCCGAGCAGGTGCTGGCGACGGCCGAAGGCGACCTTGCCGAACTGACCTCCGCCGTGGCGCAGGACGAGAACCTGATCCGGTTGCTGGTCGGCGGCCCGGTCGACCCGGCGCTGCTGCCCGCGGGGCTCGGAGAGGTGTTCGCCGCGGTCGCGACACTGCCGGCGGGCACCGACTCGGCGGTGCTGCTGCGCCGGCCCGACGTGCTCGAGGCCGAATACCGGCTGCGCGCGGCCAACGCCGACATCGGCGTGGCGCGCGCCGCATTGTTTCCGCGCATCGCACTGACCGGGCTCGCCGGGCTGGCGAGCGATGCGCTTGGGGCGCTCTTTACCGGCGGTGCGTTCACCGCGACGGCCGGCGCCGACGCAGCCTACACGATCTTCGACGCGGGCGGCCGCCGGGCCCGCGTCGCCGTCAGCGAGGCGCAGCGGGACGCCGCGTTGGCGGCCTACGAGCGTGCGATCCAGGCCGCGTTCCGCGAGGTCGCCGATGCGCTGGCGGTGCAGGGCACGATCGGCGAGCGGCTCCGCGCGGCGCAGGCCAACAGCGAGGCCGCGGCCGATGCCGCGGCGCTGACCGAGGCGCGCTACCGCGGCGGGATCGAGAGCTTCCTCGGTAACCTCGTCGCGCAGCGCAGCCTCTACGCGGCGCGCCAGCGCGAGACAGGCGTGATGCTGGCGGCGGTGCGCAACCGCATCGACCTGTACCGTACGCTCGCCGCCGACGCGGCGCTGGCGACCGCTAGGGAAGCGGGGGAGCCAGGCGGGACGCCGTAGGAACCGCGCGCCCGGCGCGGTCGACTGAACCCGCGATCAGGCCGCCAGCTCGAACGGTTCGATTTCACCCGACAGGTACAGCCGCTTCGCCTTCGCTCGGCTCAGCTTCCCCGAGCTCGTGCGAGGCAAAGTCCGCGGCGGGACCAGTTCGACCACGCAGTTCATGCCGGTGATCGAGCGGACCTTGTCGCGGATGGTGTCGCGCAGGCGGACGCGCTCTTCGGGGTCGGATACGCGGCAATGGACCAGCACGGCGGGAGCTTCCTCGCCGCTTTCCATCTCGATCGCAAACGCGGCGATGTCGCCGTGGTTGAAACCCGGCAACTGTTCCACCGCCCATTCGATGTCCTGCGGCCAGTGGTTCTTGCCGTTGATGATGATCATGTCCTTCGCCCGGCCGACGATGAACAGGTAGCCGTCGGCCATGTAGCCCATGTCGCCGGT
>JBIQKN010000079.1:10282-12170 GCA_044506565.1 Sphingomonadales bacterium | reverse complement strand
TGCCGTTGGTATTGAAGCGCTGGCCGCGAATCCCGGTGTTGCCGGTCCAGACGACTACAAAACCATCGGCGGTCGAGGCGACGGCCGGATCGTACTGGTTGCCGCTGGTCGTTGTATTGACAAGCGTTTCGCTTCCCAATGGGGTGCCGTTGGGCCGGAAGCGCTGCATGTAGATGCCGCTTCCGCTTCCGTCCTGGCCATCCGACGTCCAAACGGCGACGAAGCCATTCCCGTTGGCCGCCAGGACGGGACTGTCCTGCGCCCCGGCGGTCATCGTGTTGACCAGCGTTTCCCCGCCGATTGCCACGCCCGACGCATTGAAGCGCTGAAAATATACACCCGACGAGAGTCCATCGTCCTGGTAGGAGGAAGTCCAGCTGACCACGATGTCGCCGTTGGCGAGCTGGATGACGCCAGGCTGGCCCTGTGTGCTGGCCGTCGTCGTGTTGACCTGCGTGGGGGCGCCCAGCGGGGCGCCCGCGGCGGAAACGCGCTGCAGGATGATCTCGTAACTAGCAGTAATGGAATCGTAGGATTCCCACACGACGACGAAGCCTCCGCCGCTGAGTGCGGCACCCGTCGGCAACCTTTGCGGGCTGGCGGCCTGGTTGACCGGCACGTCCCCACTGATCGCTTCGCCGCGCGCGCTGTATAAGCGCGAGTAGATGTCGGAACTCATTTCCCACAGAACGACGTACCCGCCGCCTTCGAGTCCGACGACGGCCCGGTTCTGCGCGGTCGAACCGGCTACGTTGACTCGCGCCTGGCCAAGGGTCGACGTCATCGTGAACGTTGCGTCGAGCATCGAAATCCGGTCGATGCTGGACAGGTGATCCTCACCCTGTCCGCCGCCCGAGACGACCCATTCGTCGCCGTTCCAATAGAAGCGGAGGTTGCGCTGGAGCGCGGCGGTGACGAATTCGTCGTTCACACCGGCTTCGCCGGTCGCGATGTCCGAGCCGGCCGTGCCGACGATCTTTGCCATGAATTGCCCCCTCAACCGCAAATGAAGGGAGATGCGTATCCCACGCGAAACCCGATAAGCAATCCGAAGATTGTGAAAGATTCGAATACCTTCGCCGGCGGGCACGAGTGTTCGGTTTCAGGACACCGCGGGCTCTTGGGAAAGGCGGGGTTAGCCTCTATGGCTCGGGCGACGAAGGAGCTGCGAGATGGCCGATTATCCGACCCTGCTGGTCGAGCGGCACGGGGCCGTGACCCTGGTCACGCTCAACCGGCCCGAAGCGCTCAACGCGCTGTCGAGCGCGGTGCTCGAGGACCTGATCGCCGCCTTCGCCGAGTTCGAGGCCGACGCGAGCCAGCGTTGCGCGGTGGTCACAGGCGCAGGCGAGAAGGCCTTCGCCGCGGGGGCCGACATCAAGGAGATGGCCGCCAAGCCCGCCGCCGAGTTCTACGCCGGCGACATGTTCGCCCGCTGGACCACCCACCTCGTCGGCGGCACGCGCAAGCCGTGGATCGCCGCGGTCAACGGCTACGCGCTCGGCGGCGGCTGCGAGCTGGCGATGATGGCCGACTTCATCATCGCCGCCGATACTGCGAAGTTCGGCCAGCCCGAGATTACCCTCGGCGTGGTGCCCGGGATGGGCGGCAGCCAGCGCCTGACCCGCGCGATCGGCAAGGCCAAGGCGATGGACCTGATCCTCACGGGCCGGATGATCGGCGCCGACGAGGCCGAGCACGCCGGCCTCGTCGCGCGCGTGGTGCCGGCCGCGGACCTGCTCGACGAGGCGCTCAAGGCCGCCGAGACAATCGCCGCGATGCCCCCGCTCGCGGTGCTCGCCGCCAAGGAGCTGGTCGACGCCGCGCAGGAACTCCCGCTGACCGAAGGCATCCGCCTCGAGCGCCGCCTGTTCGACATCCTCGCCGC
>JBIQKN010000079.1:0-10182 GCA_044506565.1 Sphingomonadales bacterium | reverse complement strand
TGCGCTATCAGGCAGCTCCCGTGCGGATCGAACACCACGTCGTCGATCGAATGCGCCAGCGCACACTGGCCGGGAAGCACCGGCTCGTCCTCGACGCAGGCCCGGCCGGTGCGCGGGATCACCAGCAGGCAGCCGTGGTAGCGCGCGGCCTGCTCGGTGCTCGGCAGTCCCTCGACCTGGTCGAGCCGGAAGTAAGGCCCGTCGACCAGCGAAACGTCGCCCGCCGGGATGTGCCGGTGGAGCCCTTCGCCGTATGGCTCCCCCTTCGCCACCCCGACGCTCTCCTCGAGATGCAGCTCGCGCGGGCGGCCGTAGTCGTAGAGGCGGTAGGTGATGTCGGAGTTCTGCTGGATCTCGATGATCGAGCAGCCGCCACCGATCGCGTGCACCGTGTTGGCCGGGATGTAGAAGAAGTCGCCGGCCCTGACCGGGTGCCACACGAGCATGTCCTCGATCGAGCCGTCGAGCGCCGCGCGGCGCATCGTTTCGGCGTCGATCGGCTCCCTGAAGCCGATTCCCAGCGTCGCCCCGGGCTCGGCGTCGATCACCAGCCAGCATTCCTCCTTGCCCTGGCGGCCGAGCCCCATCGCCTCGGTCTGCGCGTCGGACGGGTGCACCTGGACCGACAGCTTGTCGCTGGTGAACAGGTACTTGACCAGCAGTTGCGGCAGGTCCGTCGGCGGCACGAACCAGATCTCACCGATCCGCTTGCCGGCGGGCGTTTGGAAGGGCGGGGGCAGCAGGTCCTTCCCCCACGGTTTTTCGACGGTCTTCGTTTCGAGCAGCATGCCTCGCTAACGCCCCATCACACCATCAGGTCCAGCAGCGCCTTGACCTCCACGGTGGCGAACCCGACCGCGCTGTCCGAGATGCCGTAGGGAACCAGCAGCCGTTCGCCGACCAGCAGCACGCCGCAGGTGTAGACCACGTTGGGAACGTAGCCCGAGCGATCGGCGTCGACCGCGGTCAGCACCGGCTCGGCGGTGCGGCCGATTACCTTGGCCGGGTTGTCGCGGTCGAGCAGCGCGCAGCCGAGCGAGTACTTGCGCATCGCACCGACGCCGTGGGTGAACAGCAGCCAGCCCGCGTCCGTCAGGATCGGACTGCCGCAGTTGCCGATCTGGATGAACTCCCACGGGTACTTCGGCTCCATCAGCAGCGTGCCTTCGGAGTTCCACCGGTCGATCCGGTCGGACTTGAGCAGGAACAGGTTCTTCCCGTCCTGCCGCCCGACCATCGCGTACTTGTCGCCGATCTTCTCCGGGAACAGCGCCATGCCCTTGTTGCGGCCGGCCTTGCCGTCGATCGGTTCGAGCAGGAAGCGCCGGAAGTCGATCGTGCGCAGCAGTTCCGAGCGGATCGAGCTGCCCGAATAGGCGGTGTAGGTGCCAATCCACTCATAGTCGCCGCCGCCGTGGTCGAAGCGCACGAGCCGCAAGTCCTCGAGGCCGCCGCGCTGCTGCTCGGTGATCGGGAAGATCACCGTGTTGCTCAGCGTCGACTCCGGGTGGCGATGCACGGCCACCGCGGAGTCGCTGTCGTGCAGGCTGGCGTCGTCGAGATCGACCGAGGTGGCGAGGGGACCTTGCGGCCATAACGAGAAGGTGCCGTCGGTATTGGCGATGCCCTCGCGAAAGGCGATCGAGCTGATGTGCCCTTCGCCGACGGCGCGCAGGCTCATGACGAACCTCACCGATCCGCCCGAAATGCCGCTCTGGTCCGGATGGGGCACGATCGAGGGATTCATCAGCGCGGCCGCGGCGTAAGTGTACTCGTGGCAGAAGAACGCGCCGATCAGGCGCTTGCGCGTCCGGGAGAAACCGCTGCAATCGATGTCGACGGTCGCCTCGACTTCCGCGAAACGGTCGTCGAACATCTTCTCGGTCTGCCAGTGCCGGGCGACGAAGTCGCCGCGCACGCGCGCGTACTCCGCCTTGACCTGCTCCTCGCTCAGCGCGGCGACGTCGTGGACCAGCTTGAGCGCGCGGCTGCCGGGGGCGTTGCTGGCCTGCCAGCCGAGGTGGAAGGGCCGCAACACGACCCGCGAAGGGTCGGCGTGGAGCCGTTCGTCGAGGATCTGCAACGGCGTTCCGTCAACCCAGCCGCCCTTGGCCCCCACGATTGTCTCCCGCCGATTCGCTCTGCTGCGCCTGGGCCAGCGCTAGCATGGAATAGTGGGCGAGTTGAAAGGCGAGAAGCGATTCGGCACCGCAGTTCTCGTTCGCGCCCCGCGGGGTAAGCCCGTCGCGGCAGCGCCCGGTGGCGATGTCCGCAAGCACCGCGCCGCGGTCGTTGGCCCCGAAATACCACTCCCATGCCGCCCGCGCCCGGTCGATCCAGCGCGGGTCGCCGGTGGCGTTCCAGGCCGTGCGCGCCGCTTCGATCGCGGCCTGCGCCTCGAGCGGCTGCTGGTCGAACGGATAGTGGTTGTGCGGCTTGCCGAAGCTGCCGCAGCCGATCGGCCGGAACTGCCCGTTCGCGGCGGTCTGCTGGCCGGCGATCCATTCGAGCGTCTCGAGGCCGGCGTCGACGTAGTCGTCGTTCGTCAACACGATGCCGGCCTCGATCAGCGCCTGGCTGAGCCGCGGGTTGTCGTAACCGAGCACCGCCTCGAACCATGCCCAGTCGGGCCGGCGCGCACCGCCGAGCAGGCGGAACAACACGTCGGCGCCGTTGGCGAGCACGTCGTGCGACGGCTTGTGCCCCGGCTGGACCCGGAGCACCGAGGCCGCGCCCAGCATCGTGAAGGCGATCGTGCGCGGCGAGGTCATCGCCGAGCAGTGCGGCAGCACCTCGCGGTACCACCGCCAGGCCCACGCGCGCATGTCCGGATCGGGCGCGTTCTCGACCGTGTGGCCGAGCGCCCAGACCGCGCGGCCGTTCGAGTCTTCCGAGCCCTGATCTTCGAGCCAGTCGCGCGCGTAGCTCATGAAATTGCGGAACGCGCGGCGCTCCTCGTTCCAGGCGTGCTGGACGAACGCGGCATAGGTCTGGCTCCAGCGCAGGCGCTCCGCGGCGCCGAGGCCGGCGGCGACGTTCATCAGCATCAGCGCACGGGCGTTGTCGTCGAGGCAGTAGCCGTGCCGGCGGTCGGGAACCGTTCCGATCGCGTGCTGGAGGATGCCGGTGCCGTCGCTCATTGCGAACACGGCGGTCAGGCCGGGCGTGGCCGTCACCGGCGCCGCATGAGCCGGGGGCGCCACCGCGGCCTCGACCAGGGCGGCTGCGCCGTCGGCGAAGCGCGGCCAGATCGTCTGCCGGCCCTTGGCATAGGCGCGGCGCTGCAATGCCAGCAGCTCCTCGGGGTCGTCGAGCAGGGCGTTGACGGCCCCGGCGATCGCCGGGGCGCTGTCGGGCTCGATCAGGCGGCCCGCGCTGCCGGCGAGCAATTCGGTCGCGTGCAGGTAGGGCGTCGAGACCACCGCCTTGCCCAGTGCCACCGCGTAGCTCAGCGTGCCGGAGGTCGACTGCTGCAGGTTGAAGTACGGCGTCACGTAGATGTCGCACGCTTCGAGCTGGTCGAGCAATTCGTCGGTGTCGAGGAAGCGGTTGTCCCAGAGGATGTGCTCGGCCACGCCGAGCTCCTCGGCGAGCGCCTGGAGTTTCTCGCGGTAGGCTTCGCCGTCGCGCGCGACGAGATTCGGGTGGGTCGCGCCGACGATGCGGTAGACCGTATCGGGGTGGCGGGCGACGATGGCCGGCATCGCCTCGATCACACGCTCGAGACCTTTGCCCGGACCGAGCAGGCCGAAGGTCATCAGCACGTTCTTGCCGGCCAGACCCATGCGCTCCTTGAACTGCTCGGAGCGGCCGAACGGGCGATCGGGGGCGCCATGCGGAATGATCTGCAGCAATTCACGTGGCGCGCGGTACAACTCGCCGAGGAGCTGGCATGAATGCCGGCTCATCGTCATGACCCTGCTCGCACGGTTGACGAGGTGCTGCAGAATGTCGCGCTGGCGGTCGGTCGGCTCGGTCAGGACCGTGTGCGGAGTCAGGATCACCGGCGCGGCCAGGCGATTGACGAAATCGCACACGAACTCGCCGTCGCGCCCACCGAAGATACCGTACTCGTGTTGCAGCCACACGGCCTCGACGCCGCTCTCGTTGATCCTCCGCGCGGCTGCGAGGTAGGCTTCGGGATCGTCGGCGATGATCGTTCCAGCAACCCCGGTGTAGTCGAGCGGCGCCCTCGGGTCGTCGAGCGCGTAGACATCGACTTCGATGTGCGGGTGGAACTCGGCGAGCTTCTCGACGATGTCGTTGCCGAACGTGGCGATGCCGCATTTGCGCGGCGCGTAAGTGCCGACCATCGCGATCCGGCGCGGCGGCAGAGAATCTTTGAGCTGGGTGAAGATCGAACGAACATCGGCCCCGGCGGCGGGGGTGGCAGAGCGAGTGGCGACGTCGACTTCGAGGACCATTCGGTTACTTCCCCTTACATGCAGCGTCATCCGCGCGCGCCCTCATCCGCGACGGATAACATGGTGCAGTGCAACATAGAATGCCGGCTTTGGCAAGCCGGCTCCGGTCTATACGCCGGAGACCGAATGTAGGTTCCCGAAATTAAAGATTTAATCTATGCTGCAGCGCACCCTTGAAAGTGTCTCCCAGATTAACGAGGCGCGGCAGCCCGGGTTCCGCGCATTCCCCACCCAACTCGTTGTCGGAACTCGGTTTTGCGCTGTGGCGAGGGGTGTGACCGACGAAACGAGCGGGCGCGCGACTCTTCTCCGGCAGAGTCGCGGCGCGCTATCCGTATTGATCCGGGGCGGGCTCAGTCGCGCAGGAAGATCTGTTCGATCGGCAGCCCGAACACGTCGGCAATGCGGAAGGCGAGCGGCAGCGAGGGATCGTACTTGCCGGTTTCGATCGCGTTGACGCTCTGGCGCGAGACCTCGAGCGCGTTGGCGAGGTCCTGCTGGCTCCATTCGCGCTCGGCGCGCAGCACGCGCAGGCGGTTTTTCATCGACCCATGGTCCTGAGCGAGGTCTTTGGGGTGTCGCGCGCCACCGCGAAGGCTGGCACTGCCCACCATCCGGCCGCATGCGGCACCAGCCGGAACAGCTCGAGCGCGCCCCACACCGTCGCCAGGACCAGTACCGCGACGAGACCGATCAGCGCCGCGTGGATCGCCCGCTGGCGGAGGAACTCGCCGGCCTCCGGCTGGTCACCGAGGACCATCAGCGCCGCCGTGCCGAACATGCCGACGACGAATGCGGAGCGCCAGCGCCAGTGGCATGAACGCACGGACAGTTGCAGCAGCATGTCGCTCATGGAGCTTCTCCCAAGTCAGTCGCGAGCGGCCGGCCCGGTCTTACCAGCATTGGCCCCAGCTACCGTGGGTCACGCGGTTGGCCACTGCCCCGATCGCCATTCCCACCGACCACCAGACTACGATCAGGTAGCCCGCGATGTGCTCGACCATTCCGAAGCTCTCGAGGAACCCGAGCACCGCCACCACCGACATGGCGAACGCGGTGGCGATCAGGTTCTGCCGTACCAGCAGCATGCGGACGAACTCGTCGCGCTGCTCGAGGATCAGCATGCCGACCGCATAGAACACGCTCACGATCGCCAGCCCCGGCACCAGCGCCGCGGCCACCGCGAGCGGGCCCGAAACCAGCTCGCGCCCGATCAGGTAGTTGGCGCCGATCAGCCCGAGCGCGTAGATCGCCATCGAGACCGAAATACGGACCATGTAGCGCCGCACCGGCGCGGTCATCCGCGGCACGGATCAGGCCCCCCGCCCGATCGCGCAGCGGCCGCTCACGGCCATCCAGCCGGCGATCGGCAGCGCGACCACCAGCGTGGTCATCGACGCCATGTCGATCACCTCGAAGATCCCCGCCAGCGCCACGCCCAGGGTGGCGAGGGCCCAGCACAGCGCATTGCGATAGACGGCCATTGGTCAAGCTCCCTTGCTATGATGTCAAGGTAACTAGACACACGCCGAGGCGATGTCAAGGGACATTTACACCACTTGGAGACCGCACCTGGAGTGACTTTGGCTGACCGCTGATCATTCAGAAAGTCTTGCGAATACCGACGCGGAGTTGCCGGGGCTCGACGATGCGGCTGTTGACGTCCTCGACGCCGGCGTCCGGCTCGCCCGGGAAGCGGGTCGCGTAGACGTAGTCGATGTCGTTTCCCTTCGAGTCGAACACGTTGAGCAGCTCGCCGTAGATTTCCCAGCCCTTCGCATGCTGCGGGGTCCACGCCGCGCGCAGGTTGAACAGCAGCGTCGAGTCGGCGCGCACCGAGTTGTCCTCGATCAGCGCATGCGGCCCGAGGTAGCGCAGCCGGCCGGCGGCGTTCCACTCAGGGAAGATCGCCGAGACTCCGAGCTCGCCCGAGCTCTCGAGCGCGCCGGGAACGTAGTTCTCGCCCTCGGGCAGCCCGACGTAGCGCGCTTTCGACCCGGTCCACACCGCGTC
Organism: Sphingomonadales bacterium; assembly: GCA_044506565.1. Classification (GTDB taxonomy): domain Bacteria; phylum Pseudomonadota; class Alphaproteobacteria; order Sphingomonadales; family Sphingomonadaceae; genus Croceibacterium_A. The sequence continues at coordinate 3,745 of JBIQKN010000079.1, read as the reverse complement.
GAGCGCGAGCCAGTCGTTGGGGTGCCAGAACCCGGTCAGCTCGTAGCCGTGGCGCTTGCCCGGGTCGCTCGGCTCGACCGCGCCCGAATCGCCGACGTAAATCAGCTCGCTGTCGATCTCGCTCCACCAGTAGACCGCGGTGAGGATCAGCCCGCCGCGCTCGAACCGGCCGCCGACTTCCTTGAACGTGCCTTCGACGAGCCCCGGCGCCGGATCGGTCGGGCTGGTCACTCCGCGCGCGTCGTTCGAATGGAACCCCTCGCCCCAGTTGGCATAGAGCGCGATCCCGTCGGCGACCTCGTAGTTGGCGCCGATCTTGGGCGAGACGATGTGGTCCTTGACCGTGCCGCTCCAGCTGCTCGGCCCGCCGAGCGCCTCGGTCTCGAAACGGTACCAGTCGCCGCGCAGCCCGCCGACGATCATCAGCCGCTCGAGCGGCCGCACGATCGCCTCGGCATAGACGCCGACGCTGCTTTCCTCGGCGGAAAACGCGCCGCGCGTCGAGAGGTAGGTGCCGTCGCGCGTGTGGTCGAGCCCGACCCGGCCGATGTCGTCGATGCGCAGCTCGCTGCCCGCGCGCAGCGACAGCGCGTCGCTGATCTCGAAAGTGTGCTCGAGACGCCCGCCGTACGACCACAGCGAGGCGAACTGCCGCAGCTGGTCGCCGTCGACCGGGTCCTCGAGGAAGAACGTGAAGTTCGAAAGCAGGCTCCAGTCGTAGTGCTGCGCCCAGGCTGTGATCTTCCAGCTCGGCGACTGGTAGTTGAGCGTGAGGATTTCGCGCTCGGTGCGGCCGCGCAGCGTCGGGTCGAGGCTACAGTAGCGGTCCTCGCACAGCGGCGTGCCGATCACCCGCTCGGGGGTCTGCTCGGTCGGCGCCCAGCTCGCGTCGTAGAGGTTGAGCGAGGCCTGGAACGTGCCGTCGCCGAGCGGCATCGAGTACTTGATCAGGCCCGAGTAGCCCTCGAAGTCCTCGGGCAGCTCCCACGGCCCGTCGTTGAACTTGGCCTGGCCGAGCAGCAGCAGGTCGCCGCCGCCGACTTTCGCCGAGCCGCCGGCGACGAACCGGTGGTAACCGTACATCCCGCCCTCGACGAGCACGAACGGGCGCATCGTGTCGTGCGTGGTGATCTGCGCCGAGCCGACGAAGCTGAAGTCGCCGGTGGCCGCGCGGTACGGGCCCTTACGGTAATCGACCCGCTGGACCGCCTCGGGAATCAGCCCGTTGACGTCGAGATACCCCTGGCCGTGTCCGTGGGTGCGGAAATTCATCGGCATGTCGTCGACGTAGACGCTGAAGTCGGTGCCGTGGTCGAGGTTGAAGCCGCGCAGGAAGTACTGATTGGCCTTGCCGCCGCCCGAGTGCTGGGTCGCGATCAGGCCCGGGGTCGCCTCGAGGATCTCGCCCGGGCGCAGCAGCGGCCGGACCTCGAGGTCGGCCCCGGCGACACCGCCTTCGCTGGCGGCGGCCGCCTCGCCGACGCGTTGTTCGCCGCGGCCGTAGACGTAGATCGTCTCGGCGGTCGCCGCCCCGGGCACCGCCTCGGCGGCATCGCCCGCCTCCGGGGCGGCAAGGTCGCCCTGCGCCTGCGCCGGCGCGCCGCCCAGCAGCGACATCGCGGCGAGGCTCGCGCCGGTGGAAAGGACTGCGCGGCGCCAGGCGGTTGTACTCACGATTTCTCCCGTCGATTCAAAGGTCGGGCCCGCCCGGTCGTGCGACCGGACAGGCCCTGAGAAGGTCGGTGACCCGCAGAGCCACCAGAGACAGGCTCCATCAAATCGGCGACGCTCGCCAAGCCAAGTTAATTACGGTAATCGGCCGCGTTACACGGGCGTTACATCGGAGATCCGCCGCCTTGCCACAGGGGCATCGGCCATGACCGCCGCCACGGACGGCAAGCGCGACGAGCACGCCTTCCTTGCCGAGCTGGCGCGCGTGCGCGCGAGCGGTGCGCTCGCAGAAAGCGGCCGGCTGCGCGAGCTGTTCGATTACCTGGCCGAGCGCGGGCCAGGCGCCCCGCCGGCAAGCCAGGCCGACATCGCCGACAGCGTGTTCGGCCAGACCGACACCGAAGGCGACGACGCCACCGTACGCGTCTACGTCCACCGCCTGCGCAAGCGGCTCGACGAGTTCTACACCGCCGAAGGCGAAGGTCCCGACGGGGCGCGGCTGCTGCTTCCGCCGGGGACCTACGCCCTCCGTCTCTCGGGACCGGCCGCGGCGGCCGGGCCGACTCCCGACGTCTCTACCGCGCAGCGTCGCTGGTGGGCGTTCGGCATCGCCCTCGCCGCCGCGCTCGCGGCGACCTTCCTGCTCGGCCGCATGCTGGGCGGAGGCGGCGACGCGCCGCCGGTCAACGCCTTCTGGCGGCCCTTCGTCGAATCCGAGCGTCCGCTCGTGGTCGTCGTCGGCGACTACTACATGTTCGGCGAGATCGACCCGGTGCGCCCCGAGCAGAGCCGCCTGATCCGCGACTTCCGGATCGACTCCCCGATGGATCTCGCCGGACTGCAGGAAGCCGAGCCCGCGCGCTACGGCAACGCCGAGGATGTCGGCCTGACCTACCTTCCGCTCGCGACGGCCTACGGACTGCGCGAGATCATGCCGGTGCTCGCGCGAGAGGGGCGCCAGGTCAGCGTGGTCCCCTCGTCCGAGCTCGCTGCCGAGACGATCCGCGAGGCCGACATCGTCTACATCGGCCTGATCGGCGCGATGGGCGTGCTCGAGGACACGGTGTTCAGCGGCTCGGGCTTCGCGGTCGGCGAGAGCTACGACGAGATCGTCGATACCGCCTCCCGCCGCAGCTATGTCAGCGAAGAGGCGCGCCGCCTCGCCGCGCCGGTGTTCTACCGCGACTACGCCTATGTCGCTCGCTTCCGCGCGCCGGGCGGCTCGCTTGTCGGGGTGGTGGCGGGCGCTCGCGAGACCGCGCTGCGCGGCCTTTCGCCGATCATCGCCGGCCGCGAACTGCCCGACGAACTCGAAGGCCGGGCACGCGGCAACGAAGGCCTCGAAGCGCTGTTCCAGGTGACCGGCCAGCAGGGCGCCGACCTGTCCGATCGTCTGCTGGTGGCCCGCGAACGGCAATAGCCGCATCAACTTGCCATTCACCCGGGCGCGCCTACATTGCGGGCGAAAGGCAAGGACATCGAATGAACGACAATCGCGAGCCCGAAAACGGCGGCAATCCCTGGATGAAGAGCCTGCTCGTCTGGGGCGGAATCTTCCTCGCGCTGCTGCTCGTCGTCTCGATGTTCAGCGGGCCGCGCGAAGCGGCCGGGACGCAGATCGACTATTCGGACTTCCGCAGCCGCGTCGCCGAGGGGACCGTCCAGGAAGTCAAGATCGCGCCGAACCGGATCACCGGCACGCTCAAGAACGGCACCGCATTCAGCACGGTGCCGGTCGCGAACGATACCAACCTGACCGGGCTGCTCGAAGAGCATGGCGTCCGCTACGCGGGCACCGAGCCCGAGCAGCAGAGCGTGCTGCTGTTCATCCTGCTGCAGTCGCTGCCGTTCCTGCTGATCCTCGGCGTTGCCTTCTTCGCGCTGCGCCAGGTGCAGAAGGGCGGCGGTTCCGGGGCGATGGGCTTCGGCAAGTCCAAGGCCAAGCTGCTGACCGAGAAACAGGGCCGCGTCACCTTCGACGACGTCGCCGGCATCGACGAGGCGCGTGAGGAACTCGAGGAGATCGTCGAGTTCCTCAAGGATCCGCAGCGCTTCTCCAAGCTCGGCGGCCAGA
>JBIQKN010000078.1:0-12286 GCA_044506565.1 Sphingomonadales bacterium | reverse complement strand
CGCGCAGGCTTGCGCGCCGGTACCGTAACGTCAGTCATGTAGACTCTCCTTGCAGAGAGCACGCGCGGCGTTGGGACCGCGTGGCCCGCCGGCGCCCCTAGAGATGGCCGGCCGGAAGTCAAGCGATTCCGCATCGGGATTTCTTGGATTCGGCCCGGCGATGATGTAAATTTGCCGGATGAGCCGCGGGAACGACATTTCCGTGCTGCTGGGCGCCGTCGCGCTCACCCTGACCGCCACGCCCGCGGCGGCCAAGCCCAGGCCCGTCGACAGCTGGGGTCGCGCGCATGTCGACTACGAAACCTATCGCAACGACTCGCTCGATTGCGGGCTGCTCGGCTACACGGCCGACGTGTCGGAGACCGAGCAGGCGCAGCTGTTCGTCACCGCGACCCGCCAGCTCGAGGCGATCGACAACACGAACTACGCCGGACCTGGAGCGACGGCCGCCGCGGCGGTCGGCGGCGGAGGGTCGCGGGGAGGCATCCAGGTGCCGGACGTGTCGTCCGCAGCGGCCGTGTCGCGCGGCATCGAACAGGCACGGCAATACGAGCAGGTCCGCCGCAGTATCCGCCCCGAACGGCGAATGGAGAAACTCAAGCGGGGAATGACCGCGATCGTCGAGCAGTGCCTGCGCGACCGCGGATACGTCCAGTTCCGGCTGACGGAGGACCAGCGGCGGGCGCTGTCGAGGCTCAGGCGCGGCTCGGACGCGCGGCGTGAGTTCCTCCACCGGCTCGCCTCCAACCCCGAGGTACTTGCCGCGCAGGCGTTGCCGCAGGAACGCTCCTGAGCCCTGCCCGTGGGGCATAATCGCCGGGCCGCCGTTGCCACGGACTCGCAAAGGCTTGTATTATTAGGGCGCCGTTAACCAAGCGGTTGCGAACATGGCGTCATGAGGGCCTCTCCGTTTCTGCCAATTCTCGTTGCGGCGCTGGCCGGCTGCACGATGCTTCCCGAAAGCTCCGGCGAGCGGCGCCGCACCTCGGCCGACAGCGGCACGAGTTATTCGTCGCCGGTAGTCCAGCCGCTGCCGCGCCCGCACAGCCAGGCCGCGGGACAGTGCCTCTCGCGCCTCGGCCAGATGGGAGCGGACTACTCGCCTCTCCCCGATCGCTACATCGACCAGGGTTGCACCAATCTCGGTACGGTCCAGCTCGCGGCGCTGCCGTCCGACTACGCGACGCTCGGGGTGAGCAACCTCGGGCCCGTGACCTGCGAGGTCAGCCAGGTGTTCGCCGCCTGGGCCCGCTTCGGAGTCGATCGCGCCGCACGGCAGATCCTCGGCACGGGCGTGCGCAGCATCGAGACGTTCGGCAGCTATTCCTGCCGCAACGTCGCCGGCACCAGCCGGCGCTCGGGGCACGCGACCGGTGCGGCGATCGACGTCTCGGGCTTCGTGCTGGAGGACGGCAGACGGATCACGGTCAAAAACGGCTGGTTCAACGGCAGCGAGCGCGAGCGCGAATTCCTGCGCGTGATCCAGCGCAGCGCGTGCAAGCGGTTCGCGACGGTGCTCGGCCCCGACTACAACGCCGCGCATCACGACCACCTCCACGTCGAAGGGGTGATCGAAGGGTCGAGCTACTGCCGGTAGGCGCGACGGTGAAGCAGGCCGGCCTCGCGGTCTTCGTCCGAGCGGCCCTCGCCTGCCGTTTCCTCGCCGGCATCGTCGATCCTGGGGACTGCGGCGGAGGCAGCCCTGCCCGGGTGAGCCTCGAGCCATAGCCGCACCGCGTCGGCCGGGTGCCCGGCGCCGAGCTTGGCCATCATGTTGCCGCGATGAATCTCGACGGTCCGCGGGCTGATCTCCAGTTGCCTGGCGATTTCCTTGTTCGAGCATCCGCCGCTCACCAGCGCGAGCACTTCGCGCTCGCGGCGGCTGAGCTGCGCGACGACGCGCTGCGCCTCGACCTCCCGGCGGCGCCGTTCCGCGTGCTGGCCCGCCTCGTCGAGGATCGCGCCCAGCCGGCGGGCGAAGGTGCCCATCTCGAGCGGCAGGGGAAGGTAGTGGAGCGCGCCGGCCTTGATTGCCGCGACGACCCGCTCGATCTGCGGCTGCGCCGAGACGAGAACTACGGGAAGCCAGATATTGTGCTCGCCCAGCCGCTCGATCAGCTCACCAGCCGGATCGGGCCCTTCGTCCGCGGCCAGGATGATGCCCAAACGTGGCGGTCGCGCCAGCAGCTCCGCAACTTCGTCATAGACCTCTGCATGATGACCGAGGGCGAAGGCCACCCGGGCCTGTTCGGCCCGCGCGCGGCTGTCGCCGCCGACAATGTGCAGGGTCGTCCTCGTCATATCCCCTATCGCCGCGCATCGGCCCGCCCGCCGTTACAAGCGAGGCGAATACGAAGCAGTTCCCTGCGGCGACCGCAAAAACGGAAGACCGCGTACCCGAAGTTATGTTCGATTCGGCTAAGGAATAGGACTTTGCGGTTACGGTTCAATAGCCTACGCAAAATCCCGTACGGGTCATCGGACGCCTAGAGCGTTCACCGCGACAATTGCCGATCACACCGACTTCATTTGCCGGCGATGTCTCGAGACAAGTTAGCGCTAACTTTGTGGCGAATCGTCTTCGCACGGGCTCGCAGGAACGTCTTCGGTGACCTTGCGGGTGAACAGGACGCGATCCTCGGGTCCGAAGCCGCGCGTCCAGATCAGCCAGCCGTAGGCGCCAAGCAGCGCCGGAATGCCGAACACGAGTTGCGCCCATTCGGGCAACAGGATCACGCCTTGCCCGATGACTACTGTAGCCGCAGCCGCCCAGACCAGCGCCCAGCGCCAGTTGTTGATCGAGTGGCCGAGGATCCGGCTCAGCATGAGCGCCTTGATCACCGACGAGGTGCCGAGCGCGATCATCAGCGCCGCCGCCGCCGAGGCGGCCCGCCAGCCGTCGTTGAACTCGAGCCGGTCGGCGATCTGCATTGCGCCGACCGTCAGCCCCGCCTGTAGCGCGATCGTCCCGGCGGAGACCCACAAGTTGCGCAGGCGGGCGACGTAGATCAGCGCCGCCTCCGCCACGACCGCCGTGGCCGCCACGACCTCGGCCGCCAGCAGGAACCCGAGCGCCCCGGTGCCGCCGACGAAGTTGGGACCGACCAGCCCCATGATCGCCTCGCCCGGGATACCCAGCGCGAGGCCGACGCCGGCCTGCGCGGCGGTTATCCAGAACCCGACCTGGCACACCTGCCGGGCGATCGCCGCGTAGTCCTTCTCGCGCAGCTTGCGCGTCAGCACCGGGCCGAGGATCGGCTCGAAGCTAGTCTTGAGCTTCTGCGGCAGGCTCGCGACCTGCTGGGCGACGTAGTAGACCCCTACCGCCGCCGGCGCGGCGAACAGGCCGAGGATGAAGATGTCGAGCCGGCGCGTGCCCCACTCGATCGCGTCGGCCGCGGCTAGCGGCAGCCCTCGCCCGGTGAGGCCGGTCATGCGGCGCAGCGACGGCCGCCAGCCGCGCGGCCAGCCGTAGCTGCGCAGGAACGGCCAGGCCGCGGTCACCAGCGCCGCGTAGATCGACAGGATGTAGGCGATCGACAGCCCGCTCTGCGGGGCGACCACGATCATCACTCCGGCCATGATCGAGATGGTCCACGGCTCGACGATGGCCCGCGCCCGCACCGTCGCGCCGATGTCGAATCGGTAGGCCTGGGCGGCGAGCAGGATCTCGGTCATCGCCAAGGCCGGGATCGCCAGCACGATCAGCCGGTCGATCTCGGTGAAGGTTCCGCTCGGGAACATCGGCGCCGGGACCAGCCACAGCGCGAGCGCGGCGAGGCTGCCGACAAGGAACGCGAGCGTCAGGCCGTCGGCGACGAGGATACCCGGATCGCCGTCGTCGTTCGACAGGCGCTGGGCGAGGCCGCGCTTCTCGCCCATCGTGCACAGCATCGCGGTCAGCTCGACGATGACCAGCGCCGAGGCGAAGCGGCCGAGCGCATCGGCCCCGTAGTAGCGGCCGCCGATGAACAGGAACGGCAGCCGCGCGGCGAGCCGCAGCAGGAAACCGAGGAAATTCGTCTGGCCGCCTTTGGCGAGCGCCGCGAGGTCGCCGCCGGGCGTTTCGGTCGACGCGGGCGTGCTCACGCCGCGGAGCCTTCCGCGGCCAGCGGACGCATCAGCAACTCCGCCGCGATGGCCCGGGCGGGCGCGCCTTCGAGCAGGCGCTGCACCGCGAACACGATCGGCATGTCGACCCCGCGGCGCTGCGCCAGCTCGACCAGCACCGGCGCGGTATGCGCCCCCTCGGCGACGGTCCGGCGGTCGCTCATCAGCGCTTGCGGATTCTCGCCCCGGCCGAGGGCCTCGCCGAGCGAGAAGTTGCGGCTCGAGGTCGACGAGCAGGTCAGCACGAGGTCGCCGAGGCCGCACAATCCGGCGAGCGTTTCGCTCCTCGCCCCGAGCGCCGCGCCGAAGCGCTGCATTTCCGCGTAGCCCCGGGCGATCAGCGCCGCGCGCGCGTTCTGCCCCAGCCCGAGCCCCTCGACCACGCCGCAGGCGATGGCGAGCACGTTCTTGACCGCCCCCCCGACCTCGGCGCCGACCACGTCGTCGCTGTAGTAGGGGCGGAACGTCGGCCGGGCGATCTCGGGGGCCAGCCGCTGCCACTGTTCGCGACCGCCGCCGCAGGCCAGCGTCACCGCGGTCGGCAGGCCCGCCGCGACCTCGTGGGCGAACGTCGGGCCCGAGAGCACGGCGATCTCGCTGCCGGGCGCCGCGTCGTGCGCGACGTCGTGCATCGTCCGCCCCGTGCCGGCCTCGATCCCCTTGGCGCACAGCACGAGGTCGCGGGGAAACCGCGGCAGCTGCGCCAGCGTCGCCGCGAGGTGCTGCGCAGGGGTGACCAGCAGCAGCAGCTCGCACCCGGCGGTATCGGCGACGTCGCCGGTCGCCCGGATCGAAGGAGCGAGCGTGGCCGAAGGCAGGAACAGCGAGTTGCTGTGCCGGGCGTTGATCTCCTCGGCCAGTTCGGGCTCGCGCGCCCACAGCAGCACCTCGCGGCCATCGGAGGCGAGCATCTGCGCGAGCGCGGTGCCCCAGGCTCCGGCCCCGACGACACCGACCACGCTCATGCCTTGACCCCGGCTCCGCGGACCGCCTCGGCGGCCGGGTCGAGCGGCCATCGCGGACGGGCGGCGACGTCGAGCGGGTCGCCGCCGAACCCGGCCGCGAGCCGCTCCTGGCCCGCCCAGGCGATCATCGCCGCGTTGTCGGTGCACAGCGCCTGCGGCGGCGCGACGAAGCGCAGCCCGCGCGCCTCGGCGAGGCTCTCGAGCGCGGCGCGCACCGCGGCATTGGCCGCGACCCCGCCCGCGACGACGAGCGCGCTCGGTCCCGAGCCTGTCGAAGAGCCCATCTCGCCGAGCGCCTTGCCCGTGCGGTCGAGAATGCAGTCGATCGCTGCCTGCTGGAAGCTCGCCGCGATGTCCTCCGGCGCATGAGCGCCGCTCTCGTGCGCGCGCAGCACCGCGCTCTTGAGGCCGGCGAACGAGAAGTGCGGCTCCGGGCTGCCCAGCAGCGGCCGCGGCAGCGGCACCTTGCGCGGATCGCCCTGCGCCGCGAGCTGCTCGACCGCCGGCCCGCCGGGAAACCCGAGTCCGAGAATCTTGGCGGTCTTGTCGAACGCCTCGCCGAGGGCGTCGTCGATCGTCGTCGCCAGTCGCCGGTAGCGGCCGACGCCCTCGACCCTCAGCACCTGGCAGTGCCCGCCCGAGACCAGCAGCAGGGCATAAGGGAATTCGAGCGCCGGATCGGCAAGCCGCGGACTCAGCGCATGACCCTCGAGGTGGTTGATCGCCAGCAGCGGCTTGTCGCCGGCCATCGCCAGCGCCTTGGCGGTGACCAGCCCGACCATGACCCCGCCGATCAGCCCCGGCCCGGCGGTCGCGGCTATGGCATCGCAATCGCCCAACTCGACGCTCGCCTCGGCAAGGACCCGCTCGACGAGCGGCACGAGCCGCTCGGCATGTGCACGCGCGGCGATCTCGGGAACCACGCCGCCGTAGGGCGCGTGGCGATCGTCCTGCGAGGCGATCGCCTGCGCCAGGATGCGGCGGTCCTCGCCCACCAGCGCAGCCGCGGTCTCGTCGCAGCTGCTTTCGATCCCCAGGACGATCCTCATCGCGCGCTTCCACTGGACGCAAACGCTGGCTAGGGCAAGCAACCCGATGGCCTCCGCTCCCCCCCTCCTCAGGCTCGGCACCCGCCGTTCGCCGCTGGCGATGGCCCAGGCGGAAGAGGCGCGCGCGCGGCTTTGTGCGGCACACGGATGGGACGAGAGCGCGATCGAGCTGGTCCCGGTGCTCGCCAGCGGGGACAGGATCCAGGATCGCCCGCTGGCCGAGATCGGCGGCAAGGCGCTGTGGACGCGGGAGCTCGACCAGTGGCTCGCCGACGGCCGGATCGACGCCGCGGTGCACTCGCTGAAGGACGTCGAGACCCGCCGGCCCGACAGCCTCGCGCTCGCCGCCATCCTGCCGCGGGCCGACAAGCGCGACGTGCTGCTCGGCGCGGCAAGCCTCGCGGCGCTGCCGCAAGGGGCGACGATCGGCACCAGCGCGCCGCGCCGCGCGGCGCAGGCGCTCCACGCCCGCCCCGACTGCCGGGTAGTGACCTTCCGCGGCAACGTCGCCACGCGGATCGCCAAGCTCGCGGCCGGCGAGGCCGACGCGACGTTCCTTGCCGCGGCCGGACTCGCCAGGCTCGGCGAAAGCGGCGTCGGGCATCCGCTCGACCCCGCGGACTGGCTGCCTGCCCCCGCGCAAGGCGCGATCGCGCTCGAGTGCGGTGCGGAGGACTCGCGCGTGCGCGATTTGCTGGCCGCGGTCGACCACGCGCCGAGCCGGAGCGAGGTCATGGCCGAACGCGCCCTGCTCGCCGCGCTCGGCGGCACCTGCCACAGCCCGGTCGCCGTGCTGTGCGACCGCGAGGGCGAGATGCTCGCGATGCGCGCGGCGCTGTTCAGCCCCGACGGCTCCGAGCGGGTCGACGGCGCGGCGACGTTCCCCGCCGGCGACGACGCCGGCCCGGCGCGCCTCGCAGCCGACCTGCTCGAGCGCGCCACCCCGGCGATCACGGTTCATTTCACCGGGCCCCAATGAGCGTTCCGGTCATCGCCATCAGGCCCGAGCCGGGCAGCACGGCGACGATTGCCAGTGGCCGCGAGGCGGGGCTCGCGATCGCGGCCTTCCCGCTGTTCGAGATGGAGCCGGTCGCCTGGGAGCCTCCCCCGGCCGATGGGATCGACGGCCTGCTGCTGGGCAGTGCCAACGCCGTCCGCCTGGCCGGCCCGGCCCTGGCGGCTTTCGAGGACAAACCGGTCTACGCAGTCGGCGGGGCCACCGCCGCGGCGGCCCGCGCCGCCGGGCTGACGGTCGCGGCGACCGGGCAAGGGACGCTCCAGCCGCTGCTGGAGACGGTGAGCCCGCCGCGGACGCTTCTGCGGCTTACCGGCGAGGAGCATGTACCGGTATCGCCTCCGGCCGGCGTCGCCGTCGAAACGCGGATCGTCTATCGCGCCGTGCCGCTGGCGCTGCCCGCGGCTGCCGCCGAAACGCTGAACGGCGGGGCCTTGGTCCTGCTCCATTCCGCCGCCGCAGCCCGGCACTTCGCGGCCGAGTGCGAGCGGCTCGGCGTCGCGCGGTCGGCGATTGCGCTCGCGGCACTCGCTCCGCGCGTGGCCGAGGCCGCCGGCGGAGGCTGGCGCGAGGTCCGCTGCGCTTCCGAACCGAGCGAGGCGGCGCTGTTGGCTTTGGCATGCGACATGTGCCATGAACCGCCGCCTGGATCAGGGCCGTCCGGGTGACGGGGTTCGACGGGTCCCATCAAGCCGGCCGCGGCGAAAAGGAAGCGATGGACGAACACTACCCTTCCAGAGCGCAGCCCGCGGCCCGCTCGCGCAGTCCGCTGCGGATGATCGTCGGCGCCGGGCTGAGCGCGTTCGTGCTCGGCGTGGTGGCGACCTGGTTCCTGCTGAGGCCGGACGGGGTCGCGCTACCGGGCATCGTCGAGATCAAGCGCGAAGCGCCGGCCGCCGAGGCGCCCGACGAAGCCCCGCTGGCGCCGCTCGACAACGAACGGCAGGACCTCGACGAGCGCATCGCCGAGATGGAGCAGCGGCTCGCCCGGATCGACATCCAGGCCGAGGCGGCGGCGGGCAACGCGGTCCGCGCCGAGGGGCTGCTGATCGTTTCCGCGGCGCGGCGGGCGATCGAGCGCGGTGACCGGCTCGGCTATCTCGCGGACCAGCTCCGGCTGCGGTTCGGCACGGCCCAGCCCAACGCCGTGCGTGCTGTGATCGCGGCGGGCAACGACCCGGTGACGACCGACCAGCTGCTGACCCGGCTCGACACCCTTGCGCCGCGGCTCGGCCAGGCGCCCGCCGAGGAAAGCACGATGGACTGGCTGTCGCGCGAACTGAGCGAACTGTTCGTGGTCCGCCGCGAGGACACCCCCTCGCCGGCGCCCGAGCGGCGCCTCGAGCGGGCGCGGCTGTTCCTGCAGAGCGGCCGCGCCGGCGCTGCTGCGCGCGAGGTCCGCAACCTGCCCAACGCCGACCAGGCCTCCGACTGGATCGCCGACGCGGACCGCTTCGCGGCGGCCCAGCGCGGCCTCGAGGTGCTGGAGGCCGCGGCGATACTCGAGCCGCGCGAGCTGCGCGATGGAGCCGGGGCACCGGTCGCGCCGCCGAGCCCGCCGCCGGCAACCGAGTGATCCGGCCCGCTAGCCCTTGAGCAGCTCGGGCGTCTTGCCCGAGACGCCGCGCGCCTCGTCCATGAACCAGCGCTTGAGGGTGGGCATGCGCTGCACCGCGCCCATTCCGAGACGGCGGATCGCGCTGGGCAGCTTGCCGGGGATCCCGAACAGCCAGGTCAGCGAGTCCGTGGCCAGCGCCACGGTGAAGGTATCGAGTGCGCGCCAGCGCTCGTAGCGGGCGAGCAGCTGCGCATCGCCTGGATCGAGCCCGAGCCGCATCCCGTCTGCCAGCGCCTCGACCAGCGCGCCGACGTCGCGCAGCCCGACATTGAGCCCCTGCCCCGCGATCGGGTGCAGCCCGTGCCCGGCGTCGCCGACGAGGACGAGCCGCTGCGCGGTGATCCTTGCCGTGTGGTGGAACCCGAGCGGGTACGACGAGCGCGGCCCGTCGAGCGCGATCGCGCCGAAGATGCCGTGCATGCGCTTGTCGACTTCGGCGAGGAACGCCCGATCGGACAGCGCCAGCACGCCGGCCGCGTCGCGTTCGGCGACCGTCCACACGAGCGCGCTGCGGTGGCGGCCTTCGGGCGAGTCGAGCAGCGGCAGCAGCGCGAACGGGCCGGCCGGGTAGAAGATCTCCCAGGCGACCCCGTCGTGCGGCTTCTCGTGGGTCAGGCCGGTGATGATCGCGCGGTGGCGATAGTCCCACCGTGCCACGGCGAGCCCGGCTTCCTCGCGTGTCGGCGACTTGCGGCCCTCGGCGGCGACCATCAGCGCGGCCTCGAGCCGGCGGCCGTCGGCCAGCGTGGCCGAAACATCGAACTCGCCGCGCTCGCGCGAGACGACCTCGGTGCGCGCGTGCCAGGCGATCAGCGGGTCGTCCTTCGCCGCCTCGAACAGGGCGAGGCGCAGCTCGCGGTTGGCGAACATCCGCCCGAGCGAGCCTTCGTGCGGCTCGGGCCGGAAGTCGATCCGGCCCGGCTTCATCCCGTCGGTCACGGCGATCGACTCGATCGGGCAGCCGTGCGGTTCGAGCCGCTCGGCGAGGCCGATGTTGGTGAACAGGTTCCAGCTCGCGGTCGAGATCGCCGAGGCGCGCCCGTCGAATCCTTCGGCGGTCAGCTCGGCCGGGTCGGCGCGGTCGACCACGTGGCTCGAAATGCCTTTCCTCGCCGCGGCGAGCGCCAGCGTCATGCCGACGAGACCGCCGCCGAGGATCAGGAGATCGCGCTTGTCGCTCATCGGATGCATGCCCTAGATGCTCGGCCACGATGCGCGCAAGCACCATGACCTTCCTCAAAGCGGTGCTGGCCTTGCTCGCGATGGCGCTGGCGCTTCCGGCGGAGGCTCAGCTGCCGGTGCCGGCGAAGGGCAACCACATCGCCGCCGAGCTCATCGCCTCGGGGCCCGTCGTGCCGGGCGAGCCGCTCGATCTCGCGCTGCTGTTCCGGCCGGAGCCGGGCTGGCACGGCTACTGGAAGAACCCGGGCGACGCGGGGCTCGGGATGACGCTCGAGTGGGACCTGCCCGAGGGCTGGAGTGCCGGCGAGGCGCTCTACCCGGTGCCGCGCAAGCTGCTGATCGCCGGGCTGATGAACCATGTCTACGAGAGCGATTACGCGGTGCTGGTGCCGCTCGATGTGCCGGCGGACGCGGCGGTCGCCAGTATCGTGCCGATCGCGGTCGAGGCGAACTGGCTCGCCTGCACCGACCAGATCTGCGTGCCCGAGAGCGCGACCCTGACGCTGCGGTTGACGGGCGGCGAGGCGCCGCGCGATCCGCGCTTCGACCAGTGGCGCGCGGCGCTGCCGCCGCTCCTCGACAGCCCGGCGCGGTTCGAGCTGACCGCCGACAGGCTGCGGCTGGCGATCCCGCTGCCGGCCTCGCTCGAGCTCGAGGCGCCGCACGTGTTCGTCGAGACGGTGCAGCTGGCCGACTACCCGGCGGCGCAGGTCTTCCGGCGCAGCGGGGACCTCGTAATCGTCGATATCCCCCGCAAGGGGATCGCGGAGACCGCGGATACGATCACCGGCATCCTGAAGCTCGACGAAGCCGGCAACGGCGTGACCTTCGAGGCGGCGCCCGGCGACGTGCCGAGCGGCGGCGACCTGATCGCCGGGGCCGACGCCGGTGCGCTCGCACCGCTGTGGCTGTTGCTGGGTGGCGCGCTGCTCGGCGGGCTGATCCTCAACCTGATGCCGTGCGTGTTCCCGATCCTCAGCCTCAAGGCGCTGACGCTTGCGCGCGCCGGCGAGAGCGAGGCCGACGCGCGGCGCGAGGGTGTCGCGTACACGGCCGGAGTCGCGCTCGCCTGCCTCGCGCTCGGTGCGTTGCTGCTGGCGCTGCGCGCGCTCGGCAGCGAGATCGGCTGGGCGTTCCAGCTGCAGGAGCCGGGCGTGGTGGTGGCGCTGCTCGTGCTGGCGGTGCTGATCACGGCCAACTTCGCCGGGCTCTACGAGCTGCCGTCGCTTTCGTTCACGCGCGAGGGCGGGCGAGCGAGCGCATTCTCGACCGGGCTGCTCGCCGCGTTCGTGGCGACGCCGTGCACCGGGCCGTTCATGGCCGGGGCGATGGGCGCGGCGCTGCTGCTGCCGTGGTGGCAGGGACTGCTGCTGTTCGCCGCGCTCGGGCTCGGGCTGGCGCTGCCTTTCCTGCTGCTCGGGTACGTGCCGGCGCTGCGCAAGCTGCTGCCGAAGCCGGGGAAGTGGATGGAGAGGTTCCGCAAGGTGCTGGCGGTGCCGATGGGGCTCACGGCGCTTGCCTTGCTGTGGCTGTGCTGGCGGCTGGGAGGCGAAGGCTTCGCCCTCGCGGCGCTGCTGCTGGCTGCAGGGATCGTCGTTTTGCTGGCCTGGCGCCAGCACAAGATACTCCCGCTTGCGATCGGCGGCGTGGCCGCCTGCCTGGTCGCGGCCGTGGGTCTGCCGCTGCTGCACGCACCGCGTTCCGCAGCGGCCGAGCGGGGCGTCCTGGCGGCCGTGCCGTTCAGCGAGGGCGCGCTCGCCGAGGCGCGCGCGGCGAACAAGCCGGTGTTCCTGTGGTTCACCGCCGACTGGTGCCTGACCTGCAAGGTCAACGAGAGCGTCGCGATCGAGCGCGAGGCGACGAAGGCTGCGTTCGAGAAGGCCGGCGTGGTGGCGATGCGCGGCGACTGGACCCGGCGCGACCCGGAGATCACGCGGTTCCTGACCGAGCACGGCGCGGCCGGGGTGCCGCTGTACGTGTGGTATGCGCCCGGTGCGGAGGGTGAAGTGCTGCCGCAGGTGCTGGGGCCGGACAGCCTGGTGGAGTTGGCGGGAGGGGAGGCAGTAGGCAGTAGGCAGTAGGCAGCAGGCAGCAGGCAGCAGGCAGCAGGCAGCAGGCAGGGGTAGTAGGGTTGTCAGGGACAACTCAGCTAGCGCGCTGCCTCGCCACGCCGGATGCGTGCTGCGTAACCGCGTCAGATGAGGGTGCTACTCACCTGCCTGCTGCCTGTTGCCTCCCGCCTCGAGGCACAGCATCGCATCCGGCGGCCAACCCGGACATCTCGGCCTCTAGGCGACGGACGGCGAGGCCGGCGCTGGCCCTGGGCGTCACAGGGTTGCCTTGCGTG
>JBIQKN010000164.1:0-1925 GCA_044506565.1 Sphingomonadales bacterium | reverse complement strand
CCGGCGGCAAGCTGCGCGAGCCGGTGCTGCGCTATGCGGGCTGGGCGCGCACGGTGGGTGTCGAGTCCGAGACCGGCAAGTGGGAGATCTACGACCTGTCGAACGCCGGCCTGTCGCTCGGGCAGAGCCCGCTGCGCTCACCCTCGGTGTTCAACTTCTTCCGCCCGGGATACGTCCCGCCGCAGACGGCGATCGCCGAGGCCGGCATGGTCGCGCCCGAGTTCCAGCTCGCCAACGAGACCAGCATCGCCGGCTACACCAACTTCCTGCAGTGGGCGATCCACACCGGCTACGCCGACGTCAAGCCGACCTACGCCGCGATGATGGATTTCGCGCACGACACGCCCGAGCTGGTCCGCTGGCTCAACCTCCACCTCGCGGCCGACCAGCTCTCGTCCGAAACCTGTGCCCTGATCGAAAGCGCGGTCGCCGGCCTCGGCGTCACCGCCGAGAGCGATGAGGAGGCCAAGCGCAACGCGCTCGCCAGCGCCTGCCTGCTGGTCATGTGCGCTCCCGAATACCTGGTGCAGAAATGAGCGGAATAGTCACCCGCAGCCTGACCCGCCGCGCGCTGCTCCAGCGTGCCTCGCAGCTCGGCGTGATGGGCGCCGCGGCGCCGCTGGCGATGGAGCTGGCAAGCGCGAGCGAGGCGGCCGCGCAGGCCGCTTCGGGCGACGACTACCGCGCTCTCGTCTGCGTGTTCCTCTACGGCGGCAACGACCATGCGAACACGCTGGTCCCCTACGACCGGCGCAACCACGCGCGCTACGCGGCGATCCGCGGCAACCTCGCCTTCCGCCGCGAGCTGCTCAGGGACACGGTGCTCGAACCGCGCGTGCCGCAGACGCTGACCGACGACCAGCGGTTCGCGCTCGCCCCCTACTGCCCGCGCCTCAAGGTCCTGTTCGACAGCGGCAAGATGGCCATTCAGCTCAACGTCGGTTCGCTGATCACGCCGCTGACGCTGGCCGAGTACAACAGCCCCGACCGCGCGAAGTACCCGCTGCCGCCCAAGCTGTTCTCGCACAACGACCAGCAAAGCTTCTGGCAGGCGCTCGGCAGCGAGGGTTCGACGATCGGCTGGGGCGGCCGCCTCGGCGACCTCGCGCTGTCGAGCAACGCGCAGTCGCTGCTGACCTGCATCTCGGCCTCGGGCAATGCCGTGTTCGTCTCCGGCCGCGAAGCACTGCAGTACCAGATTGCCCCGAGTGGGGCGATTCCGTTCCGGCCGGTCAAGCGGCTACCCTGGTCGACGCCCGCGGTCAGCGCCGCGCTCGAACAGGTGGTCACGCGGCCGAGCGGGCACCTGTTCGAGAACGAGCTGGCGCGGCTCGCGCGGCGTTCGATGGCGATGGAAGGCGTCGTCAACGGGGCGCTCGACAAGGTCAGCCTCGAGACCTCGTTCGACCTGGTACCCGGAGAGAACCCGCTCGCCGACCAGTTGAGGATCGTCGCCCGGCTGATCGGCGCGCGGCGCGAGCTGGGCTCGAAGCGCCAGGTGTTCTTCGTCTCGCTCGACGAGTTCGACCACCACAACGACCTCGCCCCCAAGCACGCCAAGCTGATGGCCCAGGTCGACGAGGCGATCGCCGCCTTCTACATGGCCACGGTCGAGCTCGGCGTGGCGAGCCAGGTGACGACCTTCACCGCCTCCGACTTCGGGCGCACGCTGGCCAGCAACTCGGACGGCTCGGACCACGGCTGGGGCAGCCATCACTTCGTCGTCGGGGGCGCGGTCCGCGGCGGCCGCTACTACGGCACCGCGCCGCACATGTCGGTCGAGACCGACGACCAGGTGGGGCAGGGCCGGTTGCTGCCGAGCACCGCGATCGACCAATACGCGGCGACGCTGGCCAGCTGGTTCGGCGTCCCCGACAGCGAGATGGCGACCGTGCTGCCCAACATCGGCAACTTCGCGACGCGCA
>JBIQKN010000005.1:64779-67426 GCA_044506565.1 Sphingomonadales bacterium | reverse complement strand
TCCTCGGCGCGCTGAGCCTGTACCTGGACTTCATCAACATGTTCCAGTTCCTGCTCAGCTTCCTTGGCCAGAGGGAGTGATCGGCGCGACTGATCGCACTCGCGATTCACTTTATCTTGCCCGGAGTGCACAACCGCACTCCGGGCATTTTCTTCGCTCGGACCGCGCGTTAGAAGCGGTCGCTTCATCCGTGCGCAAGGTGGAACAGGGCATGAATCCCGACCGCGTCGAGGAGAGGGGACAAGACTGCATGTATCCGGTCCGTTTCGAATGGGTTCGCAACATGGCCGCGGCCGCCGGAGCGGCTGCGCTGCTGGCCGCCTGCGCGACGCCTCCGCCGCCGCCGCCGCCCCCTCCACCGCCGCCTCCGCCGCCGCCCGTCGAAGCCATTCCGTACCGTCCGCTGCCTCCGGGCGGCGCGGCCTACACGATGGACATCCCGCCGATCGGGCCCGACGGCCAGCGGATGACGATCAACAAGGGTCTCGACGAGAACGAGGCCCTCTGGCACTTCCGGTCGGGCTGGAACGTCGCGGCGCTCAACTGCCTCGATCCGGAGCACCAGCCGATCCTCGAGACCTACGGGGCTTTCCTGCGCAAGTACCAGCGCAAGCTGACGCAGACGAACACCGCGCTCGACACCCAGTTCCGCCGCGAGCACGGCTCGCGCAACGAGGCGGTGCGCGCGCGCGAGGCGTTCATGACGCAGGTCTACAACTACTTCGCCCTGCCGCCGGCGCGGGCGGATTTCTGCAACGTGATGCTCGGGATCGCCAATGAATACACCGCCGCGCCGCCCGAGGATCCCGCGCCGTTCGCGGCATCGAGCCTCGCGCGGATCGACGCGGTGTTCGAGCGGTTCTTCCGCGCCTACGATCAGTACCGCATCGACTCCGCGGCGTGGGATGCCCGCTACGGTGCGCAGTACGGTGCCTCTCAGCCGGGCTATGTAGCAGTACACGGACTGGCCGCGCCGAGCGTCGGTGCGAGCCTGACCTTGGGTAACACACCGCAGCCTGTCGAGGAGGTCCTCGACCCGGAGACCGGGGCCCGGATCCCGGTAATTCCGGCGCCCGAGACCACGGTCTCGACCCCGGTTGTCCAGCCTGTTCCCAGCGAACAGGGGGCGCCCGACAACCCCTGACCGGAAGCGCATTTTAGCGCTTCCAACTGCGCAACCTTTTCGCTAGGGGAGCGCCCTCTCGCGCGGGACAGGCCCGCGCACGACACTGAACGGGGCCGTAGCTCAGCTGGGAGAGCGCGTCGTTCGCAATGACGAGGTCAGGGGTTCGATCCCCCTCGGCTCCACCAGTGTCCTTTCCTCATGCTTCGACAAGCTCAGCATGAAGGCTCGACGAGCTCGGCACGGGCGTAATCGGGGGCACGAATCAGGCACCCGCTCGTCCTGAGCTTGGCCAACGACATTTGATCCAAAAGCGAATAACCAGCGCCGATGCATTTTCTCGACCAGGCCAAGATACATCTGCGCTCGGGCGCCGGGGGACCCGGCGCGGTCAGCTTCCGGCGCGAGAAGTTCATCGAGTACGGGGGGCCCGACGGCGGCAACGGAGGGAAGGGCGGGGACATCGTGTTCGAGGCCGTTGCCGGCCTAAACACGCTGATCGACTTCCGCTACACGCAGCACTTCCGCGCCCAGCGCGGCGCCCACGGCATGGGCAAGAACCGCACCGGCGCGAGTGCTCCGGACCTCCTCATCAAGGTCCCGGTCGGCACGCAGATCCTCGACGAGGAGCGCGAGCACGTGCTCGCCGACTTCACCGAGGTCGGGCAGCGGGCGGTGCTGCTCGAGGGCGGCATGGGCGGTCGTGGAAACGCCAGCTACGCGACCTCGACCAACCGCGCGCCGCGCCAGCACCAACCGGGCATGCCGGCGCAGGAATTGTCGGTCTGGCTCAGGCTCAAGCTGCTCGCCGATGCCGGGCTGGTTGGGTTGCCCAACGCGGGCAAGTCGACCTTCATCAACCAGGTCTCGAACGCTGCGGCCAAGGTCGGCGATTACGCGTTCACCACGCTCGTGCCCAAGCTCGGCGTCGTGCGGCATCGCGACCGCGAGTTCGTGCTGGCGGACATCCCCGGCCTGATCGAGGGCGCCGCCGAAGGGGCCGGGATCGGCGACCGCTTCCTCGGGCATATCGAGCGGTGCCGGGTGCTGATCCACCTGGTCGACAT
This sequence comes from Sphingomonadales bacterium, assembly GCA_044506565.1. GTDB lineage: Bacteria > Pseudomonadota > Alphaproteobacteria > Sphingomonadales > Sphingomonadaceae > Croceibacterium_A. The sequence continues at coordinate 65,236 of JBIQKN010000005.1, read as the reverse complement.
TTCGGGAACCGACCCGGCCGAGGCGATGCAGGTGGTCGAGCGCGAGCTCGAAGCCTACGGCGCGGGACTGGTCGACAAGCCGCGGCTGATCGCACTCAACAAGATCGACCTCGCCGACGCCGAGCTTGTCGCGGCCTTCAGCGAGGAGTTGAAGGCGGCCGGGGCCGGGCGCGTGTTCCCGATCTCGGGCGCGACCGGGGCGGGGATCGATGCGCTGCTCGACGCCGTGCTCGAGCACCTGCCCGCGCGGACCTCGACCGAGAACCCCGGGGTGGCCGAAGAGGACCAAGGGGGCGACTGGTCGCCGCTGGATTGAAGGACGATCCTCGGCGGTCCGAGTTTGCCGCCGGGGTGGATGAGGGTTCCACGCGAAGCCGCCATCCGGATGCAATCGATCAGGGGCCGGGCAGGTCTCAGTCTGAAAGCGGCTTCGCCGCGAGCGCGCGCCTCTTCGCGT
>JBIQKN010000005.1:27384-64679 GCA_044506565.1 Sphingomonadales bacterium | reverse complement strand
CCGGGCAGGTCTCAGTCTGAAAGCGGCTTCGCCGCGAGCGCGCGCCTCTTCGCGTCTTTGCGTCTCCGCGTGAAACAAATTCGGTGCAGCGGCGATGCTTCCCGCTCACGTTTCCTCCAGCGCCCCTTTGCGCCGGGCATGCTCTCGGCTAACCCCCGCTCGCCATGTCGATCGACCGCCTTGCCGACCTCGCCGATGCCGCCGCCTGCCGCCGGGTGGTGCTGAAGGTCGGCTCGGCGCTGCTGATGGGCCGCGACGGCGAGCCGCATCGCGAGTGGCTTGCCGGGCTCGTCGCCGAGATCGCCGAAGCGCACGGGCGCGGGCAGCAGGTGATCGTGGTCAGCTCGGGCGCGATCGCGCTCGGCGCGGCGCGGCTGGGGCTGGCGAAGGGCGGGCGCGGCTCGCTGGCCGACGCCCAGGCGTCTGCCGCCGTCGGCCAGATCGCGCTCGCCGGCCTGTGGAGCGAGCTGCTTGGCCAGCACCGCCTGATTGCCGCGCAGCTGCTGCTTACGCTCGAGGACCTCGAGGATCGCCGCCGCTACCTCAACGCCTCGGCGACGATAGGGCGCTTGCTCAAGACCGGCGCCGTGCCGGTGATCAACGAGAACGATTCGGTCGCCACGGCTGAGATCCGCTTCGGCGACAACGACCGCCTCGCCGCGCGCGTCGCCCAGGCGGCGCAGGCCGATGCGGTGGTGCTGCTGTCCGACGTCGACGGGCTCTACGACCGCGATCCGCGCCTCGACGGCGCCCATCTCCTGCCACGGATCGACGGCGTCACCGCCGAAGTCCACGCGATGGCCAGCGGCAATTCGGGATCGGGCCTCGGTTCCGGCGGGATGACCTCGAAGCTGCAGGCGGCGGAGATCGCGACGCGTGCGGGGATCGCGCTGGCGATCGTCAACGGCACGTACGCGTCGCCGCTCGCCCGCGCGATCGGCGGCGACGTCGGCACGCTGTTTCTGCCGACGCGCCGAGACCGCGCCCGCAAGGCCTGGCTCGGCGGCCGGCTGACGATGAAGGGGACGCTGACGGTCGATGCCGGCTGCGCGCGCGCCCTGGCGAAGGGTAACAGCCTGCTGGCGAGCGGCGTGGTCGCGGTCGAAGGCAATTTTGCCCGCGGCGACCCGGTGTTCGTGCGCGATCCCCAGGGCCAGCCCGTGGCGCAGGGCCTTTCCGAGTACGGTTCGACCGAAGTCGGGCTGATCAAGGGCCGGCGCAGCGAAGAGCACCAGGCGCTGCTCGGCTATGCTCCCCGCTCGGCAGTGATCCACCGCGATCAGCTGGTCCTGCTGTGACGATCGCGGTCACCGGCGGCACCGGCTTCGTCGGGCAGGCGGTGATCGACGAGGCATGCCGTCGGGGAGTGCCGCTGCGCGCGCTCGCGCGGCGCGAACAGGCGCCCTGCGCGGGCGTCGAGTGGGTCCGCGGCGACCTCGCCGATCGCGAAGCGCTGGCCGAGCTGGTCGCGGGCGCCGAGGCGGTGCTGCACATTGCCGGAGTGGTCAACACGCCCGATCCGATGGGTTTCCACCTCGGCAACGTCGCCGGGACCGAAGCGCTGGTCGAGGCTGCCGCGAAGGCCGGGGTGACGCGGCTCGTGTTCGTCTCGTCGCTCGCCGCGCGCGAGCCTGCACTGTCGAAGTACGGCGAATCCAAGCATCACGCCGAGAAGGTTGTCGAGGCCAGCGGTCTCGCCTGGACCATCGTTCGCCCGCCGGCGATCTACGGACCGCGCGACAGGGAAATCCTCGAGATGTTCCGCGCGGCGCGCTGGGGGGTGGTGCCGATGCCGCCCGCGGGCCGCGCGTCGCTCCTGCACGTCGAGGACCTCGCGCGGCTGTTGCTAGCGCTGGTTCCAGGCTGGCCGGGGGTGCTGCGGCGCAAGTTCGAGCCCGACGACGGACGCCCAGGCGGGTGGAGCCACAGCGAGCTCGCCGCGGCGATCGGCCGCGCGGTCGGGCGGCGCGTCTGGGCCCCGGCGGTGCCCGAGCGGCTCATGCGGGCCGGTGCCTGGCTCGACGGCCGCCTGCGCCGCGCCCGCGCCAAGCTGACGCCGGACCGCGTCGGCTACATGGTTCATCCCGACTGGGTCAGCAGCCCGGACAGGGCGCCTCCGGCCGAGCTGTGGCGGCCGCAGGTCGATACCGAGGTGGGTCTTGCCGCCACCGCGCGCTGGTATCGCGAGCAGGGCTGGCTCTAGCGGCTCTGGGCATCAAGGCCTGCCCGATGTGGCGCTTTCCCCGCTTCGAGCTGATCGGCGCGGCCGCCGGCGGGCGGTGGATCGCCCGCCGCCGGGCAGGCTGATCGCGCGAATCAGAACGCCGGTTCGTACCCCGGAGGCAGCTCGCCTTCGTCGGACCCGCTTGCCGGGCTGCTGGGCGAATGGATGCCGCACTCGGTCTTGTCCCACCCCCGCCAGCGGCCCGCGCGCGGATCCTCGCCGGGCGCGACGGTGCTGGTGCACGGCTGGCAGCCGACCGAGAGGTAGCCTTGCGCCTCGAGCGGGTGGCGCGGGAGGTCGTGCTCGGCGAAGTAGGCCTCGAGGTCGTCCTTGGTCCAGTCGCCGAGCGGGTTGATCTTGAGCCGGCCGTCCTCGATCTCGAACCGCGGGAGGTTCTGCCGGGTGACCGACTGGAACGCCTTGCGGCCCGAGATCCACGCGTCGAGGCCCTGCTTGGCCCGCTTGAGCGGCTCGACCTTGCGAATCTCGCAGCAGCCGTCGGGATCCCACGACCAGCGCAGCCCGTTCTCGTCCTTCGCGGCCAGCACGGCCGGGTCAGGCTGGACAACCGACGAGTTCGTCAGGCCGAGGCGCGCAGTCAGTTCCTCGCGGTAAGCGAGCGTCTCGGGGAACATCTTCAGGGTATCGACGAAGATCACCGGCGTGGCCGGATCGGCCTCGGCCACGAGGTGCAGCAGCACGGCGCTTTCGGTGCCGAACGAGGAGACCACCGCAACGCGCCCTAGCGCGCCTTCGGCGAACAGCTCGCGCAGCATCGTGCCGGCGTCCACCCCGGCGAAGCGCGCGTTGAGCGCGTCGGCCTCGGCCTGGGTGAAGCTCGGACCCGTATCGATGATATCGACCGCGCGGCTAGCCATTCTGCAGTTCCGGGTGACGCAGTTGCCAGATCGGCACTGCGGCATCTGCGGCGTGCTGGTAGACGTAGGGATAGCGCGTCAGCGCCGCCTGTACGTCTTCGTGGTTGAACGGCACGTCGGGCGCGAAGCTGTCGAAGCCGCAGCGGCGCATGAAGAACACGAGGTCCACCAGCACGTCGCCCACGGCCTTGATCTCGCCGGTATAGCCCATCTCGCGCAGGATCCGCGCGGTCGAGAAGCCGCGCCCGTCGCGGAACTTGGGAAAGTCGACCTCGACCAGCCGCACCCGGTCGAGCACCGGCGCCAGGCGGCGCACGTCGTCGCCGGCCTCGATGCGCACCGAGGCGGCGTTCGTCTGATCGAGGAACGCGTCGAGGCTCACCGCCGGCTCGTCGGGAACCGGATCGTCGCGGAAGCGCAGCGTGTCCGCCTCGCTCGTGGCCTGCGGGATCGGATTGCCGCTATCAGCCATAGATCGCCTCCTTGAATTCATCCATGCCGACGCGGCGATAGGTGTCGAGGAAGCGCTCGCCCGGCTCCCTGATCTCGCGGTAACGCTCGATCGCGCGCTCGACCGCGTCGACCACGCCGTCCTCGTCGAAACCGGGCCCGGTGATCTTGGCCTGGCTGGTCTCCTCGTCGCCCGAGCCGCCGAGCAGGAGCTGGTAGTTCTCCTTGCCCTTCCGGTCGACGCCAAGGATGCCGATGTGCCCCGCGTGGTGATGGCCGCAGGCGTTGATGCAGCCGCTGATCTTGATCTTCAGCTCGCCGAGATCGCGCTGCCGGTCGAGGTCGGCGAAGCGCTGCGCGATCTTCTGCGCCACCGGGATCGAGCGGGCGTTGGCCAGCGTGCAGTAGTCGAGTCCCGGGCAGGCGATGATGTCGGTCACCAGGTCGAGGTTGGCGTCGGCCAGCCCGGCCTCGCGCAGCGTCTCCCAGATCGCGTAGAGATCCTGCTTGCGCACGTGCGGGAGCACCAGGTTCTGCGTATGCGCCACGCGCAGCTCGTCGAAGCTGTAACGCTCCGCGAGGTCGGCCACGACTTCCATTTGCTCGGCGGTGATGTCGCCGCCGATGCCGCCGATCGCCTTCAGGCTGATGTTGGCGATCGCGTAGCCCGGCGCCTTGTGCGGCACGACCTGCTGGTCGACCCACACCGCGAAATCGGGATCCGAACGGTCGATCTCCTCGCTGAGTCCGGTCTCGAACGGCGGCGGCGTGAAGTAGGCGGCGATGCGGTCGTATTCGGCCTGCGGGAAGTCGTTCCTGAGCGTCAGGATGTGCTGGAACTCTTCCTCGACCTGGCGAGTGAACTCCTCCTCGCCGAGCTCGTGGACCAGGATCTTCATCCGCTGCTTGTGGATGTTGTCGCGCCGCGCGTGGCGGTTCCACACGCGCAGCACCGCCTGCAGGTAGCTGAAGATCTGGTGCTGCGGCACGAAGTCGGCGCTCTTGTAGGCGATGAACGGGGTGCGTCCCATGCCGCCGCCGGGATAGACTTCGAAGCCGATCTCGCCCGCGTCGTTCTTGACGATCCGCAGCCCGAAATCGTGCCAGCGCATCGCCGCGCGATCTTCCTTGGCGGCGATCACCGCGATCTTGAACTTCCGCGGCAGGTAGCTGAATTCGGGCATGAACGTCGTCATCTGCCGCAGCATCTCGGCCCACGGGCGCGGGTCCATGATCTCGTCGGCGGCGGCGCCGGCATAATGGTCCGCGCTGATGTTGCGGATCGATTCGCCGCTGGTCTGGATGGCGTGCATCTCGACGTCCGCCAGCTCGCCGAGGATGTCGGGCGCGTCCTCCAGCTTGATCCAGTGGAACTGCAGGTTCTGCCGCGTGGTGAAGTGGCCGTAGCCGCGGTCGTACTTCCGCGCGATCTCGGCCAGCTTGCGCAGCTGCGTCGAATTAAGCGTGCCGTAGGGGATCGCGATCCGCAGCATGTAGGCGTGGAGCTGCAGATAGAGGCCGTTCTTGAGCCGGAGCGGCTTGAACTGGTCGTCGGTCAGCTTGCCTTCGATGCGGCGGCGGGTCTGGTCGCGGAAATCCTCGACGCGGGCGCGGACCATCGCGTGGTCGTATTGGTCGTACTTGTACATCAGATCACCCAGGTGCCGGCGTTGGGGTCGGCAGGCTTGAGAGTCAGGTCCGGGCGCACGGTCGGGCCGTAGGCGCGGATGCGGTCCTTGATATGCGCCGGGCGCACGCCGCGGCCCGAGGGATCGGGCTCGGCGTCGATGGCGTAGCCGCCGTTGACGCGGCAGGCGGCGTCCTCGCGGGCGAGAATCGCGTCGGCCTGGTCGCCGACGTCGACCGCGTCCTCGACGTGGATCGACCAGCCCTGGCCGTCCCACCACACGACCCGGCCGTTCCTGAGGTTGTTGCCGGTAAGGATCTTCATGCCTGCGCCTCCAGCGCGAATGTCTTGAGAGCGGCGTCGTCGAGCCCGGAGTCCCGCGCGGCGACGTCGCCGATGATGATCAGGGCCGGGCTTTTCACCCGTTCCCGTTCGACGAGTTCGGGCAGCCCCGCGAGCGGCCCGCGCAGCACGCGCATGTTGGCGCGCGCGGCATTCTCGATCACCGCCACCGGCACGCCGGGCGTCAGCCCGTCGGCCATCAGCTTCTCGGCGATCTGCGGCGCGGTCTTCACGCCCATGTAGATCACCAGCGTGCGGCCCTTGCCGGCGAGCCCGGCCCAGTCCTGCTCGGTCAGCCCCTTGCACTGACCGGCGACGAAGCTGACGATGCTGGCACTCTCGCGGTGGGTCAGCGGAATCTGCGCGGCTGCCGCCGCACCGAGCGCCGAAGTAACACCCGGAACGACCTCGACCGGAACACCGGCCGCGCGGCACGCCTCGGCCTCCTCGCCGCCGCGCCCGAACACGAACGGATCGCCGCCCTTCAGCCGCACCACGTCGCGTCCGGCGCGCGCCTCGCGCACGAGCAAGGCGTTGATCTCGGGCTGCGGAAGCGTGTGCCGCGCGCGGCTCTTGGCGACCGAGACCAACTCGGCGCCGGGCCCGACCAGTGCCAGCACCGCTGGATCGACCAGACCGTCGTGTACCACCAGTCCGGCCGCGCCGAGCAGGCGGGCCGCGCGCAGCGTCAACAGGTCCGGATCGCCCGGGCCCGCTCCGACGAGGTAGACTGTGCCCACTCTGGTCATGGGGCGCAGATGACCCCGTAGCCTCCAACGCGCCAGCGAGAATGCCTGTCGCGTCGGTTAGGTCAGCTTTAGGCCGATTTTTCGGTGCCCGCTTCCTCCGCCGACGCCTGGCCGATCGCGGCGATCAGCGCGCGCAATTCGGGGGTATCGCGCAGGTTGATGTCGCGCTGCGGGAAAGGCACTTGCACACCGTTGTCGCGGAACAGCCGCCACAGCGTCTTGAGGTAGTCCGAGCGCACGTTGCCGATGCCTTCCTCAGGGTCCCGGATCCACAGCTGCGCCTCGAAGTCGATCGCGTCCTGGCCGAACCCATGGAGCCAGGCCGTCGGCGCGGGGGAGGAGAGCACCCGGCGGGTCTGCTTCGCCGCTTCGAGCATAAGCCGCTCGACGACCTCGACGTCGCTGCCGTAGGCGATCCGCACCGGCACCTTGATGCGCACTTCGCGCGAGCTGTACGACCAGTTCTCGACCTGATTGATCATCAGGTTCTCGTTCGGGATCAGGTACTCCTTCTTGTCGCGCGTGGTGACCGAGACCGCGCGCAGGCCGATCTTCTTGACCTGGCCGACGGTCATCGTGACCCCATCGTTGATCGCGATCACGTCGCCCGGCTTGATCGAGCGATCCATCAGCAGGATGATGCCCGCGAGCAGGTTGCCGAAGGTCTTCTGCAGGCCGAAGCCGACTGCGAGGCCGAAGGCGCCCGAGAACACCGCCAGCGCGGTCAGGTCGATCCCGAGGAGGTCGATCCCGACGAGGATCGCGAAGGTCCAAATCGCGATCGACAGCAGCTTTTCGCCGAGCACACGCGCACCGGGGTCGAGCGCGGTCAAGCGCCTCACCAGGCGGTGGGCGATCTTGCTGCCGATGCGGGCGAACAGGAACAGCCCGGCCAGCACGACGATAACGACGAGCACGCTCCACGCCGAGACGCGGGTCGAGCCGAGCGTGAAGCCGAACGCATCGAGCCAGGCCACGAACTGGCCGACAGCGTCGCTCTGCTGGGTCACGGCGTCCCTCAGCGCATCGACACCGCCGAGGTCGCGGGGTTCGGCGGGGGCGGTGGCCGCGGGGGTTGCGGCGGGCGGAGGCACAGCCGGATTGAGACGGGCTGTCACGCCTGCGCCAGCGCGGCAAAGCCGCGTTCGAGGTCTTGCATCAGGTCCTCCGGGTCCTCGAGGCCGATCGACAGGCGGACGCCCAGCTTGTCCTGCGGGTTCCAGCCGGCAGGCGGCCACGACGTGGCCGAGCGCGCCCGGGCGGGGTCGAACGGGATGACCAGGCTCTCGTAGCCGCCCCACGAGTAGCCGATGCCGAACAGCTCGAGCGCGTCGATGAACCGTGCCCGGCTCGCGGGCGTCCCGCCTGCGAGGACGAAGCTGAACAGCCCGCAGCCGCCGGTGAAGTCGCGCTGCCACAACGCGTGGCCAGGCGTGCCCGCGAGCATCGGACAAAGAACCTGAGCCACTTCGGGCCGTCCGCGCAGCCACTTGGCGATCGTCAGCGCACTCGCCGTCTCGCGCTCCAGCCTGACGTCCATCGTCCTGAGGCCGCGCAGGGCAAGCGCGGCGTCGTCGGGAGAAACCACCTGGCCAAGCGACTGCGCCCGGGTCCGGAGCCGCGCGTAGAGCTCGCCTCCCGCAGCGGCCGAGCCCATCATCACGTCCGAGTGGCCGCCGACGTGCTTGGTCAGCGACATGATCGACACGTCGCAGCCGCGCTCGAGCGCCGGGAAGCCGAGCGGGCTCGCCCAGGTGTTGTCGATCAGGCTCACCGCGCCCTTGTCGCGCGCGATCGCGGCGAGCGCCGGGATGTCGCAGACTTCCATCGTCAGGCTGCCGGGGCTTTCGAGCAGCACCGCTTTCGTGTTCGCATCGAACAGCCCGGCAAAGCCCTCCACGTCGAGGGGGTCGAAGAACCGCGTCGCGATGCCCAGCGGTTCGAGCAGGGTGCGGGCCATGACCCGGCTCGGCTCGTAGGCGTTGTCGGTCACCAGTAGCGTGTCGCCGCTTTCGAGCACCGCCAGCAGCGCCCCGGCGATGGCCGCGACGCCGCTCGGGTAGAGCACCGTCCCGTCGGCGCCCGGCTCGAGCTCGGTCAGCGCTTCGGCCAGCGCCCATTGCGTGGGCGAACCGCGGCGGCCGTAATAGAAGTACCCGTCTTCGTTGGGCCGCCCGCGCGCGAGGTCGGCGCTGTCGGCGTAGAGGTGGGTGCTGCCGCGCCAGACCGGGGGATTGACCACCGCGCCGGTCCACTCCCCGCGCCGGCCGGCGCCGACCAGCCGGGTTGCGGGCCTGCGTGGCTTGCCGCCCCCGCTCAAGCCGCCGGACCCGTGGCCTTGGGCGTGTCGGGGTCGGCGCCCCATTCGCTCCAGCTGCCATCGTAGAGTGCGACGTCGTCCTTGCCGAGCAGGTGCATCGCGAACAGCAGGACGGCCGCGGTGACGCCGCTGCCGCAAGTCGTCACGACCGGCTTGGCAAGGTCGATGCCAGCCTCGGCGAAAGCCGCGCGCAGGCCGGCCTCGTCGCGGAAGGTGCCATCGGGCTTGAGCATCCGTCCGAATGGAAGGTTGAGCGATCCCGGGATGTGCCCGCTCGGCATGCCCGGGCGGATTTCGGGTTCCACCCCCGTGAAGCGCCCGGCGCCGCGCGCGTCGACGAGCTGCTCGGCGGCGCTGGCGATGTTGGCGAGTATCTCGTCCTTGGTGCGCACCGCGCCCGGGCCGTCCCGAGGGCGGACCGTGCCGGGCGAAGCGGAATGAGATCCCGCTTCGAGCGGCCGGCCTTCGGCGCGCCACTTGCCGAGCCCGCCGTCGAGAATCGCGACCTGCTCGATCCCGTGCATCCGGAGGATGAACCAGGCGCGCGCCGAGGTCTTCACCCCGCTGTCGTCGTAGATCACCACCCGGTCGCCATCGTTGACGCCGATCTCGGCCATGCGCGCCGCGAACTGCGCGGCAGTGGGCAGGGCGGCGGGCACCGGGCTGTCGAGATCCTTCAGCGTCTCGAGTTCGAGGAATCGCGCTCCGGGAATATGCGCGGCCTCGAACTCGGCGCGTGCGTCGCGGCCGGCGTCGGGCAGGTGAGCGGAGGCGTCGACCACGACCACCCCCGGCTCACCGAGCCGGTCGGCGAGCCAGGCGGTGGAAAGGAGGTCGTTCATGAGCGCGGAGGTAGCCGGTGAAGGCGTCCCGGTAAACCGGCCTCTGGCCCGAGTCAGGCGAACGCGTGCTGCGCGAGCCGCGGGTAGATGCGGGGGCCGAGATCGAGCCGGAATGGCTGCAGTCCGTTGCCCTGCCCAGGCTGGCCGACGACGTACGTGCGCACGACCGGCCCCGCTCCGCCGCCCTCGACGCGGAACCGCGCCAATGGCAGGAGCAGCGCCGCGCTCCCCTGGCGGATCGGCAGGACCTGCGCGAGCGGCAGGCGAAATTCGCCGGCGATGATCCGGCTCTCCCCGGGTTCGAGCCGGTCGATGCGCTGCACGGTCGCCGGGTCGGGGCGGGGCCCGGAGAGCTGTTCCTCGCGGCTCAGCGAGGCGTGCGCGGAAATCATGTCGGCCGCTATGCTGAGCCCGATGAGGGCGGTCGCGCCGCGGTTGGCGACCTCGAGCCGGTAGGCGAGCGTGGCGTTGATCAGCGTCAGGCTCAACCGTAGCGGCTCGAGCGAGACGTCGAGCGGCTCCGCGGCGGCCGGGGGGGACGCGGACGGCGGTGGCGCCCCCGGCGAAACGCGCGGCCTCTCGACCGTCGCCGGAGCGACGCGCTTGCGCGTTGCTACGCGACGACGGAGCAGCCAGGCGATGAGGCTCAGCGCGGCAACCAGGACCGGCGCGGCCAGCCCCGCCGGCCACCAGCCCGGCCAGTCCCCCTGCGAGCCCTCGCGCGGCGCGGCTTCGGATTCGAGCGCCGCGGATGGCTCGATCGTCGGAAGCGGGGCGGGAGAGCCTTCAGACGGCGGCAGTTCCTCCGGAATGGGTGCCGTGGCCGTCGTGACGGGTGCACCGGTCGCCGCAGGGCGGGGTGTCTGCCGTGCGGCGGGCAGCGCCTGTAACCCTTCCGGAACCTCGATCGGGGGCGTCTCTGCGGTCGGGGCGGGGTCTGGCCGGGGACTCGCCGTCGGAGTCGGCGTGGGCTGCGGCCCGAGCCGGCGCGAGGCGGGAACATCGGGCGCCACCGGCCCCTGCACGTCGGACGGCGGCGTCGGCTGGTCGGGCGGCAGGCGGAAATCGCTCACCTGGCCGGCTGCCGGGGCACTCGCCAGCAGGGCTACGGGCAGGGCAAGTCTGGTCCAGGACATCGTCGTTCCGGCGCCTCGGCAAGGCGCGCTGAATAGCCGGTTAACCTGCGCCGCCGAAGTGCGCCATCTTGTGCCGCGCGCTCGCACGCGGCAAGAGCCGTGATCGATGAGCGACACTCCCAGCCCGCGCCATCTCGGCCGCCAGAGCACGCTGCCCGCCTCGCCCGAGGAGGCGGAACTCGACTACGTGCCCAATCCACGCCCGGGGGCGCTCTACCTGGTCCGGTTCGCCGCTCCCGAGTTCACCTCGCTGTGCCCGGTGACCGGCCAGCCCGACTTCGCCCACCTGGTGATCGATTACGCCCCGACAGAGGCGATCGTCGAGTCCAAGAGCCTCAAGCTGTTCCTCGCCTCGTTCCGCAACCACTGCGGCTTCCACGAGGACGTCACCGTCGGCATCGGCCAGCGACTCGTGGACGAGATGCGCCCGCAATGGCTGCGTATCGGCGGGTACTGGTACCCGCGCGGCGGCATCCCGATCGACGTTTTCTGGCAGAGCGGGAGCCCGCCCGAGGGATTGTGGCTCCCCGAACAGGGCGTTGCGCCCTATCGCGGGCGCGGGTAGGGGCGGCGGCCAACCTGTCACGCACGGGCACCAGGGGAGAGCGATGCGTATCGTCATGATCGGCACCGGCTATGTCGGCCTGGTCTCGGGCGCGTGCTTTTCCGACTTCGGGCATCAGGTCTGCTGCGTCGACAAGGACGCCGCGAAAGTCGACGCGCTGCGTGCCGGGAAGATTCCGATCTTCGAGCCGGGGCTCGACGAACTCGTCGCCAAGAACGTTGCCGCCGGCCGGCTCGAGTTCGCGCTCGACCTGCCGCAGGCGCTGCCCGAAGCCGATGCGGTATTCATCGCCGTCGGCACACCGTCGCGCCGCGGCGACGGGCATGCCGACCTCAGCTATGTCTACGCGGCCGCGAGCGAGATGGCGCCGCACCTCCCCGAAGGCGCGGTCGTGGTGACGAAGTCGACCGTACCGGTCGGCACCGGCGACGAGGTCGAGCGGCTGATCCGCGAGGCGCGCTCGGACCTGAAGTTCTCGGTCGCCTCGAATCCCGAGTTCCTGCGCGAGGGAGCGGCGATCGAAGACTTCAAGCGCCCGGACCGCGTCGTGATCGGGGTCAACGACGAGCACGCGGCCGGCGTGCTTCACGAGATCTATCGCCCGTTGTTGCGCAACGAGACTCCGCTGCTGATGATGGCGCGCCGTGCGGCAGAGCTGACCAAGTACGCGGCCAACGCGTTCCTCGCGACCAAGATCGGCTTCATCAACGAGATCGCCGACTTGTGCGACAAGGTCGGCGCCGACGTGCACGATGTTGCCCGGGGCATCGGTCTCGATTCGCGCATCGGCCCGCGCTTCCTGCAGCCCGGCCCCGGCTACGGCGGCTCGTGCTTCCCCAAGGACACGCTCGCGCTGCTCAAGACCGCGCAGGACAACGAGGTTTCGCTGCGGATCGTCGAGGCCGTCGTGGCCTCGAACGACAACCGCAAGCGGGCGATGGGCCGCAAGGTGGTTCAGGCACTCGGGGGCAGCGCACAGGGAAAGGTGGTTGCGCTGCTCGGCCTGACCTTCAAGGCCAATACCGACGACATGCGCGATTCTCCGGCGATCGCCATCGTCCGCGCACTGCAGGACGCCGGCGCCCAGGTCCGGGCCTACGACCCCGAGGGGATGGAACAGGCGAAGGCCATCCTCGACGGTGTGATCTACTGCGACGATGCCTATCAGGCGATGCACGGCGCCGACGCCGCCGTCATCGTCACCGAGTGGGACGATTTCCGCGCGCTCGACTTCGAGCAGGCCAGTGAATTGCTGCGTGAGCGTGTGCTGGTCGACTTGCGCAATCTCTACGACCGCGAGGATCTCGAACGGCTCGGATTTCGCTACGTCGCCGTCGGAAGGTAGTTACGCTTATGAAGACCCAGGTCTGCATTGTCGGTGCCGGACCGGCCGGGCTGCTGCTCGGCCATCTGCTGCGCGCCGAGGGCGTCGAGTGCGTGGTGATCGAGCGCCGCACGCCCGATTACGTGCTCTCGCGCATCCGCGCAGGCGTGCTCGAGCGGATCACCGTTTCGCTGATGGAGCGGCTCGGGCTCGACGCCCGGCTCAAGGCCGAGGGACTGCCGCACGACGGGTTCAACCTCGCCGACGGCGAGCGGCTGATCCGGATCGACGTCGCCGACCTGACCGGCCAGCAGGTCGTGGTCTACGGCCAGACCGAGCTTACGCGCGACCTGATGGATGCGCGCGAGGAACGCGGTCTCGAGGTGATCTACGAGGCGGACGACGTCGCGTTGCACGAGCTCGAGAGCGTCGCGCCCTACGTGACCTTCACCCAGGGTGGGACGGCGCAGCGGATCGACGCCCGGATCGTCGTCGGCTGCGACGGATTCCACGGTCCCAGCCGGCAGGCGATCCTTGCCCGTGGCACCGAGTACGAGCGCGTGTACCCGTTCGGCTGGCTCGGCATCCTCGCCGACGTCCCGCCGTGCAACCACGAGCTGATCTACTCGCATCACGAGCGCGGCTTCGCGCTCGCCTCGATGCGCAGCGAGACCCGCAGCCGTTACTATGTCGACGTCCCGCTGACCGACGCCGTCGAGGACTGGCCCGACGAGCGCCTGTGGGACGAGCTGGCGATCCGCCTGCCCGACGAGGCGGCGGCGCGCATCGTCCGCGGGCCGGCGCTCGAGAAGTCGATCGCGCCGCTGAGGAGCTACGTGTTCGCGCCGATGCGCCACGGATCGCTGCTGCTGTGCGGAGACGCCGCGCACATCGTTCCGCCGACCGGGGCCAAGGGCCTCAACCTCGCGGCGAGCGATGTTTTCTACGCGGCGGAGGCGCTGACCGGTTTCTTCAAGCGCAACGACCTCGATGCGATCGCCGGCTATTCGGACAAGGCGCTCGCCCGCGTGTGGAAGTCGGAGCGGTTCTCGTGGTCGTTGACCCGGCTGATGCACCGCTTCCCCGAAGACGGTCCGTTCGAGCGGGCGATGCAGGTCGCCGAGCTCGACTACATCGCCGGCAGCAGGGCCGCGCAGACCAGCATTGCCGAGAACTACGTGGGACTGCCGGTCTAGCCTCGGATCGGCCCGGTAAGGCGCGGATTTCCGCGGGTTTCTGCCACAATCTGGGCGTATTCGGTTAAGCGCCGACTCACGGTTGGTGCGGTATGTCCGTCCTCATGGACGAAACCCCCAACCCTCAGCGCAGAAGTGCCCGCCGGACGCTGGTCGCCGCGGTCGTCGCAGCGAGCCTGGTCGGTATCGTTGGTGGCGCCGTCGGCGGGGCGGCCGGGGCGATGTGGGTGGTCCAGACGATGGCGGCGCCGAAGTTCAGCCCCAAGGCGCGCAACGCCGTGGTCGAGTACGCCGGGATGCCGGCGGAAGGCGCGCGGCCGGTCGACATCGCCGGCCTGACGCGCAGCGGCACGCCGTTGCACCCCTGCCTGGTCGACTTCCTCGAGGAGCAGCGGGAGATCGTCGGCGAGGCCGACTGGCGCAAGGTCCGGCTGCATCCCTATTTCAAGAACGACGAAGATATCGTCAATCAGCTGGCCTTCTCGAGCGGCGCCTACGCGATCACGCGCGGCAACGACATCTACGTCAACATCCCCTACACCCCGAGCGCGATCGACCGGCTCGGCGAGGAGCTGATGTTCCACGAGCTGGTCCACGTTGCCCAGTACGCTGCGGGCATGGGGCTGCCGGAATACGCCTCGAGCGCCGCCCGGTCCTACGCCGAAGGGGCCCGGCCGGAGGACAACACCTACGAGAACGAGGCGCGCGACAAGGCCCGCGAGCTGCTGCAGCTCTGGGCGCTGAGCCCGCAGCGCGTCCAGTGCCACCCCGACCAGCGCGAAGCGCCGCACCTGCGCGCGCCGAGCGAGCGGCCTGAGATCAGCTTCGCGATCTTCTCGTCGGAGAAGGGCGAATACGAGCTCGTCCGCCACCAGCTGCACAGGAACCGGCTGCTGGTGCGCGAGATTCCGCAGGTTGAACCGGAACCGGAGACGGAGGCAGGCTAGGAGCGGTCCGGGCGGTCCGCCGGCGACGGCTTTCCCGACGCGGCTAGATAGTCGTCGCGCACCCTGACCAGATCCTCGACGGTCCGGCCGCTTCATCGACTTCCGGCAAGAGTTCAGCCGGCGTGATACGATCCGGAGCGAGGGCCGTCCGCGGCCCCGTCGCTCGCAGCGCCGCCTGCGTCGCGACTCCATTCCTGGCTGTTGAGCGTGTTGAGAGCCGCCACGAACGCCGCCACCGCCTCGTCGGCCTGGACCTGGTCGATCCGCGGAAAGTCGGCCCGCACGCGCAAGTCCCAGTCGCCGTGCTCGAAGGTCCACAAGCCCCGCATCCAGGGGACTCCGTCGACCGTACCGGTGAACACGCCCCGGAAGGCCTCCGATCCGGCCACGCGCTGGAACACGCCTTCGGCCACCGGTCGGCTGTCCTCGAGCCCCTGGAGCACGAGCGGCCTGGTGATGACGTAGTGCTCGCGCGCCGACAGGCCCGGCAGGGTCACGACCGCGATCCGCATGGTCAGCTCTCCGTCGACCGACAGGGGGCGCTTGTATTCGAGGCCGACGTAGGCGCCGTTCTCGGCGAATGCCGCGGCGTCGCTGCGACGGAAGTCCGCGACGTCCGCGGGGAAGCGTAGGCCGCTCCCAATGTGCACGAGGGTTCCGTCTTCCGCTGCGACGAATGCCGTCGCGGACGGCGCTTCCGCGAAAAGGTCGGCCGGCGTGAAGAGCGCGAGCGCGAGGAGTGCGAAAGGCGCCAGGGCGCGCTTTATCATCAGATCCTCCGCTCGCTACGCCCCGATCCGCCGGACGTGCCTTGCCGCCGCGGTGCTGGTGCCGGCTGCAGGATTCGAACCCGCGGCCCCCTGATTACAAATCAGGTGCTCTACCAACTGAGCTAAGCCGGCCCCTTGCCCCCAAGTAGCGCAGCGAGGGGGCAACGCAAGGGCGTCCGCCGTTCAGGCGACGCCGAAGGTCCAGCCCTCGGTGCGCGCGATCTCGGACGTCATCGTCTGCGGGTTCCACAAGGCGGGCCGTTCGGCCGACTCGCGCAGCCAGGCGGTGGTGAGCAGCGCGTCGGCGCTGTGGTCGTCGATCGGCCCCTCGCCGCCGACCGGTGCGGAGTCGAGCGCGGCGAGGGCGGCGTCGAGCTCGGCGTGGTGGCGCATCTTGCTCTTCGACGCGGTGCGCCCCGCCGCCATCGCCGCGATCGCGGTGTAGATCTCGACCACGACCGAGCCCTCGTCGGGGAGCGCGTCGACCGGCCAGACCGGCAACCGCCCGGCCAGCCGATGCAGCACCCGCATGCCCGACAGGCTCGACTTGCCGACCTGCGCCGCGCCGACGAGGTTGAAGTTCGAGTAGGGCTTGCACCCCATCCGTTCCTGCTCGAGCTCGGTCACGCGGAAGCGGCCGCGGCGGTGCAATGCGTCGAGGTGGTGGAACAGCTCACCTTCACGCCCCCCATGGCGCCGGAAGTAGCGGCTCGCCGAGGGGTGGTCGATGAACGACGATACGCCGAGATGGGGATCGCCGGCGCAGGTTGCGTCGACCAACGCCCACAGCGCTTTCGCGTCGGGCGGACTCTCGCTCCATCCGGGAAAGAACCCCCCGCAGTCGGCGAATGGGAGCGAGATGCCGAGGTCGAGGCCGACCAGCGTGCCTGCCGGCATTTCGTCCAGGAGCCATTCGAGCACCTCGGTACGCGACCAGCGATGCCCCGGGCGTACCAGCCGCGGTGGGCCGCCGCCGGCTTCGCACAGCGCGACGGCGATGCCGCGGTGCCGCTCTCCGGCAGCGCCCGACCAGTCGATCGCCGCGAAGTGACAGAAGCGGCTCACTCGCCCGTGCAGCGACCCGGTTCGATCCGCCAGCCGCCGGCCTCGCGCGCGCGGTATCGATCGCGCGGCGCGTCGGCGTCGCCGGTATAGCCTTCCCACGCGATTGCGCTCAGCTCGAGACAGCGCTCGCCCCCCCAGCGCTCGATGACCCAGTCGGTCGCTTCGAGCAGGTCGTCCTGCCTTGCCAGCTCCCGGATTGCGGCAGGCTCGACCTGCCACACGGCGAAGGCATTGAGCGCGCCATAGCCGGCCTCGCCGAGATCGGCGGCAGCAAACCGCCGGCTCGAGGGCGAATAGACCGGCGCGACGCCGGTATCGAGTTCGCTGCCCGTGCCGGTCCGGTCGACGATCACGTGGCCGTAGGCCTCGTAGCCGCCCCAGTCGAAGCTGGCGAAGCGCCCGTCGGCCGATAGGCGGGGTGCATGGATTTCCTCCATCCAGCTCGCATCGATGCACAGCGTCGATCCGTCGAGCGTCAGGACCGCGAAATTGTCCATGCCCGACTCCATCACGCTCGCAAGCTCGGCCGGGACCGGGATCGGAGCCGTCCTCTCGCGAAGCCCTTCCTCGAGCAGCCGGCGGGCGGGGCAGCTCGCGAGATCGGGCCTTGCCGGGGCGGCGGTTCCGGCCGACGCCGCTTCCTCCGCGGGATCGCCCTCGGCTCTTCCGGCGCTCTCACCCGAACCTTCCGAACCGCAGGCCGCCAGTCCGATCGCAGCCGCAGCAATCAATATCCGTCGCATCTTCCGGTATTCCCCTCGCGTCCGCTACGCCTTCCGCTTGCGCGCGGGCTTCTTGGCCTTCGCCCGCTCGTAGCCCTGCTCGATAACCCGCCGAACGCGCCCGGGATCGGGGCTGTCGTAGCGCACGAGCACCGCGGGCCAGCCCTCGTAGTGCTTCGATTGCCAGTAGGTTTCGGGCTCGGTTTCCTTGAGCAGATCGATCGTCTCGAGGTCGATCTGCACCGCGAACGAGGTGTCGGGCTCACGGCCCTCGAACACGAAGAACTGGCCGTTCTCGGCGACGACCACCGACTCCATCCGCCCGCCCTTGAGCGCGGTGCCCGGGAGAGTGAGCGCGAACTCGCGCGCCCTGGCCCAGTTGTCGAGCGGATCAGCCATCGTTCCGTTCCTTCCTGAGCTTGTTCCAGTAGGCGATACGCTCGCGGACCTGGCGCTCGAAGCCGCGCTCGACGGGCTCGTAGAAGATCTGTGGCTCCATCTCCTCGGGCCAGTAGTTGTCGCCCGAGAAGCCGTCCTCGGCATCGTGGTCGTAAGTGTAGCCCTTGCCGTAGCCGATCTGCTTCATCAGCTTGGTAGGCGCGTTGAGGATGTTCTGAGGCGGCATCAGGCTGCCGGTCTCGCGCGCGCTCGCCGAGGCGGCTTTGTACGCCTTGTAGCCGGCGTTCGATTTGGGCGCGGTGGCGAGGTAGAGGCAGGCCTGCGCCAGCGCCAGGTCGCCCTCGGGGCTGCCGAGAAACTCGTAGGTGTCCTTCGCCGCGAGGCATTGCACGATCGCCTGCGGATCGGCGAGGCCGATGTCCTCGATCGCCATGCGCACCAGCCGGCGTGCGAGGTAGAGCGGCTCCTCGCCGGCTACGAGCATCCGGGCGAGGTAGTACAGCGCCGCCTGCGGGTCCGAGCCGCGGACCGATTTGTGCAGCGCCGAGATCAGGTTGTAGTGGCCCTCGCGGTCCTTGTCGTAGACCGCCACGCGCCGCTGCAGGAATTTGCCGAGTCCGGAAGGATCGAGCGGCGTCTCGATCTTTGCGGCATAGAGCGTTTCCGCCTGGTTGAGCAGGAAGCGACCGTCGCCGTCGGCGCTGGCGATCAGTGCCTCTCGCGCGTCCGGGGTGATGGGCAGCGGACCTTCGAGCGCTTCGGCGCGGTCGAGCAGCTTGCCGAGGGCCTCGGCGTCGAGCCGGTGGAGGATCAGCACCTGCGCGCGGCTGAGCAGCGCGGCGTTGAGTTCGAAGCTCGGGTTCTCGGTGGTGGCGCCGACCAGCGTCACCGTGCCGCGCTCGACGTATGGCAGGAAGCCGTCCTGCTGGGCGCGGTTGAAGCGATGGATCTCGTCCACGAACAGCAGCGTGCGCTGCCCGGCCTTCTGCATCGTCTCGGCCTCGGCGAAGGCCTTCTTGAGGTCGGCGACGCCCGAGAACACCGCGCTGATCGCGACGAAGCGCATGCCGACCGCGTCGGCGAGCAGGCGGGCGATGCTGGTCTTGCCGGTGCCGGGAGGCCCCCACAGCACCATGCTCGACAGACGGCCGGCGGCGACCATCCGCCCGATCGCGCCTTCGGGCCCGGTCAGGTGCTCCTGCCCGATCACTTCGTCGAGCGATTGCGGGCGCAGCCGGTCGGCGAGCGGCGCATCGTCTCGCGGCACCTCCTGCGGGACGGGAGGGGGCAGGTCGTCGGCGAACAGGTCGGCCATCGGATCCAGATAGGCGTTCGTCGGATGCGCGGCGAGCCCCCTTGAAATTCTCGCCCTTTAAGATATATCGCAGAATATCCAAGGAGACTTACGGCATGCACTTCGAATGTAACGATCACGGCGCCCGGAGGGCGTGGAAAAAGGCCGCGCGGTCGTGGGCCGGCGGCTGGGGCGGTCGGCATGGACCGTTCGGACCGGACGGTCCGTTCGGACCCGGCGGACCTTTCGGCCCGAGCGGGCCGTTCGGTCCGGGCGGACCCTTCGGTCCCGGAGGGCCGAAGCCGCGCTGGCGCGGCGGGCGCGGCCGCGAGCGCCAGTTCGGCCGCGCCGAGCTGCGGCTGCTGCTGCTCAAGCTGATCTCGGAACAGCCGCGGCACGGTTACGACCTGATCAAGGCGATGGAAGAGCTCTCGTCGGGCCACTATTCGCCGAGCCCCGGCGTGGTCTATCCCGCGCTTGCGATGCTCGCCGACGAGGGGCTGATCGCCGAGCAGGACAGCGACGACCAGCGCCGCAAGTTCGGTATCACCGAGGCCGGCACCGCCGAGCTCGAGGCTTCGGACGCTGAGGCCGGCGAGGCGATGGCGCGGCTGACCGGCCTCGGTGAGCACGCCGACCGGCATCGGGCGCCGTCGATCGAACGCGCTTCGGTCAGCCTCTTCACCGCGGTCGCCCAGCGCATGGCGCAGGGCAGCGAGGAGGAGGGGCTCGCTCACCGCATCGCCGAGATTCTCGACGAGGCGGCGCAGAAAGTCGAACGGCTGCCCTGACGGGCGGCCGGGATGTCCCTCTCCCCGCTGGTGTGATATGACCCTTCGGGGTCGCGCCCTTGGGGAGAGGGACTTTCGATGGCAACCGATCCAACAGTCGAACACGCTGAATCCGTCGAGGCCGTTGCGACGCCGGTGCACCTTTGGGTGGTCGGCATCCTGTCGCTGCTGTGGAACGCCTTCGGCGGCTATGATTACACGATGAGCCAGCTACGCGACCCGGCCTATCTCGAGAGTGTCGGCTTCGGAGCGGAGGAGATCGCCTGGATGGACTCGTTCCCGGTCTGGGTCGAGGCTGCCTGGGCGGTCGGCGTCTGGTTCTCCGTCCTCGGGGCGATCCTGCTGCTGCTGCGTTCGCGGCATGCCGCGACGGCGTTCCTGATCTCCCTCGTTGGGTCTGTGGTCAGCTTTGCTTACCAGCTCAGCGCGGACAAGCCTGAGACGCTGCAGAGCGGGCTGCCGGTGATCATGCCGGTGGTGATCATGGTCCTGATCGTGGCGCAATGGTACTACGCGCGGCGACAGACGGCCGCGGGGGTGCTGCGATAGGACGCCGCTGCCGGGCCTCGACGAGGCTCAGGTACTTCTCGGCCACCGTGCGGTTGATGGCATCCCACGCGTAGGCCCGGCTGCGCACTTCGCCGGCGGCACCGTGAGCGCGCCTCAAGCCGGGGTCGGCGACGTAGGCGGCGATTGCCTCGGCGAAACTCGTCACCTCGCCGGGCTCGACCAGCCGTCCGGTCTCGCCGTCGGCGACGAGGCTCGTGCTGCCCGTCGCGCGCGCCGCGACCACCGGCACGCCCGAGGCCATCGCCTCGAGGGTGACGTTGCCGAACGTCTCGGTAATCGACGGATTGAGCAGGACGTCCATGCTCGCCACCGCGCGGCCGAGATCGGCCCCGGTCAGGATACCGGTGAAGACCGCGTCGGGCACGCGCTCGGCGAACCAGCCGTGTGCCGGGCCCTCGCCGACGACGAGCACCTTGTGCGGCACGCCCCGCGCGTGCAGCGCGGCGATCGTGTCGGAAAAGACGTCGAGGCCCTTTTCCATGACCAGGCGCCCGAGAAAGCCGATCGCGACCTCGTCGTCGCCGATCCCCTGCGCGCGCCGCCATTCGAGGTCGCGAGCGGCGGGGTCGAAGATCGTGCGGTCGACGCCGCGCGACCAGATGCCGATATCGCCGTTCATCCCCTGGGCGCGGAGCACTTCCGCCATGCTGTCCGACGGCGCAACCAGCGCGTCGCAGCGGTTGTAGAACCGCCGCATCAGGTTGATCAGCCAGGGTTCGGCGAAGGCGAAGCCATAGTAGCGCGGGTAGGTCTCGAACCGCGTGTGGACCGAAGCCAGCACCGGCAGGCCGCGCGCTTCGGCCCACCTGAGGGCCGAATGGGCGGTCACATCGGGCGAGGAGACATGCAGCACGTCGGGTGCGAACCGCTCGAGGTCCGCCCGGTTTTCGCGCGAAAGCCCGAGCGGGAAGCGGTACTCGCTGCGCGTCGGGATCGGCACCGCCGGGATGCCGACGAGGTCCCCCGTCGGCGGAAACGCCGCCCGTTCCACCATCGGCGCATAGACGCGGACTCGTGCGCCTTGGCGCAGCAGGTAATCGACCAGCCGGTTGAGGGCCTGGTTGGCGCCGTCGCGGACGTAGTTGTAGTTGCCGCTGAACAGGGCGACGCGCAGATCGGCGATGTCCATCGCGGACCCTTATGCGATGCGCGCCGCGAAGGCGAGGGGGCGCCTTCTCGCGCCGTCGATAGTGCCGAGGGGCACCGTGGCAGGTTGGCAACAGCCGCGGCTGCCGCGTTCGGGCTTATCCACAGCCGATTGTTTCATTAGCGACCGAAGTTTATCACCTGCCGGGGCGCAGGAGCTGCCGGGAGGGTCAAACGGCTCACCGGGCCTGGGAGATGGAGACTACCAACATGCGGAATGTCGGCGCCGGCAAGGCCGGTTTCGTGCGCGGGCTGTTGCTGTGCGGGTCGGCCGCCACGGCGCTCTGCACTCCCCGGATCGCTACTGCCCAGGACACGCCGGCCGAGACGGCCGCCGAGGACGAGTCCGGCTCGGGCAACCTCATTCTCGTCACCGCGACCAAGCGCGAGAAGACACTCCAGGACACCCCGGTCGCCGTCAGCGTGACGACGTCGGAGACGCTCGAGCGCGCCCAGATCCGCGACCTGCGCGATCTGCAGACCGTGGTGCCCTCGCTCAGCGTCGGCCAGCGGCAGAGCAGCGCCAACACCAACTTCTTCATCCGCGGCTTCGGCAACGGCGCCAACAACGCCGGTATCGAGCCGTCGGTCGGCGTGTTCGTCGACAACGTCTACCGCTCGCGCACCGCGGCGCAGATCACCGACCTGCCCGACGTCGAGCGGATCGAAGTGCTGCGCGGGCCGCAGTCGACGCTGTTCGGCAAGAACGCCTCGGCGGGCGTGATCTCGATCACCACGCAGGAGCCGCAGTTCGAGCTCGGCGGGATGGTCGAAGCGACCTACGGCAACTACGACCAGATCATCCTCAAGGGCCACGTCACCGGCCCGCTGTCCGACAGCTTCGCAGCCAGCCTCGCGGCCGGCTATAACACGCGCGACGGGCTCTTCCGCGACGCCGGCACCGGCGACCGCACCAACGAGCGCGACCGCGGATTTGTCCGCGGACAGCTGCTGTTCGACGACGGCGGCAGCTTCCGGGCGCGGGTGATCGCCGATTACGACAAGATCGACGAGAACTGCTGCGCGGTGGTCAACCTCCAGAACGGCATCGCCACCCCGGTTGTCTTTGCCCTCGGCGGGCAGGTGAACGCGCCGGCCGACAGATTCGACAATGTCGTCTACAACAATTTCAACTCGACCAACGATATCGAGAACTACGGCGTCTCCGCCCAGTTCGACCTCGACGTCAGCGACGCCTTCACGCTGACCTCGATCACCGCCTATCGCAAGACCGACGCGGTCACGGTGCAGGATTCCGATTTCACCAGCGCCGACCTGATCTATCCGAACTTCCAGGACCTCGATATCGGCACCTTCACCCAGGAGCTGCGGCTGACCGGCGAGATCGGCGACCGCGTCGACCTGCTGCTCGGGGCGTTCTACATCAGCGAGGACATCGACCAGCTGAACCAGCTGATCTACGCGAGCCAGTTCCGCACTTATGCCGACATCCTCGTCCAGCAGCTGTCCGGCGGGGCGTTGAGCCTGCCGACGCTCGAAGCGGTGTTCGGCGCGGCCGACGGGGTCAACTACGCCGGGCAGTTCCTCGCTTCCGGACAGGGCTTCAACGAGGAGTACAGGCTCGAGTCCGAAGCGTTCTCGCTGTTCGGGCAGGTCGACTTCGAGCTGGCCGACGGCCTCGTGCTGACTCTCGGCGGGAACTACACCGACGACAGCAAGACCTACGTCACCAATGCCGTCTCGAGCGATGTGTTCTCGTCGATCGACCTCGACGCGCCGCAATACGCCGGGTTCCGCGGCCAGCTGCTGTTCGGCGGCGCGCTGGCACAGGGCGTCGGCACGGCGGCGGGCCTCGGCCGACCGGCGACGCCCGCGGAGATTGCCGCCTTCGCCGGCGCCAACCCGGCCGCGTTCGCCGCGATCCAGGCGGGGGCGACCGCCTATGCCGGGGCCAATGCCAACAATCCGGCGGCCAACCCGCTGGCGCCGTTGCGCGCGCTGCAGTTCATGCCGCCGTTCGTCAACGTGCCCAACGCGGTCGAGGGCAACAAGGTCAACGACGACAACTTCAGCTACACGATCCGGCTGGCCTACGACCTCAGCGACGTGATCAACGTCTACCTGAGCTACGCGACCGGCTACAAGGCGAGCTCGATCAACCTGTCGCGCGACAGCCGGCCGACGGCGGCCGACCGCGCGGCGCTGATCGGCGGCGGACTCGGGGTCAACAATCTTTCGGTCGGCAGCCGCTTCGCCGGACCCGAGGAATCGCGGGTCATCGAGGGCGGGATCAAGGCCAACTGGGGCAACGTCTCGGCCAATCTCGCGGTGTTCGACCAGGAGATCGAGGGCTTCCAGTCCAACATCTTCACCGGGTCGGGCTTCGTGCTGCTCAACGCCGGCAAGCAGAGCACCTTCGGTGTCGAGTTCGAGGGCCAGGCGACGATCGCCGACGCCCTGACGCTCAATCTCGGGATCACCTATCTCGATCCGGTCTACGACGACTTCCAGATCTCGGCGGTCGGCAACCTTTCGGGCACGCGCCCGGCGGGCATTCCCGAGTGGTCGGTCGTGATCGGCGCGCAATACGAGTTCGAGGTCGGCAACGGCCGGGTGGTGCCGCGCGCCTCGTTCCTGTGGCAGGACGAGCACCAGCTGGTCGAGGGCCTGCCCAACTTCCTCGTGCGCAACCCCGACGGCACGATCGCCGATGCGGGCCCGGCGCTGGCAGCGGCCGCGCCATTCACGCGCGAGGTCGAGGATCTCAGCGCGTCGATCTCCTACGATCTCGACAGCGGCCTGAGCTTCATGCTGTGGGCCCGCAACCTGCTCGACAACCGCGAGCTCGGGACGATCTTCGACACTCCGGCACAACCGCGCGGCATCTCGGGTTATCCGAACGATCCGCGGACCTACGGCGGGACCGTCCGCTTCCGCTTCTGACGCGAAGGCGGATGACGGCGAGAGGGGAGCCTCGGGCTCCCCCTTTTCGTGGCTGTCGGGAGCTTCGGGGAGGCGGAGCCGGGAGACTTGGGGGGGACCAGGGGTCGGCTCCGCCTCGTTCGAAGAACTTGGTCGGGTACGGTTTATGTTGCACGACCCGTGCCAGTCTCGCGCACCGGCGAAAAACCGCGGCAGACGATGGTTTCCGGCCCGTTAACCCTTGTTAAGGCTGTCAAGAATCCCGACAGACGAGGGTGACCGAAGAGAGTGACTGGCGAGTTAGTCATCGTTAGGCTCGTTCGACAGAGCAACGCGGAGCGCACAGTGACCAGCGACGGCCCGACCATCCTCGACGACAGGATCGCGCTGGCGCGGCGCGGCGGCGAGGCGGGCTGATGGCCGCGCCGCGTCCGTCGATCCTGGCCTGGGCGACCGACAACCTGAGCGAGATCGCGCTCGCGCTGGCCTTCGCCGCGGGCATCGTCGCGTTGCTCTACGGCGTGCGCGCCCTGATCCTGCGGGCCTGCAACCGTCTCGGGCCGCAGCACGCTTTCGCCGGCGTCTTCGCCAGCGTCGTGCGCAAGACGCGGTTGTGGTTCCTTCTCGCGCTCGCCTTGCAGCTGGTCGAGGGATACCTGCACCCGCCGCAGGACGTCGCCAAGACGATCGGCTTCCTGTTCACCGTGGCCGCCGCTCTGCAGGGTGCGATCTGGGCGCGGGCGCTGATCCTCGGGATGATCGCGCTCCGGGCGGGCGAGCACGAAACCGACGCCAGCGGCCTCGCCAGCGCGATGAGCATCATCAAGCTGCTGGTCTCGATCGCCGTGTTCGCGATCGCCGCCGTCGTCATCCTCGACAACCTCGGAGCCAACGTCACCGGCCTCGTCGCCGGGCTCGGGATCGGCGGCATCGCCATCGGCCTCGCGGCACAGGGCATCTTCTCCGACCTGTTCGCGGCGCTGTCGATCCTGTTCGACAAGCCGTTCCGCGTCGGCGACACGATCACCTTCCAGGGCAAGGAGGGTCCGGTCACCGGAACCGTCAAGAAGATCGGGCTCAAGTCGACCCGCATCCTCTCGCTAACGGGCGAGCTCAGGATCATCGGCAACACCCAGCTGCTGGCGCAGGAAGTGACCAACTTCACCGGGCGGCAGCTGTTTCGCTTCCAGCTCGTGATCGGGGTGATCTACCAGACGCCGCCCGAGCTGTTGGCCGAGCTTCCCGCGCTGATGCGCGGCGAGGTGGAGAAGGCGGGGCATCGCGTCGTGCGCGCGGGTTTCCGCACGTTCAGCCCGAGCTCGATCGATTTCGACCTGATCTTCGAAGTCGATACCGGCGAGGGCGACAAGGCCTTCGCGGCGCAGGAGCAGATCGCCTTCGGCCTCGTGCGGACCTTCCGGGAACGCGGGATCGAGTTCGCCTACCCGACCCAGACGACCTTCACCGCCGCGCCGGACGGAACGCTGGTCATGCCCTATCCGCCGGTCTCCGAGGCGCAACCGCAGCGGAGCTGAGAAGCGCCTTTCAGGGCGGGCGGGACGTCTTCGCCGTCGGCAGGCGCATTGCGGCGCGTTTCGGTGTATGACACGAATTCCACGTGTCAGGGCTTCGTCCCGACTCCGTAGGGAGGCGCGCCATGGCTATCAGCTACATCTACACGGGCCAGCCGATGGCCGGAACCGAGAACGACGACTTCGTCATCGGCTATCAGGGATCTACCTTTACGAACGCCAATACGATCAACGGCAACGGCGGCGACGACTGGGTAATGGCCGATGCGGGCAATACCCTTATCCCCGATCGGAATACTACGAACGGCGCCATAGGCACGGCGCTGGCGCTCGATTCGTCCTCCCTATGGACGACCGACGAGAACCCGACGATCGGCAACACCTTCGTTCCGCACGCGACGGCAATCGTCGAAGCGACGATCGGCCAAGCCGAGTATTTCTCGGTGACGGTCGGGGCCGGCCACACACTGACGGTCGATATCGATTATGGCCAGAGCGGTCCGATCGGTCCTTCGGAGGACCTGATCGTCGAAATCCTCAACGGCGCCGGAACGATTCTCGCCACTTTCGACGACAGCCTCATCACCGATGGAGGGCTCGGATCCTACGCCTACAACAGCCTCGGCAACTCGCGCGATCCCTACGGAGCGTACGTCGCGCCGGCGGCAGGGCTCTACTACATCCGGGTCCGGCCCTATGGCGACGGACCGTCCGGGACGTTCAGCCAGAATTCGACGTTCGTGCTGAACGTCAGCGTCTCCGGTCATTCGACCACCTCGAACTCGGTCATGGGATCCGACATCATTAGCGGTGGTGAGGGCGACGACCAGCTGTTCGGGCAGGGAGCTACGGACACGATCGACGGCGGTGCCGGAAACGACCTGATCCATGGCGGAGGCGGCGCCGACATCATCACCGGTGGCGTGGGAGACGACGTGCTCTACGGCGGTGGCGGAGACGACCAGGTCTATGGCAACGGCGGTCGCGACGTCATCTATTCGAGCGGGTCCGGCAGCTACTTCGGCGGTGCGGGGAGCGACGTGATCCACGCGGCGTCCGGCACGCCGGAATTCCTCGATGGCGGAGACGGCATCGATACGCTCGACGTCAGTTCGTGGAGCTTCGACTACGTGGTCAATCTCGAGACCGGCGAGACGAACTACACCGGCGAAAGCTTCGTCAATTTCGAGAACCTCGTCGCGGGCGTCGGCAACGACACGCTCCAGGGCTCGACGGACGCGAACCTCATCCGCGGCGGTGCCGGCGACGACACGATCACGGGCCGGGGTGGGGACGACATCATCGAAGGAGGCGCGGGCGCCGACGATCTCAACGGTGGCGCGGGCATCGACACGCTTCTTTTCACGGGGTTCACTCCTGTCACCGTGTCGTTGACCACCAACACGGGCAGCGGCGGCGACGCGGAAGGTGACGCTTACGTCAACTTCGAGAATGTGACGGGAGGAGGCGGGGCCGACACCCTGATCGGGTCGTCGGGCGCAAACGTGCTGACTGGCGGAGGAGGTGCGGACACCTTGTCCGGCCGTGGGGGCAACGACACGATCGAAGGCGGTTCGGGAGGCGACAGCCTCAACGGCGGGGCCGGAATTGATACGCTGCTCTACACCGGGAGCACGAGCTACACGGTATCGCTCGCGACCGGGACCGCCAGCGGCGGCGACGCCAGCGGCGATACTTTCGTCAACTTCGAGAACCTGACGACCGGTGGCGGCGACGACGTGCTTACCGGATCGTCGGGAGCGAACGTGATTCGCGCGGGAGGCGGGATCGACACGGTCAGCGGCGGAGCAGGTGACGACCGACTCTTCGGCGAAGGCGGCGCGGACGTCCTCAACGGCGGAGCGGGCGAAGACCGGCTCTTGGGCGAAGGCGGTGCGGACGTCCTCAACGGGGGGCAGGGCAACGACGTCATGAGAGGCGGGCCGGGCGACGACACCTATCGCGTCGGCAACGCCGGCGACATGGTCGTGGAGCTCGCCAACGAGGGACGGGACCGCGTTCGCGCGGACATCGACTTCACGCTCCCGGACCACGTCGAGGAACTTGTGATGGGCGCACTGGCGACGGTTGGCACGGGCAACGGCCTCGACAACCAGATCCAGGGCAACGGCAACTCGGACACGATCGACGGCCGGGCCGGGAACGATCGGCTGTACGGCTACGACGGCGACGACACGCTGATCGGAAGAGGCGGCGAAGACTGGCTCGTCGGCGGTGCCGGCCTCGACACTCTCGTCGGCGGCGACGATCGCGACGTGTTCGTGTTCGACGACGGCGACACCGGGGCGACGAGGAACACGGCAGATCGCATCACCCAGTTCGAGCAGTCGGTCGATACGATCCGCCTGCGGCCGATGGACGCCGACACTACGGTCGCCGGAGACCAGAACTTCAGCTTCATCGGCAGCGCGGCCTTCAGCGGCGTGGCCGGCCAGCTACGCTATTCCCACGTCAACAACTTCACTTATGTTGAAGGCGACACGAATGGCGACGGCACGGCCGACTTCTTCATCCGCATCAACGGTATCCACGCCCTGATCACGTCCGACTTCACGCTCTGACGAGCTCAGATCGGCCACGCGCCCACGTTCGGAACGCAAGCGCGACTCCGGCGGCCCCGATTGCGAACGACAGCAGGGTCAGCGGAGGCATTCCACCGGGCCAGGCGGCCGGCTGGAGCCAGCTCGACGTCGCGGGAAGCGCCAAATGGAAGGTGGTGAGGGCCGCGGTCGATCCGAGCAGCAAGCTCGCGGGAACCGGCGCCGAAGTTCCCCTGGCGCCATGACCGCGCAGCAGCAGCGCCGTCGCGAACGATCCCAGGAGGAGCGAAAGACCGCCGGTGAGTGAAAACCCGCGTCCGCCATAGAACTTCTCGAAATAGACCGGGTCCAGCAGCCCGAGCGACAGTAGCGAGTGGACCATCGCCAGCAGGCCGGCCGTCGCCATGAGCCGCCGGATCGGCCGTACCCGGCGCGAGGCGAGGCGCCAGATGGACTGCACAATCAGGATCAGGGCAGCGACGGCCAGTATCTTGTTGCCGACGAAGTGCGGCCAGTCGCCCCAGGGAACGCCCTTGAAAACATTGTAGCGCAAGGTCGCGTAGACCCCGGCCAGCGCCACCGCGATCGCGATGATCGCGGCGTCGCGGCGCAGGCCGGGGGCCACGGGACTTGCCACCTCTTCGACAGTCTCGAGGTGCACCGACAATCCCTCCTGCACTCGAACGGCCTAGTCGGCGATGCCGCCCAGCAGCTTGACGTGGTCGAGCGGCACGGGTTGCGGGTTCGGCTTCGCTTCGGAGGTCGAGACGGAGTGGGCGAACAGCAGCTCACCGGAGTTCCCGTCACGGAACTCGAACACCACCTGCGGTTCGGGATGGGCGATCCATCGCGGCTGGCCGTCGATCGTCGGAACGTTGAACGCGTTGTTGACGTGGACGATCGTGTAGACCGGCCAGCCGCCGAAGCGCTGGGTCGAGGAGTTGCCGCCGCTTTCGTTGCGGTACTGGTTGCTCGCCCAGAGCACGTTCACCAATCGGTCGCCGGACTGATAGTAGCCGCTCGGCGGCGATCCGCCGGCGTCGCCGATCCGGTGGTTGCTGCTGGTGTGCGGGCCGCTGGCGACGTCGTAGACGCCGGGCGCGATCCGCGCGACGAACGACTTGTGCAGGTCGCCGGTGAGGAAGAACACCGGCTTGCCGAGCCCGGTCACCACGTCGAGCAACTGGTCGCGCTCGTGCAGGTGCGCGGTCCAGCCGTCGTCCTTGCTCTGGCCGCCCGACCCCTGGCCGTACCAGGCGCCGTTGTCGTGCGGCACGGCGAGGTTGACCGACGAGGTGATGAACACGAAGTCGGCGTCGCTGTTGCGAAGTTCCTCGAACAGCCAGGCCTTCTGCTCCTCGCCGAGCATCGAGGTGTTCGGATCGGCGAGGTTGGCCTTGTCGTGCAGCGTGCGCTGCGAGCGGGTGTCGAGCAGGTAGAAGTCGGCGTTGCCGACGCGGAACTTCGAGTAGAGCTTCGCGCCGATCGAATAGCGCGCGGTTTCGGTCACGGTGAGCGCCGGCTCGACTTCGATCCGGTGCGCGTCGATCACCCGCGCGATGCGGTAGACACCGGTATTTCCGAAGCCCCACAGCACGTGGAGGTTGTTGGCCTTCGACAGGTCGAGCCGGCTGAAGTCAGCATCGCGGTCGGTAATCACCGAGCTGCCCGCCGTCAGCCGCGTCTGGCCGAAGTAGGGCAACTGAGGGTTGCCAGTATCGGGATTGCTCCAGCCCACGTAGTCGCGCCAGGCAGCGACGGCAGGATCGCGAAACACCGCGCGCTCGACCTCGTTGCTCGTGCTGTCGGCGCGGATATTCTCCTGGAACGGCTTGCCCCGGGCATCGATACGGTAGCCGGTCTCGCCCGAGCCGGTCACGTCGTTGAGGATCTCGTGGTCGTCGAGCGTCACGAACAGGGGAACCTCACGGTAGAAGATCGCGAGGTTGTCGTTCTGCAGATAGAGCTTGTAGTTCTCCCACACCCCGGCGACGCCGCGCGCGAGTTGCGCGGTGCGCGGCAGCCGGCCGACGCCGTTGGCCTCGGCCCACTGGGCCTCGGTGGTCTCGCGGCCGAGTTCGTAGAGCCAGTCGCCGTTCTGGATCTGAAAATGGATCTTGTCCTTCAGCTCGTCGAGCATCCGCGCGTAGGTCGGCGGCAGCGGCTGGTTCGACTGGTTGTTGCCGGTGCCGATCTCGAACGCGAAGTTGAACAGACCTTTCGGGTTCAGCTGCGGATCGACGTAGTCGGCGCTCGACGGCAGCGTCAGGAAGCTATTGATCTTGCCGTTGACCCGCGTGTCGGCGACGCGCCCGTCCTTGACCAGCGCGTAGTAGTACTTGGTGTTCGGCCTCAGGCCCGTGAGCTCGACCCACCCGGTCGCGTCATCCTCCCAGCTGGTGGTCACCGGATCGGACAGCGTGCCGCCGGAAAGGTCGGGCGACGTCGAATAGAGCACCTGGAACGAGCCCGGCTGGCGGGTCCGCGCCCAGACGCGGATCGAGGTCGCGGTGACGTTGCCGAGCTGCGGGCCGTGGGTGATGTCGTCGACGCGCTCGAGCGTCGGTGGGGCCGCGGTTTGTGCGGCCACCGGCGCGGCCGGCGCAATTGCGGCCAGCGGGAATACCAGCGCCGAGGATAGCGCGAGCAGGACGGCGGTCGACCGCGAAGTGAACGGGCGGTCGAGGGTCAGCGCAGGGAACATGGCAAACTCCTGTCGTGAGAGTGGAAGGTGTCGGTAGGGATGGGGCTTCGCGGAGAGTTCAGAAGCTCGCGCGCAGCGTGGCGCCGAAGGTCTGCGGGTCGCCGAGGTTGCCGCTGATCAGGCCCTGGTTCGACGCGCCGAGCGCGGTGAAGTACTTCTTGTCGAACAGGTTGGTGACCCAGACCGAGAGGTCGAACGTGTCGTCGAACCGCACGCCGATCCGGGCATTGGCAAGGCTGTAACCGGGGATCCGTGCGTAGATCGAGTTGGTCGAACTGGTGTCGCTCGACGAACGGTGGCTGAAGTCGAACCGCGCGTAGAACTCGTCGTGCGGCGTCAGCAGCGTGACCGGTTGCGAGACGTCGGCCGAAAGGTGGTAGAGAAACTTCGGCGCGTTCGCGAGTTGTACACCCGAGAGGTCCTGGATCGGGCTGACGTTGCGGTTTTCCGGCGCGGCCTGGGCGTTGGTGTAGTCCTTGTAAACCGCGTCGTTGTAGGCCGCTGAGGCGGTCAGGCGGACGTTGCGGGTCGGTGCCACCGTCAGGTCGACCTCGACGCCGCGCGAGCGCACGCCCGGGATGTTGGAGATGTAGCGCACGAAAGAGCTGGTCGTGCCGATCTGCTCGGAGATCGCTGCCTGGTAGTTGTCGACCTCGGTCCAGTAGGCGGCGGCGTTGAGCGTCACTCGCCGGTCCCAGAACTGGCTCTTGACGCCGAGTTCCCAGGCATCGACCTTTTCCGGCTCGACCACCGGCGAGACGCCGGCGGGCAGCACACCGAGGCTGAGACCGCCCGACTTGGCCCCGCGCGAGTACGTCGCGTAAGTCAGCACGTCGGCCGCCGCCTCGTAGGCGACGGTGACCTGGCCGGTGAGGGCGCTGTTCTCGAGCCCGGTGATGTAGCTGACCTCGGGATAGATCGCGTCGCGCAGGGCCTGCGCGGCCGCGCGGTCTTCCGGGCTCAGCACCGACAGGTCGTTGCCCGCCGCGGTGTACTGGTCGAACAGTCCTGTCTTGTCCTCGTAAGTGAAGCGCAGGCCGCCGGTCACGCTGAGCGCGTCGGTCACGTTCCATGTGGCCTGGCCGAACGCCGCGTAGCTGTGCGTGCGCGGCTCGATGATCGAGAGTGAAAGGAACCCGTCGTAGGCGTAGTTGGCGAGGTCGCGGTCGGCGCTCGGGTTGTTCCACACCGCGTAGTCGGGACCGGGCTGGTAGTGCCCGAGCCCGTTCACGTTCTGCCAGAAGTAGTAGAGGCCGACGACCCAGTCGACGGTTCGCTCGCCGGTCGAGGCGAGCCGCAGCTCCTGGCTGAACTGGCGCTGGTGGTTGTCGGTGCCGCTGCGCAGCATCACCGCGAGTGGCGTGTCGTCGACGTCGTTGTCGGGCAGCCAGTCCCACCCGCGCCAGGCGGTGATCGAGGTCAGTGCGACCGGGCCGAGATCCCAGTCGATCTTGGCCGAGACGCCGTAGCCTTCCATGTCGGCCTGGACCGGGCCGTTGACGTCGACGATCCGCGCGAACGGGTCGGTGATGTCGAAGCGGTAAGTGTAGCCGCCGCGCTCGGCGCGCTGCAGGTGGTTGTTGTTGAGCGGGGCGCCGTTGGCAAACTCGGTGAAGACCCCGACGAGGCTCGAGACGCGCGAGTACGAATCCTGCTTCGAGTAGTCTCCGATCAGGCGGATCTCGAAGTTCGGAGCGGGCGTCAGCAGCAGCTGGCCGCGCAGGTTGACGTTCTGGTAGTCGTTGATCTCGCGGCCGTCGTAGAGGTTGAACAGCGTGCCGTCGCGCTCGGTGTAGGAACCCGTCACGCGAAACGCGATGAGGTCGTCGACGATCGGCCCGGTCGCCGAGGCGCGCGCCTGGACGTAGCCGTCCTCGCCGATCGCGATCTCGCCGGTGAAGCCGAAGTCGAACGACGGCGCGCGCGTCGTGATGTTGATGGCGCCCGCGGTGGTGTTCTTGCCGAACAGCGTACCCTGCGGCCCGCGCAGGACCTCGACCCGCTCGAGGTCGATCAGGTCGAACTGCGACGAACCGATGCGGCCGTAGTAGACGTCGTCGACGTAGAACCCGACGCCGACCTCGAGCCCGTCGTTCTGCGCGGCATTCGAGCCGAGCCCGCGGATGTTGGCGAACGTGTTGCGGGCGTTGTTGTTGCGGATCACCAGCGAGGGGGTGAGTTGGGCGATCTGCGTCAGGTTGATCGCCCCGGTGCGCTCGAGCGTTTCGCCGGAGACCGCGGTCAGCGCGATTGGCACGTCCTGCGCGCGTTCGTCGCGCCGGCGGGCGCTGACGATGATCTCGGTGTCGTCGCCGCCCGCGGCGAGTCCGGCATCGAACTCGACGGCCTCGCTCTCAATGAGCGCGTCCTGCGCGAGAGCGGGCGCGGCCGCGGTCAGGGGGAGCAGCGCGGAGCCGGAAAGAAGCAACAGGCGTGCGGAAGGAACGTGTAGTCTCATGATGGATCCCTGATGGGCGCGCGTGGCGCCGTGCGGCATCGGACGGACCGTGCCGGTGTGTTGTTCGTGCGCGCGCGGGCGAGCCGCAGCGCGGGGTGCGGAATGCGGGCAACAGGCTGCAGGCGCGGCCTCGCGGTCGCGACCGGATGTCGGCGGGAGAGGACGCCGGCGGCGGGCCGCAGTCGGTCGACCGCGGCCTGCAGGCTGCCTTGGGGTTAGGTTTGTGTCGTCATGCGCATCGTATCACCTCTTGTGGAGGGAACACGATGCCGAGCGTGGTCGCCTGGGCATCGCGCGCTTTAGCCGTTGGTGACGCGGAGCAAGCTGCTTCCCGATCAAAAGCCGCGGATCCCATGGGAGAGGCGAGTGCGGGATCGGACACTCAAACTCAACTTATTTGGTTGAGAACATCTGTCAAGCGCCAACGGTCCCCCGTGAGCCAAGTCGTTCTTTGCCCCTCGCGAGCCTGCCTTTCCAGTTCCGGGCGCCAGTGGCGCGCCGGCACGTTGAGGGCAGCTCTCGGCAACTTCCGGCATTCTGGGACGGTTCACTCGGATCGACGAAGTGCTATGCGCCTCGCCAACGACGCCGCACCGCTTTGGCCGGCAATCGCCATAGGAGGATGTCAATGACGCAAGCGGCGGGAGTGCGCCTGCCCGGTTGGGGTGAGCGGCAGCGGGAGGTCGAGCCGATCGATTGCGAAATCGTCGGCAGCCTGCCGCCGGGGCTCGAAGGGACGCTCTACCGCCTCGGGGGTGCCTGGTACTATCCGCCGAAGTTCGAAGACGACGTGCTGCTCCATGCAGACGGGATCGTCTCGATGTTCCGCATCGCCGACGGGCGCGTGACTTATGCTGCGCGCTACGTGGAGACCGAGCGGCTGGCCGCCAATCGCGAGAAGGAGCGAATGCGCTTCGGCTACTACCGCAACAGGTTCACCGACGACGCCGACGTCAGGCAGCTGAACGCCGGCGCGGCCAACACCACGGCGTGGGTGCATGGCGGGCGTCTGTTCGCCCTCAAGGAGGACAGCCTTCCCTACCTGATCGATCCCGAAACGCTCGAGACGCGCGGCCTCCACGACTTCGGCGGCAAGGTCGAGAGCCTGACGTTCACCGCGCATCCGAAGATCGACGGGCGGACCGGGGAGATGGTCGCGTTCGGCTACCAGGCCGCCGGAAACTATTCCAAGGACGTCCACCTGTGGACCTTCGCGCGCGACGGCTCGCTGCGGCACGAGATCCGCGTCGAAATGCCGTGGCTCGACATGATCCACGACATGGCAATCACCGAGAACCACATCCTGCTCCCGCTGGCAGGCTACTGGACCAGCGAGGAGGCCGGCCGGGCCGGCGGGCCGATGTGGCGCTGGGATCCCGACGCGCCGGCGCGGATCGGCGTGCTGCGGCGTGACGGCGATGGCTCGGACCTGCGCTGGTTCACCGGGCCGAAGACCTGCCAGCTGCACACCTTCAACGCCTGGGAGGAGGACGGGCGGATCATGCTCGATGCGCCGTTCTACTGCGGCAATCCGTTCCCCTTCTTCAGGAACGTCGACGGCTCATCCTGGTCGCCGCAATATGGCAAGGCGCACCTGCGGCGGTTGCACTTCGACCTCGCCTCGAGCGGCAACGAATGGCGCGAGGAGCGGCTGTTCGAGGAAGTGATCGGCGATCTCGGCGACGTCGATCCGCGGTTCGTCGGCTACCGCCACCGCTACTGCTTCGGGGCGCGGGACGTGCATGGCGATCCATCGAAACAGGCGGCGATGTGGGTGATGCCCAACGCCTACGTTCGGTTCGACGTCGAGCAGCGGCAGATGTCGGTCCTCGACCTCGGCGCAGACTATCGCGCCGGCGAATGCCGTTTCGTGCCCCGCGGGGCCGGAGCCGCGGAGGGCGATGGCTGGCTGGTCGCGGTAGCGACGAACGCCGCCACAGGCTGCGGCGAGCTGGTGGTGGCCGACGCGCAGCGGCTCGAGGCGGGCCCGCTGGCCCGGGCGCTGCTTCCGTTCGCGGCTGCGCCCCAGGTGCACGGGGCGTGGGCGCCGGCGGGATCGCTGAAGCTCTCCTAGGCGGCGGACTTCCGCAGCTTTCCTGCGATCGGCGCGCCCGACATGACTATCAAGGGCCTGCTTGCGGGTTAGATCACCGTGCCCGCGCTTAACTCTTCAGGTGGTTATTCGAACGGGGGCAGGCTGCCAGCCCTCGGCCAGGATCTCGCAACCTTGCGATGTAATCAGCACCGGGCAACCGAGCGAACAGCCACGGGAGAAGTCTTGCGCCACGACGTGCGGCTCCAGTTCGAGGACCATTCCCGGCTCGAGAGTGATCTCGAGGTCTTCGGTGAAGCTGGTGCCGAGCGAGGTCTGCGCGATCGGCGCCTCGAACGACAGGCCGAGGCCGTGGAACATCGGCCCGAGAACCTGGTAGCCGCGCGCGAGCGCCGGGGCTTTCATTAGCGCCTGCAGTTCGCCTGCCGAGAGACCGGGCCTCAGCGCGTCGATCCCGGCGGCAAAGCTTTCGCCCGCGGTCCTGGCCACGTCGTGCCAGGCGTCGTCCACCTTGCCGACGAAGAACGGCTGGTTGAACTGCGCGCAGTATCCCTCGAACCGGGCATCGAACTCGGTGTTGATGACGTCGCCCTCTTCGAGCACGCGGCCCCTCGGCGACGGCAGCGAGCCGCCCATCGCGCCGTGCACGCTCCGGCTGCCCGAATGGAACAGCAGCAGCGTGTGCGAATCGCACCCGCCGCGGAACAGCGTGCTCATCAGCTGCGCCTTGACGTCGAGATCGCTGACTCCGGGTCTTGCGAGGGTGGCGACCGCTTCGATCGCCGCGCGCCCGACCTGGCATCCCAGGCGGAAGCGCTCGATCTCGTAGTCGGTTTTCACGCGTCGCACGCGCTCGAGGATCGGCGCCGCGTCGACGATCGCGGCGTTGGGCAGGCGCTCGGACAGGCGCCGGTGGATTTCGGACGGGAAGGCCAGATCGCCTTCGTAGCCCGACAGCAGCGCGCCGAAGGTGTAGTTCTCCCAGCCTCTCTCTTCGACGATGCCGAGGATCCCTTCGGCAAACCGCGGATAGCCGTTCCGGTGATCGGTCACCCAGGCGTCCGGATCGTGCCCGCCGCCGAACGACAGCATCGCCGGCTGGCCTTCGAGGGGGAACAGCAGGATCCCTTCGCGCAGCGTGCCGGTGAGGTATTGCAGGTCGGCGAGCCGGTAGAGGTTCAGGCCCGCGTTGCCGACGACGATCAGGCAATCGATCCCGGCCGCGCTCATGCCCTCGCGGGTGCGGCTCCAGCGGTGGTCTCTTTCGGTGGTCGGGGGATACATCGAACGCCTTTCCCTCACGAAGCTTCGCGGCTGCAAATCAGAGGCCGAGCAGGTGCTCGGCGTTACGGCGCTCGATCGCCGAGAGTGTTTCCGTGTCGAGACTAAGATTGGCGAGCCCCGTGCGGGACGAGGCGAGCGTGCCCCACGGGAAATCGGTCCCGTAGAGGATCTGCTCGGTCGGCAACCATTGCTGGAGCGCCGCCATTGCCGCCGGGTTGCCGACGCTTGCGGTGTCGACGTAGAGCCTGGACAGCGCCGCGGCGGCGCCCTCGGGCACGCGCGCGAGCAGCTCGCGGTTGACGAACCCCATCGCGATCACGCGCTCGGCGACCATCGGCAGCACGCCGCCGCCATGCGAGAAGATGAAGCGGATCGTCAGATAGGCGCTGAACACGCCGGCCCACAGCAGGCTCGAGATCGTGCGCGCGGTGTCGACCGGAAACTCGATCAGCGGCGTGGCGAG
>JBIQKN010000005.1:22731-27284 GCA_044506565.1 Sphingomonadales bacterium | reverse complement strand
GCCTCGCCGTCGTTGCCGAAATGCACGCCGGGCGAGGAGATCGAAAGGATCGACCGCTCGACCTTCGCTTCGTCCATCGCGGCGAGCGAAGCCTCGGGGGTCCAGGCCATCACCGCGTCCACCCCGGTGGCGAACCGGTCCATCCAGCCTTTGACGTGCGGCTTGTAGAACGGCGGCAGGAAATGGTGGTGCACGTCGATTGCACTGCTGGCGAACTGCGGCTGGCTTTGCGCTCCGGCGGCGCCGCTGAGCATCAGCGCGGCGGTTCCGCCCTGCAGCATGGTCCGGCGCGTGAGTTTCATGGCGCTGGCGTCCTCTCTTTATTCTTGTTCTCAGGAATTTATGGACGATCGCGGACAGGACGCAAGCCCGCCAGATCGATCCCGGGCCGTCAGTCGATGGCAGGAGGAACGAACTTGAGGCCTTCGCGCGCCAATTGCGCTTGCGCTTCCTCCTCGCGGGCCAGCGCGCGAACCACCGCGGGTCGTTGCTCCATGGCGCGCGCGTGCCGGGTGAAGTGGGGGAAGCGCGCGACGTCGTAGCCGGCGCCTTCGACCCGCCAGAACACCCAGAACAGGTAGCCGTCCATCGCCGACCACGCGTCACCGTACCACCACGGGCCGGCCGCCAGCCGGTCTTCGACGAGCTGGAAATATTCGTCCATCGCCGTAGCCGCGGTTCGCTTGACCAGCGCGGCGTGCTCGGGCCCGGCGAAGAACATCGGCATCCGTATGCGGGTCACGAGCGGGTGGAGCGTTGCGGCGCAGAAGCACAGGTCGGCCAGTTGCCGGCAGCGATCTGCCAGCGTCGGTGCCGGCGGCATCAGGCCCGCGGCCGGGAAACGCTCGTTCAGGTAGGTCAGGATGGCGACGTTCTCGGTCAGCACGGTGCCGTCGATCTCGAGCGCGGGCACTTTGCCCTTCGGGTTCAGCTGCTTGAACTCGGGCGACTTGTGCTCGCCCTTGAGGAAGCGGATCACGCGCGTCTCGAACGCGACACCCGCTTCCTCGAGCGCGATAGCCGTGACTCGGCCACAGGTTTCGGGAGCGGTGTAAAGAACGGCCGTCATGCGATTGCCTCCGGTGGAACGTTGCGGGGTGGCGCGGCGTGGACTTTGGGCAAGCGGAGGA
Organism: Sphingomonadales bacterium; assembly: GCA_044506565.1. Classification (GTDB taxonomy): domain Bacteria; phylum Pseudomonadota; class Alphaproteobacteria; order Sphingomonadales; family Sphingomonadaceae; genus Croceibacterium_A. Next base: position 26,154 of record JBIQKN010000005.1, on the reverse strand, counting down.
ACAGCACGATCGCCACCGCGAGACCGCCTACTGTGACCAGCAGCGGGACCGTGTAGCCGCCCGTCGCGTCCGCCAGTGCACCGATCCACAGCGGGCTGACGCCGCCCATCAGCATGAAGCTGGCATACTGCACAGCGTACAGTCGTCCGTAGTTGGCCATGCCGAAGTAACGAGCGGTGAGGTAGCCGATCAGGTCCGCTTCTGCGCCCATCGCCGTCCCGAGCGCCACCGCGCCGAGCCATGCGAACGCCGCGCCCTGCCAGGCGAGCGCCAAGCAACCCAGGGCACAAAGCGCGCAGCACACGGCGCCGATCCTCGGTGCTTCCAGCCGGTCGGCCAGCCAGCCGACGACGAGACGGCTGACGATGACCGATCCGCCGATCAACCCGGCGATCCGGCCCGCCGTAGGCGCATCGACGCCGGCCTCGCGCAGCATCGGCACGAAGTGGGTCAGCAGGCCGGCAAAGGCGAGCGACATGGCCCCGAAGGCGAGCAGCAGCTTCAGGAACAGCGGGGAGCGAAGCTGGCTGCCGTCGCCCGCAGGACGGGCGGCTGCCTCGTTCCGGCTCGGCAGGGCCAGCGCCGGCACGACACCAAGCGCCGCGATTACCGCCAACGCCGCGTAGCCCGTGGTCCATCCGCGTTCAGCCACGATCATCGCCAGGATCGGCGGGACTACCATCGCCGCTACGCCGATGCCGACCTGGGTGAAGCCCAGCGCCAGCCCGCGCGAGCGGTCGAACACGGCATTCACTGCGCGCGTATAGGCCACGGGCGCCGAGCATGCGGCGAAGAACCCGATCGCCGCCATCGTCGCGATGTACATCGGCACCGTCTCGACCACGGTTCCCAAGGCGAGAAACCCCCCGGAAAGCGCGAGGGCGCCGAATACCGCGGGCCAGCGCGGGCCGAACCGGTCCACCAGCCAGCCGACAAGCGGCATGGCCAGCGCGAGCGTGACCGTTGCGCCGAAGAACGCCGCGCCGAGCGTCGTGCGGCTGAGGCCGATTGCCGCCTCGAGATCCTTGGCGAAGATGCCCGAGGTGTAAGTCAGCAGGCCGGCAATCCCGAGGCCGGTGCCCGTCGCGGCGGCGAGGACCACCGGCCAGCCCCGCCGGAACTCGGACGGCGGGTTTGCCGCGCCGGGGCTCATCGGCGCTGCGGCCGGTCGGAGATGGCTGGATCCTGCAGGTGCATTGGCTCCTCCCGCTATACCCGATCACTCGCCCAGCGTATCAGCTAGCGGCGCAGCGCCGCGCAAGGGCGGCGTGTGGCGAAGGCACCGACTCATCCGCGGAAGCAGCAGCACCGAAGCGCTGGCCACCCCTGCAGCGATCGTGACGAAGGCACCGGGCGCACTGTAGCCGTAGATGAACATCGCGATCACCGGAGCAAGCAGCAGGCCCGACCCCATCGCGGCGCTGGTGAGACCCGCCACCGCGCCCTGCATGTCCTGGGAATTTGCCAGCGAGGCGCCGGAGGCCGCCGCCGGCATCCCGAAGGCGCCGCCGGCGCTGGCGAGGACGTAGGCCACGACGATCCACAGGTAGGTCTGGGCGATGGCCATCAGGCCGCTCCCGAGCACGATCAGCGTACTCCCGGCCAGCATCAGCAGCGGAGGACGCGCGCGGATGCGGCGCATGATGCCGAGCTGCACGGTCACGGCCGCCGCCGCGCCCAGCATCATGGCGACGCCGGCCAGCGGCTGCGCCTCGATCGGCGGCAGCCGAAGCCGGTCGATGACCACGAAGCCGAGCATCTGCAGGCTCGCCGCCTGACATCCGCTGAGCACGGCGAGATAGGCCACGAACGGCAGCACCGACGGTCGCCTGAGCATGTCCCAATTGCGCGGCGCGGCCGCTGCGCTCGATCGCGCCCGCCGCGGCTCCGAACGCGGCAGCCGCCAGGCCACCACGGCGAGGACGCCGCATCCGATGAGCGTGAAGACGACCTGCGGACCGGCGAGGCCGAGCCAGGGGAGGATCAGCAGCGGGGCGACCGCGGGGCCGACGATCGAGCCGATCCCTTGCGCCGAATACATCGATGCAAGCGCACCCGTCCGTTGCTCGGCGCTCGTCTCGTCGGCGACGTGGGCCTGGATTGCGGGGGCGGCTGCCAGGCCTATGCTGCCGAAAACCGCTCGCGCGCTCGCGATCGCGGCGATGCCCACGGCCACCGTGACCAGCCCGTTGACCGCGGCGTAGATCCCGCCAGCCGTGAGCGCGCTGGCCACGGTGAAGCCGGTAATCCCGATCAGGATCACCGGCTTGCGTCCGACGCGGTCCGACCGCGCCGCCCAGCGCGGCATGCACAGGATGCTCAACCCCGCGGAGACCGACTGCACCGCAACCATCGCCACATCGGGGATGCCGCTGGACCGGGCAATCGCAGGGAATAGCGACATCATCGCCAGGTTGCCCGCAGCCATGACGAACGACGTCGCGTAAAGCAGCATAAAGCCCGGAATGGGCGCACGCCGCCTGTCGATTGTTATCGCTGTCACGGCGGAAGTTGTCAGGCGGTGGCGACGGCTGCGCGGGCGGCGCCCTGACGATACGACAGCCACAGCACCGCCGCGCTGACGAGCGGAACGAAGACCAGGCTCGACAGCGCATAGCGCAGCGATTCCTGCCCGAGGCTTGGCATCAGCGCGTCGCTCAGGGCGCCGACGGCGAGCGGGGCCAGTGCAGCGCCGATAATGCCGATGGCGGCCAGCAGGATCGTCGACGCAACCCCGCGCATGTTGGCCGGCGAGAGCGCCACCGCAGCGGCGAAACACGGACTGCTGCCGCTCGCGAGCAGGAAGTTCATGATCGTCGCCGCACCCATCGTGACCACCAGCGAGGGCGAGAAACAGAAGATCAGGAAGAACGGCACCGCCAGCGGCATGGCCACGATCGGCACGAGCAGGCCCTTGAGCTCGCTGCCTCCGCTGCGCGCGAGGCGGCTGGCGAAGATACCTGCGGCGATCGTGCCGGTTACGCCGCCGAGGCCGACGGTGGGACCGATCAGCGCACCGACATTGGCGAGCGCGACGTCGTGACTGCGCAGGAGGAAGGTCGGCGCCCAGACCGGCAGCACGCCGCCCGTCATCGCGCCGATGCCGGTGCCAAGCGCGAGCAAGGGAAAGCCCGGGATGCGCAGGAGGCGGGCAACCGCGGCCGGGAGCTTGGGGGCGGGCGTGTCGAACGCATCGTCGCTGTCGAACCGGCCGCGCTGCGGCTCGCGCATCGTGAACAGCATCAGCACGACGAGGATGAATCCGACCGCGCCGCAGATCAGGAACATGTGCCGCCAGCCATAAGCGGCGGCGAGCACCCCGGCTGCGATCGAGCCCAGCACCACGCCGACGAACACGCTCGACTGGTAGATGCCCACCGCGCGCGCGCGGCGATCGGGCGCATAGAGGTCCGCGATCATCGA
>JBIQKN010000005.1:17821-22631 GCA_044506565.1 Sphingomonadales bacterium | reverse complement strand
TCCTGCTCAGCCCAGCTCGAGCCCGAGCAGCTCGGCCGCGTTCAGCCCGAGAATCTTCTCGCGGTCCTCGTCGCTCAGCCGGCTGTGGAAGCCGACCGGGTCGGGCTCCGACATGTCGAACGGGTAGTCGGTGCCGAGGCACAGCTTGTCGGCGCCGTGCGTCCGCACCAGGCTGTCGAGCTGGTCCTGGTCGAACACCAGCGTGTCGAGCCACAGCTTACGCAAGTAGCTCGAGGGCTCGTGCCGGCAATGCTCGCTGCAGTCCGCCCGCGCCCGCCAGGCGTGGTCCATCCGACCCCAGTACCCCGGCAGGTAGCCGCCGCCATGGGCGACGCAGATGCGCAGCCCGGGATAGCGGTCGAGCACGCCGCCGAAGATCAGGTGGCCGACGGCCAGCGTCGATTCGAGCGGATTGCCGATGATGTTGTTGAAGTAATACTCGCTCATCCGGTTGGCGTGGGTGAAGCCGAGCGGGTGGATGAACAGCAGGATGCCGAGCTCTTCGGCCGCGGCGAAGAACGGGCGGAACTTCTCGGCGTGGAAGTCCTCGCCGTTGACGTTCGAGCTGATCTCGATGCCGCGCAAGTCGAGCTCGCGCACGCAGCGGCGCATTTCCTCGACCGCCATCTCGACGTTCTGCAGCGGCACCGTGCCCATCGCCACCAGCCGGTCGGGATGCTGCACGGCGGCGGCGGCCATGCCGTCGTTGACGGCGCGGGCGGCCTCGCGGGCGACATCGTCGTCGGCGTAGTAGAAGTACTGGCCCGGGCTCGGGCTGATCGCCTGCACGTCGATGCCGAGGCGGTCCATGTCGGCGATGCGCTGGTCGATCGTGTTGAGCGTGCGGCCGATCGCGGCGAACTGTGCGCGGTTGACCTCGGTCGTCTTCGGGCTGGTGAAGTCGTTGATGCCCGGCGGCGGCCCCGGATGCCGCGCCTGGACGATCGCGTCGGCGGCCGGGATGCCGAGGTGGCAGTGGATGTCGACGACGAGATGCTTGCCGCGCGCCGACACCTTAATGGGCGGGCGATCTCCACAGGTCGTGATGGTCATGCGAACTCCGGCGCAGGATGGATCGTGCCGCTGCATGCGCCGAAGCCGATCGGCACGTAGCCTTCGGCAACCGCGCGGCCGCGGATCGTGAGGGTGTCCCCGTCCTCGAGCTGCTTGCGCTTCGAGCCGTCGGGCAATTCGATTTCCTCGCCGCCGCGGAAGACGATCTCGGCGAGGCAGGCGCGCGCTTCCTCGGCGGCTCCGGATACCGTGCCGGTGGCGATCAGGTCCCCGGCCTCGAGCGGCGAACCGTTCGACGCCTGGTGCGCGACCATCTGGGCGAGGGTCCAGTAGAGCTCCGCGAGGTTGCTGCGGACGATCCGCCTGGAGGCACCGGCCTGGTTGGCGAGGTCGGCGGTCAGCTCGACGTTTATCCCGCCGGCGGCGCGGTCCGCACTGTCGAGCAGGTATGCGGGGACGTCGGGTTCGTCCGCATCCCGCCCGCGCGCCGCGACGCGGAACGGGGCGAGCGCCTCCATGGTCACGATCCACGGGCTGATCGTGGTCAGGAAGCTCTTGCCGAGGTGCGGCCCGAGGATGGACTCGAAGAACTGGATGCCGCGCGCCGACCAGTCGTTGACCAGGCAGCAGCCGAACAGCAGCTCCTCGGCCTCCGCGACCGAGATCGGCCGGCCGAGCTCGTTGCCGCCGCGCAGCCAGGCGCCGAACTCGAGCTCGAAGTCGAGGAACGGCTCGGGCCCGAAGCGCACGTCGTTGCTGCCCGGGGGTGCTTCGTATTGCCCGCAAGGACGCACCACCGGGGTTCCGCTCGCGCGGACCGAACTCGCGCGGCCGTTGTAGGCCACCGGCAGCGAGAGCGCGGCCAGCTTCGGCTTCGCGCCGCCCATGCGGCGGATGTGATCGTACGAGGTGCAGAAGTCAGTGAACGCACTCGGCTTGAGCGGCATCAGCAGGTCGGCCTCGCTCATCGGCACCAGCATCGCCTCCAGCCGCGCCGGGTCACCCGTCCCGCCATTCCGAAACAGGTCCGACAGTTCAGCACGCAAGGCGCTCACAGCTGCGCGGTCGCACGCCAGCAGCGGCGCGAGGCTATCACCCGAGGCCGAGCGGGCGGCTTCCGCCGCAGCGGCACCGAGAACGCCCGCCTCACTCAGCCTGGCGAGATCTACGATCCGGTCACCGAGCGCGACGCCGCCGCGCGGGCCCTCGCCCGCATCGAACACGCCGAATGGCAGGTTCTGGATCGGAAACTCCGTGTCGGGCGCGTTGGCGCTCTCGATCCAGCTGCGGCGCGCCGGATCGTGAGTCGCGTTCAGCTCAATGGGCATGGTCGCAGGCCTCGTCGTGGGCGGCCATTTCCTTGTGGTAGCGGCCCATCGCGCCGAACAGGTCGCGCTGCTCCTCGGGCGAGAACGCCGTGCCCCACTGCTTGTAGAGCGAGAACACGTTGGCCACGATCCGCTCGGGATCAGTCCACCCGCGATACTCCTGCATGTTGATCTCGCGCGCCGCCGCGTTGAAATCGAGCCCGGCCTCGAACCGCTTGCGCGCCTCGTCGCGGACGTACTCGAAGTAGGTCTTCATGTTTGCGACCGCGGCCACATCGGTGATCGGCCCGTGGCCCGGCACCACCACTTCGGGATCGAGATCGATGATGTACTGGCAGGCGGCGATCCAGTTCTCGACCGGCCCGGCCCACATGATCGGGTGGCCTTCGTTGAACAGCAGGTCGCCGGTGAACACCACCCGGTCGTCGGGCACCCAGACGATGGTATCCGAGTTGGTGTGCGCCGGGCCGAGGTCGACCAGTTCGACCCGTTTCGAGCCCACCGTGAGATCGAGCCGGCCGTCGAAGGTGCGGTTCGGCAGGGTGACCTCGTCGACGCCCGAGAAGTCGAACTTGCGCCCCATCGTCTCGTACAGGAAGGCGCCCGAATCGCCCATCTGCGGGTAGATGTCCTTAAGCTTGGCGAGCCGGACCGGGTCGAACTCGGCCATCTCGGCCTTCGCTTCGTTGGTGCCGATGATCTCCGCGTCGGCCACCAGCCCGTTGCCGAAGAAGTGATCGGGGTTGGCATGGGTGTTGACCAGCCGGTCGATGCGCGCAGCAGCCGGGACCCCGGCCTTGAACTGATCGAGCATCTCGCGCGTCAGCGGCACGCTCATCAAGGTGTCGACCAGCAGCGTCTCGCCGTCGCTGGCGATCAGTCCGGCGTTCGACCAGCCCCAGGTCCCGTCGGGCTGCACGTAGCCGTAAAGCCCGTTGCCGATATCGTGCACGCCCTGCGTGAACGCCCAGTTTGCCATCGTGAATTTGTCCTCTCCGGCTCAATGCTTACCGCGTCCCTGCCGCGGTGCAATTCCTATTTGCGGGAATTTCGGAATGCGGGCAGGCGTTTGGGTGATGAGGAACGAGAAGACCGTCAAGCGGGGGAAGGGGCGGCCAGCCGATCACAGCGTCGGACGCGACGCCCTGCTCGAAACGACCAAGCGGCTGATCAAGGACCTGCCCCCGGCGCGCGTCACGATCTCGCTGATTGCGCGCGAGGCCGGGGTCGATCCGGCGCTGGTGCGGTACTATTTCGGCGACCGCAGCAACCTGCTCATGGCCGTCGCCGAGAGCATGCTCGCGGACTCGCGGCAGGCCGAGGTCGATCCGGCCGAGCCGCTCGTGGCGATCGAGCAGATCATTCGCCGCACCGCGCATTTCACCAGCTCGACCAAGCATATCCACCGGTTGATGGTCGACGAGCTCGCCGGCGCCAAGACCGCGGCGATCGGCGAACATCTCGGCGAGCTGAACCGGGGCGCGGTGCGCGATCTCGACAACCTCATGGCGGCCGAGGGCAAGAGCCGCCTGCGCCACGTCAACCCGGCGTTCCTTCACCTGGCCTTGCTTGGCCTGTTCGACTTCTTTGCCTCGGCCGAACCGGTCGTCCGCCAGCTGGCGCCGCAGGGCACCGACATGAAGCAGGTCGCTGCCGAGTACGAAGACTTCGTGGTCGACCTGCTGCTCAACGGGTTGCGCAAGCAGGGCGATACCTGAGCCGCTTCGTCAGGCTTCCGCCACGCAGGAATTGCGCTGGGTGCCGAGCCCGCTGATCGTCCCTTCCATGACGTCGCCCGGCTGCAGGAACACGCCGAAGGCGGAGCCATTACCGTAAGGTGAACCGGTGCAGATCACGTCTCCGGGCATCAGCTCGACGCGATCGGAGAGGAAGGCGATCTGCCGCTCGATCCCGATCATCATGTCGCGCGTCGACTCGTCCTGATAGACCTTGCCGTTGACCGAGAGCCTGATGTTCAGGTCGTAGGGATCCGGCACGCATTGCCGCGGCACGATCAGCGGCCCGAACGGCAGGAAGGTCGGGAAGCACTTGCCCGACAGCCAGTCGGCGCCGAGCGCTCCCGCGTCGCGGCGGAAGATGTGCTCGCGCGCGGTCACGTCGTTGACCACGGCATAGCCGGCGACGTGGTCCATGGCCTGCTCGGCGGAGACGTGCCGCGCACGCTTGCCGATCACCACGCCGAGCTCGAGTTCCCAGTCGGGCTTCACCACGTTGCGCGGCAGCACGACCTCGTCGCGCGGGCCGACGGCGCACGAGGGCAGCTTGATGAAGCAGTAGGGCTCCGCCTTGGCGCGCTCGTCCATCATCTTCTCGATCCGCGCGCGGCGCTCGTCGTCGCTCAGCGCCTCGTGCTCCGCGGTGCGCATCGAGGGATCGCCCATGATCAGCCCGACGACATGCTTCTTGTAGTTCGCGCCGGTGCAGAACACCTGTCCCGGGCGATAGGG
>JBIQKN010000005.1:7471-17721 GCA_044506565.1 Sphingomonadales bacterium | reverse complement strand
CGACATGCTTCTTGTAGTTCGCGCCGGTGCAGAACACCTGTCCCGGGCGATAGGGCATCCTGATTTCCGCCTGCGAGAGGTCGCCGGCGGAGGCAAAAGCTTGTTCGTCGCGCGCCCAATCCTCGAGCGTGCCGACGACGTCGCTCCAGTCTGCCAGCAAGGCCGGCAGGTCACGTTGCTCACCCCACCGGCTGAGTGGCACGTAGCGTTCGTCACGCACCAGCGCTGCCTGCGGGCGGCCGTCGATCACCAGCGTTGCCAGTCCGTATGTCATCGTGCTTCCGTGCCTCAGTAGGGTTGCTGCAACTTGTGCATCGTGCCGCCGAGCATCGCGTTGGCGTCCCGCTGGTCTCCCCCCGCCATCTCGATATCGCCGATGCGCACCGAATTCTCGACCACCATGCGAGCGCGCTCGAAGCGCCGCACGCTGAACGCAGCCAGCGCCTCGTCGGGGCTGTCGTGCCGGGACAGCTCCTCGGCCAGGACGAGGCCGTCCTCGACCGCCATCCCGGCACCCGACGCCATGTGCGGTGTCGTGGCGTGAACGGCATCGCCGATGAGAACGACCCGCCCCTTGTGCCAGGGCGCGGGCAGCAGGACCCACTCCAGCGGCCGGTAATTGACGAGCGAGTCCTCGCCGAGGTTTTCCCGGACCGCCTGAACGTAACCGCCATAGGGCGCGAGCAGTTCGGCCACGTGCGCCAGCTGCTCTTCCGGGGCGAACCAGGGATTGTCGGGCACGTGCTCCAGGATGAAAGCGTACATTCGGTCCGCGGACACCGGATTGAACCCGAGCTTGACCGGGCCGCCGAGCCACATTTCAGCCCGATCCACCTCTGCAGGCCGGTTGGCCACAATACGCCAGCAGCCCTGTCCGGTGAACTTGGGCTGGGGCGCATCCGGGAACAGCATCGGGCGCGTCCTGGAAAAGATGCCGTCCGCGGCGATAACCAGGTCGAAACGCTCCTCGCGGCCGCCCGGCAGCACGACTTCGACACCCGAACCGTCCTGCGTCATCTGCGTGACCTCGGCGCCCAGCGTCACGCGCACGCCGGCCTCACGCACCCGGCGCGACATGATCTCGTGCAGCACCGGCCGCATGATCCCGCCGCTGCGAGCGATCGGCGGCGCCTCGGCGGGTGGCACCGGGCTTTCCATGATCACGCTGCCATCCGCGCCCCGCAGGCGAATTCCGGCACCGACGAAGCCCTTTTGCCGAACCTCCTCGAGGATCCCTAGATCGTCGAACGCGCGCAACGACAGGCCGGTCACACTGATGCCGGCACCGTAGGCCCGCCACTGAGGATCGGCGTCGGCCAGCTCGACCTCCACACCGAGCCGCGCCAGTGCGAGGGCCGCGCTCATCCCGCCGACCCCGCCGCCGACCACCAGAACCTTGTTGATCATTCTCGCCCCTTCCCGCGGCCGTGCTCAGGCCGGGACCTGCCACAGGCCCTTGTCCGGCGTCATCTCCGCATGCGGGACATTCCCCGTGATGATACGGCCGGTTCCCCACTGGTCGATCGTCGTCGGACCCGGCTGGTAGACCTGCGGCTGCCAGGTTTCCTCGTCCACTTCCTCGAGGTCCGAGGTGTATTCGACGGTGTTGCCGTTGGGGGTGGTGAAATAGCTGAAGGTGTTGTTCCCGGCCGTGTGCCGGCCCGGTCCCCAGTTCAGCTTGATCCCGTTCTCGTGCATGCGGGCGAGCCCGCGCATCAGCTCGTCGACCGAGCTCACGTCGAAAGCGATGTGGTTCAGCGCCGGCGGCCCCGGCAGGATCGCCACGCGGTGGTGTGCCGAATTGCAGCGCAGGAAGACCATGAAATCGCCGATCCAGTCGGACAACCGGAAGCCCAGCGCCTTCTGATAGAACTCGGCGAGCCCCTTATGGTCGGGCGAGTGGAACACCACGTGGCTGATGCCGATGGGAATCGCTTCGCCCTTGTCGAGCTTGCGGAACTCCCGCGGCGTGGTGTCGCAAACCACCTCCATCGCGCGCCCGTCGGGATCGAAGAAGCGGAACGCGAAACCTCCTGCCGGCCCATCCGCCGGGCCGGGCTCGGAAATGATCTTCGCCCCGGCCGCCTTTACCTGCTCGAACAACTCCAGCACGTCCTCGCGCGAGGCGGCCGAGAACCCGATCAGGTCGGTCTTGCGCTCGGCGTCCTGGCGCAGGACCAGGACGTAGGGATGAGGCATGCCTGCCGCGGCGAAATAGACGCGGCCGTCCCTTTCGGTGACTTCGATCAGGCCCCACTTCTCGCCGAAGAACTCGCGTTCGGCGGCGAGATCCGGGACCGCGAGGGCCACATACTGCAAATCGGTTACTCTGGCCGACATCGATCAGCTCCGCTTTCCTGTGTCACTCCGATGCCGCGATCAGAAACTTCCGCCGACGCGGACACCGTAAGTGCGCGGCTGCTCCGTCACGGTGGCGACGAGACCGGCCGTGTTGATGCTGCCGCCAAGCTGGCGCCGGCTGTTCTCGATATTGCGCACGTAGAAGCTCACGAACCTGTTCCGATCCTCGTCGGTGAAGGTGATCGAGGCATCGCTGACGAAGTTTGCCCGCGACTTGAGGAACGGCAGGTAGTCCGCCGTCGAATAGCTGCTGCTGCGATAACGCGTGCCAGCCTGCAGAACGACCTGGAAGTTGTCGAACGGGATGGTCTGTTCGCCATTGAGATTGAACGACCAGCGGGGCGAATTGAATGCCACGTTCCCCGAGCAGTCGATCTCGTAGAGCGCGAGCATCGAGCCGTTTACCTCCTGCGTCGTCGGGGAATACGCGCAGGTGGTGTTCGGCGGCAGTCCCTGGTTCGGCGCGAAGTAAGTGAAGCTGTCGTACTCGGTGTCGAGGAACTGGACGTTCGCCGACAGCAGCGTGTTGCGCGTGGGCTTGAAGTCCGCCTCGAGATCGAGGCCCATGATCGTGCTGTCGCCGATGTTGCGGGTCAGGAACACGGTCGTGGGCGGGGTGCCCAGATCATAGCCGAACTGGCTGAACTGCTGGTCCTTGTACTTCCACAGGAAGGCCTCGAGGTTCAGCTGCAGCGTATTGCCGAAGAACCGGTTTTTGCTGCCCAGGGTGAAGGCCTTGATCGACTCCGGGCGATAGCTCTCGACGCCGCGCGCAAACGAGAAGCCGCCAGCGTGGTAGCCGGTCTCGAAGCTGGCGTAGAGCATGTTGCGCGGCGTCAGGTCGTACTGTGCCGCCAGGCGATAGGTGAACTTGTCGTTCTTGAGCTCGGAGTCGATGACGATCGGCGAGCGCAACACGAAAGGCGCGGTCTGCGATCCTCCCGCCTGCGGCGGCAAGGCGAACAACGGCACCGGCGTGATCGGAACGCCGCGCGAGGTGTAGAAGTCGATGAACTCCTGCTCGGTCTCGACCAGCGGGATGAAGGGCAGGCTCGGGCAGAAATCCTGCGGCGGCGCAGGGTTGCCGCAGAACAGGATGTAGACGTTCGACGTTCCCGCGAAGTCCTTCTTGTCCGAAGTGTAGCGACCGCCGGCGGTCAGGCTCAGCCGGTCGGTGACGTTGAAGGTGACCTTGCCGAAGCCGGCCCACGATTCGGTCCCGGTGGTGAAGTTCTGGAACGGGGTCAGGGTCTGCTGGTTGTACCGGGCGACCGCCGCGATGTCCTCCTCGAAGTAGATGGCGCCGAGCAGGTAATCGACCGTGTCGCCGATGTTGCCGGCCCACCGGGCCTCGATGCTGGTCTGCTTGTCCTTCTCGGCCGAGTACGCCGCGCGGAAGACGCCGTTGATCTGGTATTCCAGGTCGGCTTCGCGATACGCCGGCTGGATGGTCAGCGTGCCGGCATCGGTCTCGTAGTTGAGCTCGGCCGTGACACCCCAGTAATGATTGTCGTTGAACGGCCTGCCGTCGACCACGGCGCCGGCGCGGCCGGCCTGGGCAATGAAGCGGGAAGCCTGCAGCGCGTTCGAAGCCGGATCGAGCAGGCCCTGGTCGGGCGAGAAGCCGGTCGGCGTGAAACTGTACCCGGCGAAGCCCGTCGGGCCGAAAGTCGGATCGACCGTGCCGAGGTAGAAGCCGCTGATGCTGTCGCCGCCCTGGTAGGAGACATCGGCGCCGAACCGCAGGCTCAGCCGGTCGGTCGGCTCGGCGTAAACCTGGAAGCGCCCCGCGTATTCTTCCTGGCGCCCGGTGCCGTCCGACTGGAACCCGTCCCGGCGCGACATCGATCCCGCGACGCGCACGGCGACGAGCTCGCCGATCGGCAGGTTGACGGCCGCCTGACCGGTCAGCCAGTCGAAATTGCCGTAGCCCAGCGAGACATCGAGCGAAGTGTCCTCGAGCCTGGGCCGGTTGGGGATGACGTTGATCGCGCCCGCGGTCGCATTGCGGCCATAGAGCGTTCCCTGCGGACCCTTGAGGACCTCGACGCGCTGAAGATCGTAGAACACGCCGGAGGTCGAGCTCGGCCTGCCGATGTAGACCCCGTCGTAATTGAACGAGATCGCCGGATCCGAGTACGCGTTGACCGTCGTGTTGCCGACGCCGCGCACGAAGAACACCGTGGTCGGGCCGCCCGTGCTCCCGGTTGCGGAAAGAGCCGGCGTGGTCCGCGACAGGTCTTCCGCCCGGATCACGTTCTGCCGCGCGAGCTCATCCGGACTGATGACGTCGATGGCGAGCGGAGCGCGCTGGCTGCTCTGCTCGATGCGCTGGGCGGTGACGATGATTTCTCCGAGACCGCTCTCGTCCTCGGCGGCATTCTCTTCCGGAGCCGCTTGCGGTGTCGGGGCAGTGCTCTGTGCCTGTGCCGCGAACGACCACGCGAGCGCGCTGAGCGCCACCGACGACCCGAAAATCCCTTTCATCCCAACCTCTCCCAAAGCTCGGCTTGTTTAGCCTAATTATTCCTACTTTAGGGAATTTTTGTCGGTGATCAACCTCGTTGCTGTGCGTGAGCTCGAGTGCGGATAAGACCATCCGACCCCACCAACGCAGCCACGGAGACTTCCACGCGTGCGCTCTGGCAGCGGCGACGTGGAGCGCTCTTGCTTCACCGCATCCGATCCGCGTTTGCCAAAAGGGCCGCCGAGCAGAAGAACCAGTTCGTCAGGTAGAAGCGGACATGGTCCTCCTTGAGCGTCAGCTGGCGACCTCGGAACGGCGCGTTACGCCCGAACCGATCGACCGATTCGTCGATCTGATGCACCAGCACCTGCGCGGGGGTGAGCCCGCGCTGCGCCAGTACTACGTTCGCTGTATCGTCAGTCGCGTAGAGGTCGGTGACGACGAAATCAGGGTCATCGGGGCCACCAAAGCCGTGGATCACGCCGTCGGCCGCGTCGGTTCGCGGCCGCACTTCCCCGTGCCCAGCATCGAACGGAATTGGCGCGCCCGGCAGGACTCGAACCTGCAACTCCAAGCTTAGAAGGCTCGTGCTCTATCCAGTTGAACTACGGGCGCGTCGCGCGGGTCATTAGCGTGCTTTGCGCGCGTGGCAAAACGCGATAGGCAGCGGGCATGGGGGAACCGCGGAAACTCGAGGGCGAGGCCGTCGCCACGGCGCAGTTCCGCTATTTCCCCTACGTGATGGCCGCGTTCGTGGCGATCCTGCTGCTCTCCAACCTGATCGGAGCTTCCAAGCCGAGCTACGTCACGCTGCCGGGCGGCAGGGAGTGGGCGTTCGGAGCCGGCGTGCTATTCTTTCCGGTCAGCTACATCATCGGCGACGTGCTGACCGAGGTCTACGGTTACGCCCATGCCCGGCGGGTGATCTGGACGGGTTTCGTCGCGCTTGCCTTCATGGCGCTGATGGCGTGGGTGGTTGTGGCGCTGCCGGCGGCCGGGGGGTGGGACGGACAGGAGGCCTACGAACACGTCTTCGGCAATACCTGGCGGATCGTCGCCGCCTCGATGACCGCGTTCTGGGCCGGCGAGTTCGCCAACAGCTTCGTGCTCGCGCGGATGAAGGTGTGGACCGGCGGGCGGCTGCTGTGGGCCCGGACGATCGGCTCGACGGTGGTCGGGCAGGGGCTCGACAGCCTGATCTTCTACCCGCTGGCGTTCTGGGGGCTCGCCGGCTGGCCGGTCGAGCAGCTGTGGCAGGTCGTGCTGTCGCAGTGGGCGATCAAGTCCGCATGGGAAGCGGTGCTGACGCCGGTGACCTATGCCGTGGTCGGGTTCCTCAAGCGGCGCGAAGGCGTCGAGGTGTTCGATACGGCGACCGACTTCTCGCCGTTTGCCAGGGCGCGCTGAGCGCGGGGCGCGCTGGCCGAACTCAGTCGGCCAGCAGCGCGATGGCGAGGTAGATCAGGACGAAGCTGCCGAACCCGAACACCGTGCCGGCGAGGAACACCAGGCGGACGATCAGCGGATCGACGTTCGTGTAGTTGGCGATCCCGGCGCAGACGCCGAAGACCTTGCCGTTGTAGCGGTCGAGGTGGAAGCCGGCCGGCGCGCCGCCGGCCGGGCGACGGTCGAGCGGGTTCATGCCAGGATCCCCACGACCGAGTGGACTTCGTGCGCCTGCACGGCGAGGCTGTTGACCATCAGCAGGCCGCTGATGAACACTGCACCGACCACCGCAAGCGCGTGACGAGCGAAAGACGAAAACTGCATCGTTGTAACCCCTTCGAAAATATCCCGGCGGCCCTTTCCGCCGATGCCGGGTCTACTGCAGGGGCCGTGCCAAATTGCGGAAACCACGCATTTCCGCCATTTTTCGTTCATCGGAGCGAAAGAACCCCAAATTAACCCTGCCGCAGGTTGGGAAATTTCCCCAAGTTTCGGTGAGGAGCGGGGAGTGGCAATCGGCCGCAATTCCCCTAAACCAAGGCTGCCGATGGCGCTCGACCGGATCAACCTTTCCCACTTCCGCAACCATGCCGCGAGCCGCCTCGACGGCAGCGCGCGGGTCAACTTGCTGGTCGGCGAGAACGGTGCCGGCAAGACCAACGTGCTCGAGGCGCTGTCGCTGCTTGCGCCCGGGCGCGGGCTGCGCCGGGCGCCGTTCGCCGACGTGGCGCGCGCCGACGGACCGGGCAGTTTCTCGGTCAGCGCCGCGCTCGACTGCGGCGACCGGCGCGAGGCGGTGATGCTCGGGACCGGGACGCTGGCGGGCCGGCCGGGGCGGCGCGTGGTCCAGGTCAACGGCGCCGAGGCCAGCGCGCTGGCGCTCGCCGAGTGGCTCGCGGTCGGCTGGCTGACCCCGGCGATGGACGGCCTGTTCGCCGACGGCGCCGCCGCGCGGCGGCGGTACATCGATCGGCTGGCGGTGGCGCTCGACCCGCTGCACGCGCGCCACGCCTCGCGCTACGAGGCGGCACTGCGCGAGCGCAACCGGCTGCTCGCAAGCGAGGCCGAGCCCGACCCGCAATGGCTGGCCTCGGTCGAGGCGCAGCTCGCCGAGGCCGGCGCGGCGCTGGCGCAGGGGCGCGCGGCGCTGGTCGAGCGGCTTTCCGCCGAGCTTGCCTCGCTGCCCGAGGATCCGTTCGCGCGCCCTGTGCTGAGTTACGTTGCCGGCGGGCCGTCCGAGAACGAGGCGCTGGCGGCGGAACTAGCCGCGCAGCGCCGGCGCGACCGCGCGGCGCAGCGCACGCTGACCGGGCCGCATCGCGACGAGCTCGAGGTCGCCCACGCGCGGACCGGTATGCCCGCCGCGCAATGCTCGACCGGCGAGCAGAAGGCGCTGCTCATCGCGATCACGCTGGCGCACGCCGGGCTTGCCGCGGCGGGGCGGCCGGGGGTGCTGCTGCTCGACGAGGTCGCGGCGCACCTCGACCCGGTGCGGCGAGGCGCGCTGTTCGAGCGCCTGCGGTCGGGCGGAGCGCAGGCGTGGCTGACCGGGACCGAGCTCGCGCCGTTCGCCGAGATCGTGGGCGAGGCCGCGGTATGGCGGGTCAGCAGCGGGGCGGTCGAGCGGGCGGGGTGAGGGGCGCTCCTGGGCGAACGCCGTGCCTTCACCCCCATCCAAGCTGCGCTAACTCGCGTCGCGAGCAAGCTTCGCTACCCTTCCCCCGTCGAGGGGGAAGGGGGCGGTCCGATAAAGAGGGACAGTCCCTCTTTTCTTGCTCCGCGGTCCGATAAATAGGGACTGTCCCTCTTTTCCGGGTCAGGTCTGCGCAGTAGCCCTGGTCGGAGTTCGAAGGGGGTGACGGCGGCGCTCGCTGCGACCCTGCCCTCGACGTCGGGAAATCCCGCGCGTGGCCTGCCGCACGCGCTACGCGGGCGGTCCCCCTTGCCGAGACAAGCTCGGGAAGGATTACTCGTCCGGCAGCGCCCGCTCGACGTCGTCGACGGTCGCCGCGACCATCGCCTCGATGCCTTCGGCGGTCGGGTGGATGCGGTCGGGCTGGATCAGCTCGGGGTTGTCGTAGACCGGTTCGAGCAGGAACGGGACCAGCGCGGCACCGAACTCGCGGGCGAGGGCCGGGTAGAGGCCGTCGAAGTCGGCGACGTAGGCTGCGCCGAGGTTGGGCGGGGCGCGCATGCCCATCAGCAGCACCGGGATGCGCCGTTGCTGCAGCTCGGTGAGGATCGCGGCGAGGTTCTCGCGGGTTTGGGCCGGCGAGATGCCGCGCAGCAGGTCGTTGCCGCCGAGCTCGACGATCGCGAGGTCGGGCGGCGAGGGCTGACTGTCGAGGACGAAGCCGAGCCGCTGGCGGCCGGCGGCGGTGGTGTCGCCCGAAACCCCCGCGTCGATCACCTGCGCATTGATCCCGCGTCGCCGCAGCGCGGCCTGCAGCACCTCGGGATAGCCCTGGTCGTCTTCGAGCCCGTAGCCGGCGAACAGGCTGTCGCCGAAGGCGAGGATGCGGCGCTCGGGCCCGGTCGGGATCGGCGCCGGCTCGGCCGACGCGGCGGGGGCGGTCGGCTCGGGGCGGGCGGGCGGCTCGGCGCCGTCGCCGCAAGCGGCCAGGATCAGGGCCGGCAGCACGACCGACCACCCGCGACAGTTCATTACGCAAGTCTCCTTGTCCGCGACCGATCCCTATGCCATCCCGACGGCGTGACAAGTCCTCCCGCGATCGTCGCGCGCAATCTCAGGCTCACTCTCGGTGAAGGCGACGCGGCGGTCGAGATCCTCCGCGGCATCGACCTTGCCGTCGCCACCGGCGAGACGCTGGCGCTGCTCGGTCCCTCCGGCTCGGGCAAGAGTTCGCTGATGGCGGTGCTCTCGGGCCTCGAGCGTGCGACCAGCGGCACGGTCCATGTTGCCGGCGCGGACTTCGAGACTCTCGACGAGGACTCGCTGGCACGGGCGCGGCGCGGGCGTATCGGCATCGTGCTGCAGGCGTTCCACCTGCTGCCGACAATGACCGCGCAGGAGAACGTCGCAACCCCGCTCGAACTGGCCGGCCAAGGCGACGCGTGGGCAAGGGCGGCGGCAGAGCTCGAGGCGGTCGGCCTCGGGCACCGGCTAACGCACTACCCGGCACAGCTTTCGGGCGGCGAGCAGCAGCGCGTCGCCATTGCCCGCGCGATCGCGCCGCGGCCGGCGCTGATCTTCGCCGACGAGCCGACGGGCAACCTCGACGCGAAGACCGGCCACGACATCATCGAGCTGCTGTTCGCTCGCCGCGCCGAGACCGGCGCGACATTGGTGATGATCACCCACGACGAGGCGCTCGCCGAGCACTGCGACCGCGTGGTGACGCTGGCCGACGGGCGGATCGTGAGCGACAGCGCGGCATGACACGGCTTTCGTGGCCGGCCGCATGGCGGATCGCCCGGCGCGACCTGCACCGGCGGTTTCGCGGCCTCAGGCTGCTGCTCGTATGCCTGTTCCTCGGCGTCGGCGCGCTGGCGGCGATCGGCTCGCTGACTTCGGCTATCCGCGGCGAACTCGACGCGCAGGGGCGGACGATCCTCGGAGGGGATATCGAGGTCGAGCTGTGGCAGCGCCCGCTCGACGCGGCCGAGAGCGAATTCCTCGGCCGGTACGGCACGCTGTCGCCGGGCCTGAGGATGCAGGCGATGGCCAGCGCGGGCGAGGCGGCGACGCCGATCGAGCTCAAGGCGGTCGATGCCAACTGGCCGCTCTATGGCGAACTCACGCTGGCCGACGGCCGCCGCGCGGGGGCGCCGCCCGCGGGACAGGCGTGGATCGCCGAGGGTGCGGCGGAGCGACTCGGCCTCGCGCCCGGCGACCGGTTCCGCGTCGGCACGGGCGAACTCGTCGTCGGCGGTGTGATCGACGACGAGCCCGACCGGCTCAGCGAGGGCTTCCAGCTCGGCCAGACGGTGATCGTCCCGCTCGAGTTTCCGGCCA
>JBIQKN010000005.1:5164-7371 GCA_044506565.1 Sphingomonadales bacterium | reverse complement strand
AGCGAGGGCTTCCAGCTCGGCCAGACGGTGATCGTCCCGCTCGAGTTTCCGGCCATCGCCGGGCTGACCGCGCCGGGGGCGATGTACCAGTCGAAGACCCGCGTGCGGTTCGACGGCGATGCCGACCCCGAGGAAGTCGAGGAGGCGCTGACCGGGGCTTTCCCCGGCGCCGGTTACGACATCCGCACGCGCGACCGCGCGTCGCCCGGGGCCGAGCGCTTCGTCGGGCGAATGGGCGAGTTCCTGACGCTGGTCGGGCTCGCCGCGCTGGTGATCGCCGGGATCGGCATCGGCGGCGGGGTCGCCTCGTACCTCGAGGCGCGCCGCACGAGCATCGCCACGCTCAAGATCCTCGGCGCGACGAGCGGGGACATCCTCAGGATCTACGCGCTGCAGATCGGTGCGGCGGCGGTCGCAGGCGCGCTCGCCGGGCTGGTGGCCGGAGTGCTGGTGACGCCGCTGCTGGCGTCGGCGCTCGGCGATCTGCTCCCGGTGCGAAGCGGGCTGGTGTTCGATCCGGCGGCGCTGCTGCGCGCGGCCTTGTTCGGGATGCTGGTGGCGGTGGTGTTCGCGGCGCCGCCGGTGATGCGCGCGCGGCACTATCCGGCGATGGCGCTGATGCGCTCGCGCGTGGCGCCGCTGGCGCGCGCCTGGCGTGGGGCGGTACTGCCGGTCTCGCTCGGGCTCGCCGGGATCGCGGCGCTGGCGCTGATCGGCTCGCCGCAGCCGGGGCTCAGCGCGACCTTCCTCGGCGGCGCCGCGGTGATCCTGCTGCTGCTGTGGGGGCTCGGCCGGGCGATCCGCGCGCTGGCGGCGCGCGTGCCGCGGCCCGCCGACGCGATCGCTCGCGCGGCGCTGGCCAACATCCACCGGCCCGGCTCGGCGACCGGGTCGCTGGTCACCGCGCTCGGCTTTGGGCTCGCCGCGTTCGTGCTGCTGGCGGCGGTGCAGACGAGCCTTTCGGCCAATATCCAGCGCTCGGTCCCGGCGATAGCGCCCGACTACTTCGTGCTCGACATCCCGCGCGACCGGCTGACCGAGTTCCGCGCCGAAGTCGGGCGCCAGGCGCCCGGCGCCGAGATCGAGGCGGTGCCGACGCTGCGCGGGGCGATCCTCGCCTACGGACCCAAGGACAACCCGACCGTGGTCGCCGAGCTCGACGAGCTGCCCGAGGGCGCCTGGGCGCTGAGCGGCGAGCGCGGGCTGACTTATGCCGAGGTGCTGCCCGAGGGGAATTCGCTGGTCGCCGGGGAGTGGTGGCCGGCCGACTACGATGGCGAACCGCTGGTCTCGATCGACGCCGATCTCGCGCAGGCCGCCGGGATCGGGATCGGCGACTACCTGACCATCGGCCTGCTCGGGGTCGAGCGCCAGGCGCGGGTTGCCAACCTCAGGCGGATCGACTGGGAGAGCATGGGCTTCAACTACGTGCTGGTGTTCTCGCCGAACGCGATCGCCGACGCGCCGCACAACCTCGCCGCGACGATCGAGCTGCCGCCGGGGCAGTCGGCCGGCGGGCTGCTGCGCAGCCTCGTGCGCGGGTTCCCGTCGAGCTCGGTGATCGAGGTCGGGCCGCTGCTGACGCAGGCGCGGACGATCCTCGACCAGGTCTCGCTGGCGATCCTCGCCGCGGCCTCGGTCGCGGTGCTGGCCGGGATCGCGGTGCTGCTCGGGGCGATCGCCGCGGCGCGCGCGGCGCGGATCTACGACACGGTGATCCTGCGGGTGCTCGGCGCGAGCACGCGGCAGCTGCTGATGCTGCAATTGGCCGAGTTCGGCCTGCTCGCTGCGCTGCTGGCGCTGGTGGCGCTGGGGCTGGGCGGGGCGACCGCGTGGCTGGTCATCGTCCAACTGTTCGAGTTCGAGTGGCTGCCCGACTGGCCGCGCGTGCTGGCGGTGCTCGGCGCGGGGATCGCGCTGGTGCTGGCATTCGCGCTCGGCGCTTCGCTGCCGCTGCTGCGGGCGCGGCCGGCGGGCGTGCTGCGGGCGCTCTGAGCCTCAGGCGAAGGCCTCGGCCGCCCCTTCGCCGGCGCCGTCGCGCAGGCGCGCGTGAAGCACCGCCAGGAAGGCGCAGTAGCCGATGTTGAACAGGGCACCGATCAGCAACAGCGAGACCATCAGCAGCGCGAAGCTGCCGAGGGCCGTGCCGATCGCGTCGGGTCCCGCGGCATCGGCCCCGGCGCTTGCCAGCAGCCCGTAGGACGGCA
>JBIQKN010000005.1:2232-5064 GCA_044506565.1 Sphingomonadales bacterium | reverse complement strand
CCAACCGCCAGCGAGACGAGGAAGTACCCGGCGATCAGGATCACCATCAGCAGCAGCAGCGACGGCGCCGCGCGCCACCCTGTGCCGAGCGCTTCGCTGAAGTCCACCCGCCGGGCCGGCGAGGCCGCGACGATCATCGACGCGTACTGCGCCATCATGACAAGCAGGTAGACGAGGTAGAACAGCACGAGGAAGACGACCATCCCGCTGATCGCGGCTAGCGAGCCGCCGCCCGAGAACGGATCGTCCGCGCCGAGCGCCGCAATGCTGGCGAGGCCCGCCACGCCCATGACCATCGTCATCACGAAGAACAACACGATGGTGACGCCGAAGTATACCGCCCACAGCACCAGCAGCGTGCCGAAACGCGCTTTGACGGTGCCGAACGTATCCGAGAGAATCTGCCCGATGGTCATGCGGCTCCCCCTTCCGCTTGTGTCCCGCCCGCGCGATCCGGTGGCCAGCGCCGGGCCTCGACAAAGGACCATGAAACGGCCGGAACTACAAATGAAAAAGGGGGCCGTGCGGCCCCCTCGCGTTTTCGCTTGTCGCGGCGATCAGCTCGCCTTGGCGACCTGCTGCTCGTCGAGCAACTGTTGCAGCTCGCCGGCCTGGTACATCTCCATCATGATGTCGCTGCCGCCGACGAATTCGCCCTTGACGTAGAGCTGGGGGATCGTCGGCCAGTCGGAGAATTCCTTGATGCCCTGGCGGATCTCCATGTCCTGGAGCACATCTACGCTCTCGTAGGCGACGCCGCAGTGGTCGAGGATCGCCACCGCGCGGCTCGAGAAGCCGCACTGCGGGAACAGCGGCGTGCCCTTCATGAACAGGACGACGTCGTTGTTCTCGACGATCTGGGAAATGCGGGCTTGGGTATCGGACATCGGGTGGGGGACCTGGCTGGTGTTTCGTGACTGTCAGTTGGGAACCGCGGTGACGAGTTGCAAGGCGTGCAGCTCGCCGCCCATGCGCCCGCCGAGCGCTTCGTAGACCATCTTGTGCTGCTGCACGCGGTTCTTGCCGGCGAAGGCAGCCGAGGTCACGTGAGCGCGATAGTGATCGCCGTCGTCGACCAGCGCCTCGATCTCGACCTCGGCGTCGGGCAGCGCGGCCCTGATCAGAGCTTCGATCTCGGCGGCGGGCATGGCCATCGGCGCAGTCCTAGATGCCGGCCATCAGCTGGCGCTTGGCCTCGACCGTCTTCTCCTCGACCGCGGCGCGCACGCCGGCCTCGTCGATGTCGCAGCCGGCCGCGGTCAGGTCACCGAGAACCTTGCGGATCACGTCCTCGTCGCCGGCTTCCTCGAAGTCGGACTGGATCACTTCCTTGGCGTAGGCCTGCGCTTCCTCGGGCGTCAGGCCCATCATTTCGGCCGCCCAGCCGGCCAGCAGGCGGTTGCGGCGCGCGGCGATGCGGAACGCGGTGTCCGCGTCCATCGCGAACTTGGCTTCCTCGGCGCGCTGGCGGTCACTGAAGTCGGTCATTTCGGCCTGTTCCCCTGAATCGGTTTGGGCAGTTCAATAGCGTTGCGTGGCCTCAGGCGGCAATCCCGGTGCCGCGCGCGACCCAGGGCCGCGCGGCGGCCATCCGCTCTTCGTAACCGGCGATCGCCTCGTCGCGCTGGAGCGTGATCGCGACCTCGTCGAGCCCGCCGAGCAGGCAGTGCTTGCGGAACGGGTCGATCTCGAAGGTGAAGCGGTCCTGGAACGGCGTGGTCACGGTCTGGTGCTCGAGGTCGATCGCGATCGGGTCGGTCTCGGCGACTTCCATCAGCCGATCGACCTGCTCCTGCGGCAGGACCACGGTGAGGATGCCGTTCTTGAACGCGTTGCCCGAGAAGATGTCGGAGAAGCTCGGCGCGATCACCGCCTTGATCCCCATGTCGAGCAGCGCCCAGGCGGCGTGCTCGCGCGAGGAGCCGCAGCCGAAGTTGTCGCCGGCGATGAGGATCGGCGCGGCCTTGAACTCGGGCTTGTCGAACACGTTGTCGGGATCGGCGCGCAGCGCCTCGAACGCGCCGCGGCCGAGGCCCTCGCGGGTCACCGTCTTGAGCCAGCGCGCCGGGATGATGATGTCGGTGTCGGCGTTCTTGAGGCCGAACGGGATCGCCCGGCCCTCGACCTGGTTGACGGGTTCCATGGTCTTAGTCGGTCTCCGGCTGCTCGCCGCTCGGGATCGGGCCCGGCTGGGTCGGCTTGTTCTTCCTGTCCTTGCGCCTGTTGACGTAGAGCAGCGCGGCGGCGACCGCGGCCGAGCCGATGGCGCCGGCGATGGCGGCCTTGCCCGTGTTGCTGAGACGTTTGGTCATGAGGCCATCAATGGGGAGCCGAACGCGCTCAGGCAAGGAATTCGCGCAATCGATCCCACAGCTTTTCCTTCTCGGCGAGCCGCATCGAGGCATGCGCGGGACTGGACGAGGGGAGCGGGACGAGTGCGAGACCCGTATGGGCGAGCTGCGGCATGCCGAGGCGGGCGGAAGTCTTGCCGTTGAAGCCGACCGCGCGCAGTTCGGGGAGCGAGGCGACGAGATCGGCCAACGGGTTGGGCTCGGCCTCGCGGATCGCGGAGTCGAGGCTGCCGTGGCGGCGGGCCGAGGCAACGGTGTCCCACAGCCCGACTTTGGCGGCGAGCAGGGCTTGGAGGCGGGCCTCGTAGTTGAGCGGATTCAGCTCTTTCTCGATTACCCGCCCGATGAGGTGCCAGAAGCGGTTCTGCGGGTGGGCGTAGTATCGCCGCGCTTCGAGCGATTTCTCTCCGGGTAGGCTCCCGAGGATGAGTAGGCGCGTGTCGGGTGCGGCTACCGGCGGAAAGGAGACTTTCCGCACTCG
>JBIQKN010000005.1:0-2132 GCA_044506565.1 Sphingomonadales bacterium | reverse complement strand
CGCGAAGACGCGAAGGTCACCGATTGTCTCCCTGTCTTTCCGTCACCCTGAACTCGTGTCAGGGCCCATTTATCCTCGCGCCCAGAGTCATCAGTTGATCGCTGCGCTTGCCGCAGGATGGCGGCAGCGCCCCGCGAGCGCGATCGCTCCGCGCCTGCGGCACGATGGGCCCTGAAACAAGTTCAGGGTGACGGTGAATTGAACGATCGTAGCAGAGGGGGACGTGTCTGGAGCGACGATCGAGGGAAGGGAATTTCATCGCCGGTCAGGCGGCTGTCGGGGGGTGTGGCCGGTTGTGCACGCGAAGACGCGAAGGTCACCGTTTATCTCCCTGTCTTTCCGTCACCCTGAACTTGTTTCAGGGCCCATTTATCCTCGCGCCCAGAGTCGTCAGTCGATCGCTGCGCTTGCCGCAAGATGGCGGCAGCGCCGCGCGAGTGCGATCGCTCCGCGCCTGCGGCATGATGGGCCCTGAAACGCGTTCAGGGTGACGATAAGGGATAGGCGGGTCTTCGGCCGAGCCGCTTTCAGACCAGTTCCCGCACGTCCGTCAGTTTGCCGGTCACCGCCGCCGCCGCGGCCATGGCCGGGCTTACGAGGTGGGTGCGGGCGCCCGGGCCCTGGCGGCCGACGAAGTTGCGGTTGCTGGTCGAGGCGCAGCGTTCGCCGGCGGGGACCTTGTCGGGGTTCATGCCGAGGCACGCCGAGCAGCCGGGCTCGCGCCATTCGAGGCCGGCTTCGGTGAACACCTTGTCGAGCCCCTCGGCCTCGGCCTGTTGCTTGACCAGGCCCGAGCCGGGGACGACGATCGCCCACTTGACGTTGGGCGCCTTCCTGCGGCCGCGCAACACGGCGGCGGCGGCGCGCAGGTCCTCGATGCGGCTGTTGGTGCAGCTGCCGATGAACACGTTCTGCACCTCGACCTCGCTCATCCGCTGGCCGGGTTCGAGGCCCATGTAGGCGAGGCTGGCGCGGGCGGCCTTCTGCTTCGAGGGATCGGCGAAGCTGTCGGGATCGGGCACGACCCCGCCGATCGCCACGGTGTCCTCGGGGCTGGTGCCCCAGGTGACGGTCGGCTCCACCTCGCTCGCGTCGATCACCACCGACTTGTCGAACACTGCGCCCTCGTCGGTTTTGAGCGTGCGCCAGTAGGCGACGGCACGATCCCATTCCTCGCCTTGCGGCGCGAAGCGGCGGCCCTTGAGGTAGGCGAAAGTCGTCTCGTCGGGAGCGATCAGGCCGACGCGGGCGCCGCCCTCGATGCTCATGTTGCAGACCGTGAGGCGGCTCTCGACGCTCATGTCCTCGAACACCTTGCCGCGGTACTCGATCGCGTGGCCGGTGCCGCCGGCAGTGCCGATCACGCCGGTGATGTGGAGGATCAGGTCCTTGGCGGTGACGCCGGGGCCGAGTTCGCCCTCGACGCGGACTTCCATCGTCTTCCACGAGCGCAGCAGCAGCGTCTGCGTGGCGAGCACGTGCTCGACCTCGCTGGTGCCGATGCCGAAGGCGAGCGCGCCGAGCGCGCCGTGGGCGGCGGTGTGGCTGTCGCCGCAGACCAGCGTGGTGCCGGGGAGGGTAAAGCCCTGCTCGGGGCCGACGACGTGGACGATGCCCTGGTCGCGGCTCGTCGCGTCGAAATAGCGCACCCCGAACTCGGGGGCGTTGCGCTCGAGCGCGGCGAGCTGGTCGCGGCTTTCGGGGTCGGCGATCGGCACGCGGTTGCCGGCAGCGTCGATCCGCGCGGTGGTCGGCAGGTTGTGGTCGGGCACCGCCAGCGTCAGCTCGGGGTGGCGGACCTTGCGGCCGCTCATCCGCAGCGCTTCGAACGCCTGCGGGCTGGTCACCTCGTGCACCAGGTGGCGGTCGATGAACACCAGGCAGGTGCCGTCGTCACGCCGTTCGATGACGTGCTCGTCCCAGATCTTTTCGTAAAGCGTGCGCGGTTTGCTGGCCATGACCGGCACTTACGCGCGCCGCGCCACATTTCAAGCGGGGCTGTCTTTGCCCCGGCGAAGCGCCTATTTATGCGCGATGGACTGGCTGCTGCCCGCGCTGATCGTGATCGCTTCCATCGCGGCGATGGAAGGGGTCGCCTGGGCGAGCCACAAGTACGTGATGCACGGGTTCGG
>JBIQKN010000077.1:0-12574 GCA_044506565.1 Sphingomonadales bacterium | reverse complement strand
TTCCCCAACGTCGACTTCTACTCGGGCGTGATCCTCTCGGCGATCGGCTTCCCGACGACGATGTTCACCGTGCTGTTCGCTCTCGCCCGCACGGTCGGCTGGGTCGCGCAGTGGAACGAGATGATCTCCGACCCGGGACAGAAGATCGGCCGCCCGCGCCAGCTCTACACCGGGCCGACGCAGCGCGACTACGTGCCCGTCGACCGGCGCTGACGGTCATCGCGGCTCCGCGCGGCGATCCTTGAAGCCCGGCAGCTCGAGCGTGAACCGCGCGCCCTGGCCGGGCGCGCTCTCGACGGTGAGATCGCCGTCCATCGCCCGGGCGAGGCGATGCGAGATGTAGAGGCCGAGGCCGGAGCCGCCGTCGCCGGTCCGGCCGAGCCGCTCGAACTTCTCGAACAGGAGCGACTGCTGCTCCTCGGTCAGGCCCTCGCCTTGGTCGGCGACCGTGACCCGCGCACGCCCGTCGTCGCTCTCGACGCGGATCCATACCTGCGAATCCGCCGGCGAGTAACGGATGGCATTGCCCAGAAGGTTGAGCAGGATCTGCAGCACGCGGCGGAACTCGCCGATCGCGGGGGCGCTCTCGCCGGGCTTGGGCGCATCGATCGTGATGCCGCGCTCGCGCGCACGGACGCCGAGGATGCCGGCGGCACGGCGGGCGACGTCGGCGAGGTCGATACGGTCGGGCGCCGTGGTGAACTGCTCGTCCTCGACCACTTCGAGGTCGGCGAGGTCGTCGATCAGCGCAAGCAGGTGCTCGCCGGCAGTGGCGATGTCGGCCGCGTACTGGCTGTATTCGTCAACCAGTGGGCCGGCGAGCTGCGTGCGGATCGTCTCGGCGTTGGCGATGATGCGCGCGATCGGCTGGCGCAGCACCGGCGCGATCTCGCGCCCGATCGCGGGCGAGAAGGCGGGCTGGAGGTCGGATTCCGCAGGCTCGGGCGCTCCAGCTTCTTCCGCGGGCTCGTCGGGCACGAGGTGGAGCTCGAAACCCGCGCTGCCCGGTTCGGGCTGTCCCAAGGGGACGAGATGAGCCTTCCAGTGCCGGCGCGAGCCCTCGAGCCGCAGGCGCGTGCCGTCGAGCAGGCGCCAGTGCAGCGGCTGTTCGTGAGCGTTGCCCTCGAGCTCGACGAAGTCGGTCCACGGCGTTCCGGCGGCTTCCCTCATCCGCTGAATGAGCGGCTCGAGCTCGGGGGCGACGCTGTCGACCGCGAGTAACTCCTGCATGGGTCCGAGCCTTGCCGAAAGCTCCGCCAGGTGGCGGGCGATAGCGAGGCGGCGTTCCTCGGTCTCGGCGCCGTTACGGAGCGGAAGGGGGTCGGCCTGCCAATTGCTGACGCGGATCTCGCACCCCTCGCCGGACGGATCCGGGGCAACCTCGACCCACGCCGTGACCTGTTCGTGGTCGTCCTGCGCGCGGATCGCGCGTGCCAGCTTGAGTTCGTAGGCTCGCGCCTGGCGGACCAGTTCGAGCAGCGCCGGTGAGGCGATCACGCCCGGCAGTTCGCCACCGCTGCGCAGCTGCAGGCCGGCGAGCGGCTCGTCCGCCTCGACGAGCCAGTCGCGCGCGTCGCTTCTCGCGCAAGCCACGAAGGACGCACCCGTCGTCATCGGGTCAAGGCACCCATTCCGCGTGCGACGCCTCGAGCAGGGCGGCGGCGCGATCCGGCGCTATCAGGTCGATCGCATCGAGGGGCGGTCGGTCGGGATGGAGGCTCAGCGCCTGTTCGGCGATCGAGCGGAAGTCGAGGCCTGTCGCGCGCAGCGACAGAGCCAAGCGCGCGCCCTGGCTATCCGCGAACGAGAGCAGCACCAGGCAACGGTCTTGCCTCAAGGCCAGCGACAGGGCCGTCGCGAAGATCGACAGCCCTGCGTGGGCAAGTTGCAGCGCGGGCCCGGTTTCCGCACCGAGACCGAGCACGAGCCGCGCGAGGAGGCCGAGCCGCCCGGCGCTTTCGTCGTACGCTGCGCGCAAGTCGCGTTCCGCGATTTCGGATGCGCCGACGTCGTCGCCATGTGCCTCGGCGCGAAGCACGAGCAGCGCTGCGTGGAGGATGTGTCCGGGAAGTTCCTTCAGCGGCAGCTCCATTCGCCGCTGCTGCTGCTGGAAGCGGGCCTGTGCGGCAACGACCGCCATCGCCAGTCTGGCCGTGTCCGGGTCGTCCGCCGCGGCGAGGTCCTGCACCAGCGGCGTGAGGACCGCGTCGATCCCTGCGCGGACCGGGAGGCGCTCCGCGAGTTCCGCCTCGACCGCCAGCCCGTGAGCGTGGGCGAGAAGCTCGCCGTTGCCGGACAATGCCTGCGCGAGTGCTTCCTGACGCGCGTCGATATAGGCCTGGACGTCGCGCACGTCGGCCGCCGCGGCCTGGGCGAACAGGAGCTGCTCGGCGAGGTGGCAGGTCATGCCGCGCACCCGGGCGACGATCTCGTCGCTGAGCAAGCCGGTGTCCGCTCCCGCCAGGAAATGGCGCAGGACCGGGCGCACGGCTGCGATGGCGGCATCGCCGCGCGCCACGGCGTCTTGCAGCGCGCGCTCGACCGATTCCCCGGTCCGCTCAGTCATCGCCGCTCTCTTTCATCGGCTCGCCATAGCCGGCTAAGGTTAAGCCGGCGTTAGCCGCGTTTTGGCCCGGAAAACCGCGGCATCGAGCGCCAGGACGACCAGCGAGGCGAGCATGATCGCCGGCTCGGCCAGGCCGAAACCCGAAGCTACGGCGAAGACGATTGCCAGCAGGGCGCGGTCGCCGAACAGGGAAGCTGGCCCCGGCCACGCCTGCGGACGGCCCGCGAGGAGCACGCCGAGCAGGACGAGCGGCGGAAACAGGCGCTGCAGGCCGTCGGCGTCGATCGCCAGCGCAGCGCAAGCCGTCAGGCCCGCATCCACCAGCCACGACTGGAATCGGTCGGCGCGGCGCCCCTCGGCCGCTCCGAACGGTGCATCGCCGAGCAAGGCGAACCCCGTAGCGAATTCGGCCAGCATCGCGCCCACGGCGGCAAGGATCAGGCCCAGCGCGACCCACCCCGAGGCGCTTGCCGCTACGCCTGCGGCGAGCACCGCCGCGACGCCTGCCCGCAGCCCGAGGCGGGCGTGGGACGCGTCGAGCAGCGGGATCGCCAGGCGCTCGAGACCGAAGCGCGCGACGAAGCGCGTCAGCCCGAAACCCCTTCGCCAGGGCAGATTCCGCTCGATCCAGAGCTTCTGCCGGGCCACGACGTCGCCGCCCTCCCCGACGACCGACCAGGTGCCCTCGGCCAGTACTTCTTCGGGGAGGCGTTTCTCGGCCACGCGCGCCTGCAGGGCGATACGCAGCAGCGCTGCGGTGGCTTCGCTGTCGGGCGGCAGGTCAGAAAGCCGCTCGACGAGCCGGCCCGAGAGGACCAGGGCCCCGCCCCAGGCACGCTCGAGATCGATCCGTTCGAATCCCGCGGCGACCCCCGGACCGGCGGGGAGCACGAGGATCGCAGTACCCCGCTCGAGAGCCTCGAGCGCGCGGCGGTCTTCGACCAGCAGCCCCGGTGCGAGCACCAGCAACTCGTCGCCGGCCGGGACCGCGCCGAGCAGGCCGTGGGCGTCGCCAACGCTCACGAAGCGGGCACCGCGGGCCTCGCTCGCGTGGCGCAGCGCGATCGCCTCGGGGGAAGCGCCGTTGCCGAGCGCGATGATCCGTTCGCAGCCGGCGGCGAGCGCAAAGTCGAGCTGACGGCGCGCGAGCGACTTGCCGGCGATCAGCAAGGGCGTCGAAGGGATCGAAATGAGGGCGGCACGCACGCGCGAACGGGTAAGCCTTCGCTCACCACCTGCCAAGCCGGGTGCGGATCAGGCAGTGAATTCGACGCTGAAGCGTTCGAGCCGGCGCAGCACGCCGGGTTCCCCGGGCGCGCCCTGCAGCGCCTGGTCGGCGAGACGCACGAGTTCCGGCGCATGGAAGCTCGCGCCGAGCCCCTTCAGGCGCATCGCGGCGACCTTCCAATTGCCGTCGCACCGGGCCCGGCGCAGCAGGTCGATCTGTTGCTGGAGGCTTTCCACGAAGGCGGCGCGCAACTCGTGCAGCAGCTCGGCATCCTCACCGGCAGCGGCTGCGAGCGTGGCGTCGAAATCGGCTGCTTCGTGGGCCATCCCCGGGCGCTAGTGGAAGAGTCTTAAGGCGGGGTTTATCATGTCCTCGGCTGTGGTATTTTGCCTGCATGACCAACAGGAAGAACCTCGTCGCGGTCGGCTCGGATGCGGTCGACGGCCAGGCGCGACCCGACGAACCCGAAGTCGCAGCCGAGATCGCAGCGCAGGCCGACGAGGCCCCTGCCCCTGCCGAGGCGGTTTTCGAGGAAGACGAGCCCGAGCTTGAACCGGCCCGTCTGGGGTGGATCGTGCCGACGCTGGCGATTCTCGTCGTCCTCGGCTGGAGCGGGTTCTTCGCCTGGCTCCACCGCCAGGAAGCCCTTGCCGGGGCACCCCCGGCGCGCTGGGCGGAGTGGGTCATCGACTGGTCGGTGCCGGTACTTCTCGTCGTGGCGCTGTGGCTGCTGGCGATGCGCAACAGCCGGCGCGAGGCCGCCCGCTTCGGCGATGCCGCGCGCGAGTTGTCGCGCGAATCGGCGGCGCTCGAACGGCGGCTCGCCGTGGTCAATCGCGAGCTCAGCCTGGCGCGCGACTTCATCGCGGCGCAGTCGCGCGACCTCGAGTCGCTCGGCCGCGTCGCCGCCGAGCGCATTTCCGAGCATGCCGACCGGCTGCAGTCGCTCGTTCATGACAACGGAGCGCAGGTCGAGGCGATCGGGCGGGTCAGCACGACCGCGCTCGAAAACATGGATCGGCTGCGCGACGACCTGCCGGTGATCTCGAACTCCGCGCGCGACGTCGCCAGCCAGATTGGCCATGCCGGGGGCGTCGCCAAGCAGCAGCTCGACGAGCTGGTCGCGGGCTTCAACCGCCTCAACCAGTTCGGCGAGGCCAGCACCCGCCAGGTGACGACGCTTCGCGGCAAGATCGACGAGGCCCTGACGGCGTTCGAGACGCAGGCCGCGCAACTCGAACAGATCGCAGGCCAGCGGTTCGCCGAACTGGCCGAGCGCAGCGCGGGCTTCCGTGCCGAGCTCGACGGGCGCGAGGTGGAGGCGTTTGCCGCGATCCGCCGCCGTGCCGATGCGCTGCACGAGGAACTGGCCGCCCGAAAGGCCGAGCTGGAGAGCGCGGAGAACGCGGCTCTCGAGACGATCCGCGAGCGGATTGCGCTGCTGAACGAGGAGGGAACGCGCCTCGCGACGACCCTGCGGGACGGCGAGCTGGATGCGGCCGAGGCTTGGTCCGCGGCGGTTACCGAGCTCGAACAGCGCATGCGCGAAGCGATCCAGCGGATCACCGAAGTCGACGAGAACGCGATGGACGGCGCCCGCCGGCGCCTCGCCGACCTGCGCGAGGAAGCCGAGCGGATCGAAACGGCCCTGTCAGAGCGCGCCGAGGCATTCCAGGCGCAACTGCAGCAGCGGTCGAACGAGGAACTCGAACGCGAGGCAGCCGCGCTCGAGGCGCTGCAGCAGCGCATCGCGGCGTTCGACGCGCAGATCACCGAAAGGCAACAGGAACACCTCGCCCACGTCGCCGGGCTCACCGAGCGCGGCGAAGCGCTGTCGCAGCGCCTGGCCGAGCTCGGCGCCGAGATGGACAAACTGTCCTCGCAGGGCCGCCAGACCCAGGAGGACCTTTCCGGGTCCGCCGGCGAGCTCGCCTCGCGGCTCGCCGAGAGCCAGGCGCTGCTGGAGAACAGCGGCAAGCAGATCGCCCGCCTGACCCACGAGAGCGTGCGCCTGCTCGAACTCATCCGCGCCAGTTCCGAACACAGCGGCAGCGACTTGCCGCAGGCGATGAGCCAGGCCGAAACCCGCCTCGCCGCGTTCGAGCAGCAGGCGAACGCGCTTCGTGCCCTCCTCGACGAGGCTGCCGGCAGGGGAGAGACGCTTGCCGCCCACGTGGCCGCGGCGCAGGAGGGCGGCACCGCGACGCTCGAGCAGTTGAACGTGCTCGAAAGCCGCCTGTCCGAACTGGCACTCGGTTCCGAGGCGCTCGCGGCGCAGGCGCGCGGCGAACTCGGCGAGGCGATTGCCACGCTCGAGGAGGCTTCGCGCAACGTGCTCACCGGCCTGCACGAGCAGCAGGCGGAAGCCGTGCGCGCGCTGGCCGAGCGCATCGCCGGCGACAGCAGCGCCGCGATCGAGGAAGCGCTGCGCAACAATGCCGCCGAGTCCATTGCCGAACTCGAGAATGCGGCGCGGCAGGCAGCCGAAGCGGGCCGCGAAACCGCGGTCCAGCTGCGCGACCAGCTCGCCGCCGTCAACGAGCTCGCGGGCAACCTCGAGCGGCGCGTCGCCTACGCGCGCCAGCGGGCCGAGGAGCAGGTCGACAACGACTTCTCGCGGCGCATGGCGCTGATCACCGAGAGCCTCAACTCGAGCGCGATCGACATCTCGAAGGTCTTCGCCCACGACGTCACCGACACCGCCTGGGCCAGCTACCTGCGCGGCGACCGCGGCATCTTCACACGCCGCGCGGTCCGGCTGCTCGACGCGCACGACGCGCGGGCGGTCGCGGGTATCTACGAGGAGGACGCCGACTT
The DNA here is from genome assembly GCA_044506565.1 of Sphingomonadales bacterium. Taxonomy (GTDB): domain Bacteria; phylum Pseudomonadota; class Alphaproteobacteria; order Sphingomonadales; family Sphingomonadaceae; genus Croceibacterium_A. The sequence continues at coordinate 5,963 of JBIQKN010000077.1, read as the reverse complement.
CCGCGAGACCGTGAACCGCTACATCCACGATTTCGAGGCCATGCTGCGCAGCGTCCTGTCGACGCGCGACGGCCATGCGCTGGCAGTGACGCTGCTGAGCTCGGACATGGGCAAGCTCTACGTCGCGCTGGCACAGGCCATCGAGCGGTTGCGCAACTGAGCGGGCGTGAGGCCGGGCCTAGCTCGGCGGCCCTCCGACCAGGTCGAGATCGGCGACGGTGACCCAACCGTAGACGTAATTGGCAACGTAGAGACCACACAGCAGCGCCGCGAGGACCGTCGCCCGCAGCGCCAGGCGGCCCGGGCGGAAGTCGGCCGGCGCGCTGTCGGCCTGGCCGGGGATCTTGGGAATACCTGCCTCGTCGTGGGTCTTCACCCCGAAAGGCAGCAGGACGAACGCGCTCATGACCCAAAACAGCCCGTAGATCGCGAGAACCGAAGTCCATTTCATGCCGGCAGCAGCACTTTCATCTGCGGCTTCTTGCCCGACCAGCGCTGCGCCGCGCGGCGGGCCGCGAGGCGCGCGGCCTCGATGACGGCGTCCGGGTCGCGCGTCCCCTTGAGCTTGCGCAGCGCCTCGGCGACGTCGGCCTCGGCCTCGGCGACGAACTCGGCATAGTCCTCGTCGAGCGGCAGGCCGATGCCATGCACCTGTGCCCCGCCCTTCCCGTCGAGCGCGACGATCACGAGGCCATCGCGCGCGAGGCGGCGGCGGGTGACGATCGCCTCGCCGTCGGCGGGAACGATGATGTCGCCGTCGAGCACCAGGCGGCCCGATCTCACTTCCGCGACCTTGCCCGGCTTGCCCGGGGCGAGGCGGACGATGTCGCCGTTGGTCTGGGTGATCGCCGTCGGTATGCCGGTGGCAAGGCCCAGCCTCGCCTGCTCGTTCATGTGCCGGACCTCGCCATGCACCGGGACGAGAATCTGCGGGCGCAACCAGCGGTAAATCGCCTCGAGATCGGGCCGCCCGGGGTGGCCCGAGACGTGGATCATGCTCTGCCGGTCGGTCACCATCGTGATGCCCTTGTGCGCGAGCAGGTTCTGGATGCGCCCGATGGCGAGCTCGTTGCCGGGGATCTGGCGGCTCGAGAACAGCACCACATCGCCCTCTGACAGCGACAGCGGGTGGCTGTCCTCGGCGATGCGGGCGAGCGCGGCGCGCGGCTCGCCCTGCCCCCCCGTGGCCAGGATCATGATCTCGCCGCGGGGAAGACTCATCGCGGTGTCGAAATCGACCGTCTCGGGGAAATCCTGCAGGTAACCGTTTTCCTGCGAGACCTCGATGATCCGGTCGAGCGAGCGGCCGGCGACGCACAGCCGTCGGCGAGTCTGCTGCGCGACCCGGCCCAGCGTCTGCAACCGCGCGACATTTGAGGCGAATGTGGTCACGAGGACCCGCTTGCCGGCGTGACCGTGCACTTCCTCGAGCAGCCCGCGATAGACCTCGCCCTCAGAGCCCGAAGAGGCCGAGTTGAAGACGTTCGTCGAATCGCAGACCAGCGCGAGGATGCCCTCGTCGCCGAGCTGCAGCAGTTCCCCCTCGGTCGCCGGCACGCCGATCAGCGGCTCCTCGTCGAGCTTCCAGTCGCCGGTATGGAACACGCGGCCGAACGGCGTCTCGATCAGCAGCGCATTGCCCTCGGCGATCGAGTGCGCGAGCGGGATGTAGGTCACATCGAACGGCCCGAGCCTTATCGAGCCGTGCTCGCGGTCGATGACCCTGAGCTCGACCTCACCGACGAGCCCCGCCTCCTCGAGCTTGCGCGTGACCATGCCGGCCGTGAAAGGCGTCGCGTAGAGCGGCACGCCGAGATCCGCGGCGAAATAGGGCACCGCGCCGATGTGGTCCTCGTGCGCGTGGGTCAGCACGATGCCGAGCAGGTCGTCGGCGCGCTCCTCGATGAATTCGGGGTCGGCGAACATCAGTTCGGTGCCCGGATACTCGGCCGCACCGAAGCTCATCCCGAGGTCGACCATCAGCCACTTGCCGCGACAGCCGTAGAGATTGACGTTCATTCCGATCTCGCCCGAACCGCCGAGCGCGAGGAACAGCAATTCGTCTTCGGGCGTGAAGTCCTTCCTCATCGTCCCGTCGCCTTCTCCGCGAGAAGCGCGAGGCCGTGGAGCGTCAGGTCGGGATCTACCGAGTCGAAGATCTTCGTGTGTTCGTCGAACAGCAGCGCGAGCCCGCCGGTGGCGATCACCTTCGCCGGGCGGCCGATCTGCTCGCGCAGCCGCGCGATCAGGCCTTCCATCATGGCGACGTAGCCCCAGAAGGCGCCGATGTGCATCTGGTCCTCCGTATTGCGCCCGATCACTTCGGTGCTGCGTGGCGGTTCGATGGCGATCCGCGGCAGCTTGGCCGTGTGATTGACCAGCGCCTCGAGCGAAAGATTGATCCCGGGGGCAATGATTCCCCCCTTGTAGGCACCGTTGAAGTCGACCACGTCGAACGTCGTCGCGGTGCCGAAGTCGACGACGATCAGATCACCCTCGTGCGCCGCATGGGCGGCGAGCGCGTTAAGCGCGCGGTCGGTTCCGAGCGTGCGCGGTTCGTCGACGTCGATCGGGAAGTCCCAGTCGGCTGCACCCTCGCCTGCAAACAGCGGAGTCAGGCCGAAGTACTTCTCGCCAAGCACCTCGAGGTTGTGCCGCGCGCGGGGCACGACGGTCGAGACGATCACCTGGGTGACGGCCGAGCGTTCGATGCCCTCGACCGCCATAAGCTGAAACAGCCACACCGCGTACTCGTCGCCCGTCCGCCGGGGATCGGTCGCGATCCGCCAGCGGCTGCGGATCTCGCGCCCCTCGAAGAAGGCGAATACGACGTTGGTATTGCCGACATCGACGGCCAGCAGCATGGCTCAGCTTCCTTCCTCGGTAACGTCGCCCGCGTGTATCGCACGAACGGTGCCGTCGGCCAGTCGCAGCCGGAGCGCCCCGTCCGGCTCGAGCCCCTGGAACTCGCCGGTCACGCGAACGCCGTCGCCGGCGTGCACGGTCAGCTTCGAGCCGAGCGGGTAGCTGGCGGCGAGCAGGCGTGCAAATAGCGGTTCGATGCCGAACTGCCGCCAGCGGTCGAGCTCCCGGTCGAAGCTCATCGCCAGGTCGCGGGCGAAGGCGTTGCGCTCGGGCGGCGGGCCGACTTCGCCGAGGTGCCGCGCCGCCCTGTCGGCCAGACGCGGTGCCTCAACGAGATTGACGCCGATCCCGATTACCGCCGCGTCGCCGACGCGTTCGAGCAGGATGCCGGACAGTTTGGCGCCACCCAGCATCAGGTCGTTGGGCCACTTGATCTTGAGCGTCTGCGGCGCGGCCAGGTGGCTCACCACGACCTCGTAGGTGGCCATTGCCGCGACGAACGAGAGGCTGGCGGGAAGCGGGTCGCCCGGCAGCAGGTTGACCACGGTCGAGCCCATGAAGTTGCCCGGCGCGTCGAGCCAGCTGCGTCCTTGTCGGCCGCGTCCCTCTATCTGCCGGTCGGCGACGAGCCAGTAGCCCTCCGGGATCGCCTCGCCCCCGGCGAGCCGGGCGATGAGGTCCCCGTTGGTGGACCCGGTCTGTGCGACGAACTCGACGCGGATCGGCAAGTCAGGCGGGGAGGATCAGCGCCGCAGCGGCGCCGTCCGCCAGTGTGCCGAGCCAACCGATCGACAGGTAGCCAAGCGGCGACATGAACACGGTGCTGATCGCCAGCAGCGCCCAGTGTGCCCAGTCGCTCCCACCCCGCACGGTGTCGGCCGGATCGTCGAAGAACATCACCTTGACGATCTTGATGTAGTAGTAGGCGCCGATCACCGAGGCGGCGATGCCGAGCACGGCCAGCGCCATCAGGTCGGCCTCGACGGCCGCCTGGAACACCACGAACTTGCCCCAGAAGCCGAACAGCGGCGGGATCCCCGCGAGGCTGAACATCAGGATCATCAGGCACCAGGCCAGCGCCGGGCGCGTGCGCGACAGGCCGGCTAGGTCGGGAATGCCCTCGAGCGGCTCGCCGTCCTCGGTCTTCAGCATCAGCACCGCGACGAAGCTGCCACCGGTCATCGCCACGTAGATCGCGAGATAGACGAGCATCGCGCTGGCGCCTGCGGGGGTGGCCGCGGCGAGGCCGATCAGGATGAAGCCGACGTTGTTGATCGACGAGTAGGCGAGCAGGCGCTTGAGGTTCCGCTGGCCGATTGCCCCGAAGGCGCCGAAGATGATCGACGCCAGCGCGGCGAAGATCACCACCTGGCGCCAGGCGTCGACATGGCCGCCGAAAGCCTCGAGCGCGACACGGGCCGTCAACGCAACGGCGGCGACCTTCGGCGCGCTGGCGAAGAACGTCGTCACCGGCGTCGGCGCGCCCTCGTAGACGTCGGGCGTCCACATGTGGAACGGCACCGCGCTGATCTTGAACGCAAGTCCGGCGAGCACGAACACCAGCCCGAACAGCGCGCCCGTCGACAGGCCGCCGTCGAGGGCGGCAGCGACCCCCACGAAGCTCGTCGTGCCGGTGAAACCGTAGGTCAGGCTCATGCCGAACAGCAGGATGCCGCTGGCGAGCGCGCCGAGCACGAAGTACTTGAGGCCCGCCTCGGCCGAGCGGCTGTCGCTGCGCAGGAACGCGGCGAGCACGTAGGCCGACAGCGAGTTGAGCTCGAGGCCGATGTAGAGCGTGACGAGGTCTCCTGCGGAAACCATGATGCTCATGCCGAGCGCGGCGAACAGCACCAGTACCGGGTACTCGGCGCGCATCGCACCGGCTCGGCCGAAGAACGCCGGCGCGACGACCAGCGCCGCGCCGCTCGCGGCGTAGATCAGCAGCTTGGCGAACCCGGCGAAGGCGTCGGCGCGGAACTGGCCGTAGAAGGCGACGGTATCCGGCCCCACGGCGCCCGCGCAGACCGCAGGAGCGACGAGGAAGAAGCACGCGCCGAGTGCGATGCAGGCCAGCACGCTGATCGCGCTCGAGGCCTTGTCGCCGGCCCACGCGGCCGCGAGCAGCAGGACGAGCCCCGACAGCGAGAGGACGATCTCGGGAACGATCAGAGAGAGGGACGCGGAGAAGTCCATCAGTGCGCCCCCTCGTGCGCTTCAGCTGTTGCGGGCGCGGCTTCGCCAATCGCGAGCCGCGCATCTCCCTCGGGCGCCGCCCGCGCCACACGGGCGTTGAGCGCGGCGATGTCGGCGCGCATCGGTGCGAGGAAGCTCTCGGGATAGACGCCCATCCACAGCACCGCGGCGGCGATCGGGACGAGCATCAGCCACTCGCGCACCGACAGGTCGGGCATGGCCGCGGCGTCGGCGTTCTTCTGCACACCGAAGGCGATCCGCCAGTAGAGGTAGAGCATGTAGGCCGCGCCGAGGATGATGCCGGTGGCGCAGACGAAGGTCACCCAGCTCGACACCTGGTAGATGCCGGCGAGGCTCAGGAACTCGCCGACGAACCCGCTCGTGCCGGGCAGGCCGATCGAGGCCATCGTGAACAGCATGAAGAACAGCGCGTACTTGGGCATGTTGATGCTGAGGCCACCGTAGCGGTCGATCTCGCGCGTGTGCAGGCGGTCGTAGATCACGCCGACGCAGAGGAACAAGGCGCCCGAGACGAGGCCGTGCGAGAGCATGACGATCATCGCGCCCTCGAGCCCCTGCACGTTGAACGCGAACAGGCCGACCGTGACGATCGCCATATGCGCGACCGACGAATAGGCGATCAGCTTCTTCATGTCCTCCTGCACCAGCGCGATCAGGCTGGTGGCGACGACGGCAATCATCGACAGCGCGAAGATCAGCCACATCCACTGCTCGCTCGCCTCCGGGAACATCGGCAGGCTGAAGCGAATGAAGCCGTAGCCGCCCATCTTCAGCAGCACGCCGGCCAGGATCACCGAGCCCGCGGTCGGCGCCTGCACGTGCGCGTCGGGCAGCCAGGTGTGCAGCGGCCACATCGGCATCTTCACCGCGAAGCTGGCGAAGAA
>JBIQKN010000076.1:1911-12607 GCA_044506565.1 Sphingomonadales bacterium | reverse complement strand
AGGCGCGGATGCGGGAGTATGGCAATGTGAGCATTCCGCAGGAGGCGTTTATCGCCGCGCTGCGGATGGGGGAGGAGTGAGCGGCTCTAATGGATATCGTTGGCCCCGAGACGCGCAGCAGGATGATGGCGTCAGTTCGGTCAGCGAATACCAAGCCTGAATTGACGCTGCGGCGAGCACTGCATGCTCGCGGCTATCGCTTTCGCTTGCATCGACGGGATCTTCCCGGAACGCCTGATGTAGTCTTCCCGTCGCGGCGCGCTGCCGTGTTTGTGAATGGCTGTTTCTGGCATGGCCATACCTGCAGGGCTGGGGCCTTGCCCACCACCCGACGTGACTTCTGGGAAAAGAAGATTTCCGCAAATAAATGTCGAGATGCACGAAACCTGGCGGATCTTAGCGAACTTGGGTGGCGGACGCTGGTGGTCTGGGAATGCGAACTTCGCGGGCTCGGAATTATTGACTCCGTTATGGAGTGGTTGGGCCACGGAGGTGGGCGATCCTGTATGAACACCGAGTCGGACGTCAGATCGGTGGACCCGCGATGAATGTTGGCAAACTTACGGTAGTCGATCTCTTCTCCGGCGCTGGGGGTATGTCCTATGGCTTTAAGGCGCACGGCGCTTTCGAGCTTGTGGGCGCGGCAGATGCAGAAATTGGCAAGCCCACGGCCGGAAGCGGGCGTTTGCAATGCAATTCGACCTACGAAGCCAACATTGGAATTAAACCTACGCGCATTAACCTCGGAGATGTTGTTGCCGCTGATTTACGATCAGCGCTACAACTGAAGGACCGAGCGGTTAATGTTTTGAGCGTTTGCCCGCCATGCACTGGCTTCAGTCGGACGAATCCGGAGAATCATCTCCGCGATGATTCTAGAAATAGTCTGGTGTCAAAAGCAGCTGAGTTCGCGATAGCTCTCGGCGCGGATGTGGTCGTAATGGAGAATGCCCGCGAGCTTATCCGTGGAAATTTCCTTCATCACTACCGAGCATTTCGTGAGCAACTTGAGAACGCTGGCTTCAACGTATTCGGCAGGAGCTACATGCTTCACCGGTTTGGCCTTCCTCAGCTTCGCGAACGTTCCATCGTTATTGCGGTTAGGGAGCCCCTGCCCCTCTATACGCTTGAAAGCATGTGGGATGGTTGGGGTGTAAAGGACAGCGCTAAGACCGTAAGGCGAGCAATCTCGGTGGCGTCGAGGGCGATTAGTGCTGATCGTCGCTATCCCGGTATAGCTTCGGAGGCGGTTCGCGCGAGGTTGAGGGCAGTGCCCAAAGATGGCGGGTCTTGGATGGACTTACTGTCGCGTCCGGACGCCGACACACTCTTGACTGGCTCCATGAAAAGAATTGCGGCAGCTAAGAAGTTCGGATCGTATCCTGACGTCTACGGACGTATGGCCTGGGACAAGCCTGCGCCAACTATCAAACGAGAATGCGCACATATCGGTAACGGTAGATACGCTCATCCAGAAGAAGATCGCCTTTGTAGCGTAGCTGAAATGGCTCTTCTCAACGGATTTCCCGCTCATTATCGATTTCCGGGATCATCACTTTCGAATGTGTATCGGCATATCGGCGATGCTGTGCCGCCGCTGATTTCTTATCAGATCGCGCATCTCTGCAACTGGATATTCACGAACGAGCAGCCGGGCATGCACGAGCTTGTGTTATCTGACACCAGTTTGCGCTCTACGGACATCATTCGTATAGCGGCTTGATGCCGCCGAACCAAACTGAGCAACGCTACTTGGACGAACTTTTGTCCGCGATGCGCGGCCCCTGCGAGGAATCGATTCCTGCGGACGGGCTTCCGGAGGTCTTTGCTCGAGAATTTCGTGCCACCCTGCTCACGCATCACTATTTCTTAAAGGCCCCCCTAGCCACCAGCTCGTTCGAGGCAGCATTTGTACGCGCGGCGGAGGCAGCGGGGTCCAAGGTCAGGATTGCTCCTGACGGCTATCGGTTTTGGGATGTCGAAGTCGATGACAAGAAGATCAGCCTGAAGTCGACTGCCGCAGCGAATCTCCGAGACCGGAGCTTGCATATCTCCAAGTTATGCGAAGCTGCTTGGATCCAAGATATGCGAGGTGCTGCCCAACGGGAGGAGCGGACTAAGGCTTTATTCGAAGAATACACGTCTGCTGTAGATAGCATCGTGCAACTGAGGTTCTTTAAGAAGCGCGCCTTCTATGAGATGGTTCTAGTCCCGACCGATCTGCTGTCTCAGGTTGCTGATTTGCCAAGAGCGGAATTCGCACCCGATGGGCCCACGATTGGTGTTCCTGTGGGAAAAGATCCGCCGGACTTCACTCTAAAGCTTGACCGGTCCGATGCGAAGGTAACGCTAGCCAACATCAATAAGGATGTTTGCCGCGTTCTAGGATCGTGGCAACTCGATGCAGGTGCTGAACTGAACGCGCCGGCTCCTATAGAGAGCTGAGAAGCGCTAGGTGGGTGTTGCCTGAGTATCCGCTGTCCGCGCTGGCACCTACACCGAGCATCCTCAACAACGTTCTGCTGGTGGCAAAGCCCGAGCGCAAGGCGTTCTTCCGGCGGGCGGTGCTGCAGGCCTACGACGCGCGCTGCGCGATCACCGGGTGGAAGCTGATCAACGGCGGCGGGCGGGCCGAGGTCGAGGCGGCGCACATCAAGCCGGTCGAGCGCGGCGCGCCCGACGGGATCCAGAACGGCATCGCGCTGTCGGGCACCGCGCACTGGATGTTCGACCGCGGGCTGATCGGATTCGCCGACGACTACTCGATTCTCGTCTCGGGGCAGGTCAACGACCGGGCCTCGGTCGAGGCGATGATCAATCCGTCGGGCCGGGCGCTGGTGCCCGAGGCGCTGTCGCTGCGGCCGCATCCGGCGTTTCTCGGGTGGCATCGGGACAACTGCTTCAAGCATTGATCGCGCACCGTCGCCGTAAAGGCGATCTCAATCATGACTGGTAATCGGACGTCCCCGTCCTCTTGTTAGATTGCCGCCACAAACACTCCCGTTGAGGCGGAGGAATACATGAGGTGCTTTTTCTTCGGCGGCGCTGCCGTCTCGCTCATCCTTTGTGCGGCGCCGCTGGCCGCCCAGGACCCCGCAGGAGTTGCGGCGCTGGTCGAACCTGCGCCGGCGCCGGCGCTCGTCGTGCCGCCCGTCGCGCCCACCGGCGGCGCCGTACTGCACAGCGGCACCGAGGCGCGGTTCCGGCTGCTCGAGCTGCTGACCACGAAGGGCAAGAACCTGCGTGTCGGCGATCGTTTCCGCATGGAAGTTGCCGAGCCTGTCGTGGTCCAGGGCGTGACCGTGATTCCGGTCGGGACCCCTGCGGTCGGCGAGATCACTGAGGTCCGCAACAAGGGGATGTGGGGCCGATCGGGCCGGTTCACCGCGCGGCTGCTCTACGTGACGGTCAACGGTCGGCAGATTCGCCTGGACGGCGAGTTCGACGATAAGGGCAAGTCGGGTGCGGCCGGCGCCATCGCGACGTCGGCGCTCGTCTTCCTGCCTGCGGGGTTCTTCATGACTGGCACCAGTGCCGAGTTGCCCGCCGGGACCATCGTCGGCGGGTTCATCGACGAGGAAGTTCCGCTCGCGCTGCAGGCTGCGCCTCCTCCGGCGCCGCTGCCGGTCGAGGTTCCAGCGCCATTGCCCGCGGTGGCGGCGGCTCAGCAAAGTGGGAGCCCGGTGCTGCCGGTGGCGCATACCAACTAGGTCCGCGCCTCGCACCACGCACCGCGCCCGGCATCGTAACCGTATCGCAACCCCTCCTGCCGCATGCACCGCGCCATGCGGCTGCTCGCGTTTCTTGCTGTCCTGTTCGCCCCCGCGCCGGCGGCTGCCTTCGCGCAGACGATCAGCGGCTACGCGCGGGCGGTCGACGGCGACACGCTCGAGATGACCGGATACCGCGTGCGGCTGTTCGGGATCGACGCGGTCGAGCGCGGGCAGGTATGCGACCGCGCGGGCGAGGCGTGGCGCTGCGGCGAGGAGGCGGCGGCGGTGCTGGCCGAGCTCGTCGAAGGCCGCGAGATCGCCTGCGAGGCGCGCGATACCGATGTCTACGGGCGCCTGGTCGGGGTGTGCCGCGCCGGGCGGATCGACCTCTCGGCGGCGATGGCCGGCGCGGGCTACGCGGTCGCGCTCGAGGATTTCAGCGAGGCCTACCTGCTGTCGGTCGACGCCGCGCGCCGCGCGCGGGCCGGGATCTGGGCCTCCGAGTTCGCCGAACCGCGCGCCTGGCGGGCCGAGAACGGCGTCCGCGAGGAGGCGCCGCGGCGCGCCGAGCCGGCCGAGGCGCGCGCTCCCGCAGTCGCGGCGAGGGCCGAACCCGCCGGCGTCTACTTCCGCAACTGCGCCGAGGCCCGCGCCGCGGGCCGCGCGCCGCTCTATCGCGGGCAGCCCGGCTACCGCTCGGAGATGGACGGCGACAACGACGGGATCGCCTGCGAGCCTTATCGCGGACGGCGCTAGCGCGGAGCGCTGCGGCGCCATTGACGCGCTGCCCGCCCGGACTCCCCACGCCCCCTACTCGTCATCCCGAACTCGTTTCGGGACCCATTCATCCGCCGGCGCGGATTGCGATGTCGAAGTGCCAACCTTGCCGCACAGGGGCTCCCCCCTTGCCGCTCGCGCCGCGCTCCACTTGCGCACTCGAGGAGGATGGCGAAATGGGTCCCGAAACGAGTTCGGGATGACGGTCGAGGTTACACGCTCCGCGCCGCCAGCCTCACCCGCACCGGAACCGCTTGATCCGCCCGTCTGCGCCAAGCTCGGCGTTCAGCCGCCCCGGGTTGAAGTCCATCGTGATCGGGTCGCCCTCGGTGTAGTAACGGATCGGCCGCTCGCCGACCGTCGCGGCGATCTCGCGCTTGACGTCGTCGGTCGGCAGCACGTTGAGCCAGCGGCCGAGCTTGCCGGCACCGCAGGCGTCGGCCTCGTCGGGCTGGTCGCTTTCGGGCTGGTCTGTCGAGGGCACGGCGGGATCTCCGGGCAGGGGGCGATAGCGCGAATCCGGCGTCTCACCGGTCGCGGTTCCGTCCGCGGTCTCGTTCGCGCCCGGCGCGGGATCGCGGGTGTCGGGAGTGGGTTCGCCCGCGCCCGCGCCGCAGGCGGCGAGCGAGACGGTCAGCAGGGCGGCGAGCAGGGCGCGCGGCATGGGCATCCTCCGGGGTACCGCGAAGGAACGCGGTCCCCGGGGTGCCCGTTCCGCGGCTCGGCTCAGTTCTTGTCCTGGTCGACCAGCTTGTTCTTGCCGATCCACGGCATCATCGCCCGCAGCTGACTGCCGACCTGCTCGATCGGGTGCGCCGCGGCGGCCTTGCGCGCGGCCTTGAGCTCGGGCTGGCCGGCGCGGTTGTCGAGGACGAAGTTCTTGACGAAGCGGCCCGACTGGATGTCGGCCAGCACGCGCTTCATCTCCTGCTTGGTCTCCTCGGTGATGATCCGCGGGCCGGTGGTGATGTCGCCGTACTCGGCGGTGTTCGAGATCGAGTAGCGCATGTTGGCGATCCCGCCCTCGTAGAGCAGGTCGACGATCAGCTTGGTCTCGTGGAGGCACTCGAAATAGGCCATCTCGGGCGCGTAGCCGGCCTCGACCAGCGTCTCGAACCCGGCCTGGATCAGGTGGGTGATACCGCCGCACAGCACCGCCTGCTCGCCGAACAGGTCGGTCTCGCACTCCTCGCGGAAGTTGGTCTCGATGATGCCCGAGCGGCCGCCGCCGACGCCGCTGGCATAGGCGAGCGCGACGTCGTGCGCGTTGCCGCTGGCGTCCTGGTGCACCGCGATCAGGCACGGCACGCCGCCGCCCTTGAGGTACTCGCTGCGTACCGTGTGACCCGGGCCCTTCGGCGCGATCATGATCACGTCGATGTCTTCCGGCGCCTCGATCAGCCCGAAGTGCACGTTGAGCCCGTGGGCGAAGGCGAGGGCCGAGCCGGGCTTCATGTTGCCCTTGAGGTCGTTCTCCCAGATCGCCGCCTGGTGCTCGTCGGGGGCGAGGATCATCAGGATGTCGGCCCACTGCGCCGCATCCTTGTTCGCCAGCACCTTGAAGCCCGCGGCTTCGGCCTTCTTCGCCGAGGCCGAACCCGGACGCAGCGCGATCGCGACGTCCTTGACCCCGCTGTCGCGCAGGTTCTGCGCGTGCGCGTGGCCCTGGCTGCCGTAGCCGAGAATGGCGATCTTCCTGTCGGTGATCAGGTTCAGGTCGGCATCGGCGTCGTAGTAGACTTTCACGGTTCTTTCCTTCCTTCGGCGCGTCGCGCCCTTACCCACTTCGTCATCCCGGCGAAAGCCGGGACCGCGTCCGTTCTCCACCCGTCATCCCGGCGAAGGCCGGGACCTCGTTCCACAAGCGCCGAACTGTCGGCATGCGGTCCGACTTTCGCCGGCATGACGGTGGTCGTGATGTCGCCTCGGGGCCGGTCTACGCCCCCTCGGCCCCGCGCATCATCCCGACGATGCCGGTGCGCCCGACCTCGACCAGCCCGAGCTCGCGCATCAGCGCGACGAACGTGTCGATCTTGTCGGGCGCCCCGGTCAGCTCGAAGATGAAGCTCGAGGTCGTGGTGTCGACCACCTTGGCGCGGAACACGTCGGCGAGGCGCAGCGCCTCGACGCGGTTCTCGCCCTTGCCGGCGACCTTGACCAGCGCCAGCTCGCGCTCGACGTGCGGGCCGGCCTGGGTCAGGTCGACCACCCGGTGCACCGGCACGAGCCGCTCGAGCTGGGCCTCGATCTGATCGATCACCTGCGGCGGGCCGTTGGTGACGATCGTGATCCGGCTCAGCGCGTGGTTCTCGCTGATGTCGGCCACGGTCAGGCTGTCGATGTTGTAGCCGCGCGCAGTGAACAGCCCGGCGATCTTGGCGAGGATGCCGGCCTCGTTGTCGACGGTGATCGCGAGCACGTGGCGCTCGGAATGGCGATGCTGGATCTTCATCACACCAGGGCCTTCGCTTCATCGTCGAGCGTGCCGGCGACCATGTCGCCGTAGAGCAGCATCTCGGTATGCGCCGCGCCGCTCGGGATCATCGGGAAGCAGTTGGCTTCCTTCGACACCTGGCAGTCGACCATCACCGGCCCGTCGTGCGCGATCATCGCCTGGATACCCGCGTCGAGATCGGCTTCGGACTCGATGCGAATGCCCTTCCAGCCATAGGCCTCGGCCATCTTCACGAAATCGGGCAGGCTGTCCGAGTAGCTGTTCGAGTAGCGGCTCTCGTAAGTCAGCTCCTGCCACTGGCGGACCATGCCCATGTACTCGTTGTTGAGGATGAACACCTTGATCGGCAGCCGGAACTGGCTCGCGGTGCCCATCTCCTGGATGTTCATCTGGATCGAGGCTTCGCCGGCCACGTCGATCACCAGTCGCTCGGGGTTGCCGAGCTGCGCGCCGATTGCCGCCGGCATGCCGTAGCCCATCGTCCCGAGCCCTCCCGAGGTGAGCCAGCGGTTCGGCTTGTCGAACCCGAAGTACTGCGCCGCCCACATCTGGTGCTGGCCGACTTCGGTGGTGATGATCGGGTCGTGCTCGCGGGTCAGCGCATAGAGCCGCTCGACCGCGAGCTGCGGCATGATCGCGCCGTCCTTGCGCTTGGGATAGGCGAGGCTGTCGCGCGAGCGCCAGCCGGCGATCCGCGCCTTCCACTCGCCGAGCTCGAGCGGCTTGCGGCTGCCCCAGGCCTCGATCAGCTGCTCGAGCACCGTCGCGCAGTCGCCGACCACGCCGAGGTCGACCGGGATCACCTTGTTGATCGACGCCCGGTCGATGTCGATGTGGATCTTCTTCGAGCCCGGCGAGAACGCGTCGAGCCGCCCGGTCACCCGGTCGTCGAACCGCGCGCCGATGCAGACCATCACGTCGCACTCGTTCATCGCCAGGTTGGCTTCGTAGGTCCCGTGCATGCCGAGCATGCCGAGCCAGTCCGGATGGTCGGCCGGGAATGCGCCGAGGCCCATCAGAGTCGAGGTCAGCGGCGCGCCGGTCAGCTTCTGGAACTCGCGCAGCAGCTCGCTCGCCCGCGGTCCCGAGTTGATCACCCCGCCGCCGGTGTAGAGCACCGGGCGGGTCGCACCGCCGATCATCTCGATCGCCTCGGCGATCTCCTCGGCCGAAGCGACCATCCGCGGCAGGTAGCGCTTGGGCCGCTGCGGCGCGCCGCTGAACATCGGCGCGGTCGCCACCTGGACGTTCTTCGGAATGTCGACCACGACCGGGCCGGGACGTCCGGTGGTGGCGATCTCGAACGCCTCGTCGATCGTCGCGGCAAGCTCGGACGGGTCCTTCACCAGGTAATTGTGCTTGGTGCAATGGCGCGTCAGCCCGACGGTGTCGGCTTCCTGGAACGCGTCGGTGCCGATCAGGTTGGTCGCGACCTGGCCGGTCAGCACGACCAGCGGGATCGAATCCATGAACGCGTCGGCGATCCCGGTGATCGCGTTGGTCGCGCCGGGGCCCGAGGTGACCAGCACCACGCCGGGCTTGCCGGTCGAGCGCGCGTAGCCCTCCGCCGCGTGCGCCGCGCCGGCCTCGTGCCGTACGAGGATGTGGCGGATCCGGTGATCGCCGAACAGCTCGTCGTAGATCGGCAGCACCGCGCCGCCCGGGTAGCCGAACACGAACTCGACGCCTTGGCGGACCAGGCTCTCGACCAATATCGCAGCGCCGCTGCGTTCCTCGGACACGTTCACTTCCTCCTGAAAAAGACGGACCCGGCGCGATTGCCTCGCGCCGGGCCGCTTCCTCTCCAAAAACTCGCCAGACCCTCGGCCCGGTGGGGATGCGGGTAGGCGACAGGATATGTCATGTCAACCCCAAATGACGGAATAAAGTTTCAAACGGATTGCTATTGTGATAATTTTGCGTCGCGCATCTTGGCCAATCTTCCGGAGGCTGGTGCCGGAACCAGGTATACTGGCGCTTGGCGTAGTTGCGCGTTGCCTGTTGCCCGCGAACCAGCGCCTCCTCGCGCGACCACGCGCCGCGCAGCCAGCCGGCGATCTCCGGCACGCCGATCGCACGCATGACGGGGAGGGCGGGATCGAGCCCGCGGGCGAGCAGCGCCTCGACTTCCCCGGCCGCGCCGGTTTCGAGCATGCGCTCGAAGCGCCGGTCGCAGCGGTTGTAAAGCCCCTCGCGGTCGGGCAGCAGCACCAGCGGGAACAGGTCGATCGCGCCGCCGATCCCGCCAACGCGCTTGCCCTGCCAGTGGGCGAGCGGCCGGCCGGTCGAGCGCACGACCTCGAGCGCGCGGGCGATGCGGGCGGTATCGCCGGGGTTGAGCGCCCCGGCGCGTTCCGGGTCCTCGGCCTGCAGGGCCGCGTAAGCCTCCGCCACCGGGAGAGCGCGGACGGCGGCGCGGATCGCCGGGTCGATCGGCGGCACCGGGGCAATGCCGTCGAGCAGCGTGCGCAGGTAGAGGCCGGTCCCGCCGACGAGGATCGGCACCGAGCCTGACATCTGCGCATCCTCGATCCCCCGTTTCGCCGACGCAGCCCAGTCCGCCGCAGAGCACGGCTCGGCCCCGTCCCACGCGCCGAACAGCCGGTGCTCGACGCCCTGCATCTCCTCCTCGGTCGGGCGCGCGCTCAGCACACTCAGGTCGTGGTAGACCTGCGCGCTGTCGGCGTTGATCACCACGCCGCGCGCGCCGCGCCGGGCCAGCTCGAGCGCCAGCGCGACCGCCAGATCGCTCTTGCCGCTCGCGGTCGGCCCTGCAATGAGCGCCACCGCCCTGTTACCCGGAGATTCCCCGTTGCTCATTGCGCGGCTGATAGCAGACCCCGCCACGCTGGAAACGCGCCTCGACGCGGCCTCGGCCGCGCTCGCCGAGGCGGACATGCCGCTCGCCTCGGCCGTGCTGCTCGATCACTGGAGCGATGTGCTCCATCTCGCGCTGCCACATGGCGACGTATCCACGCTGCGTGCGGTGCTCGACGAGCATTTCGCGCCGAGCGACGCAATCGTTGCCACCGACGAGCTGCGCGTGCCCGACGTGTTCGTGTCCGACATGGACTCGACGATGATCGGCCAGGAATGCATCGACGAGCTGGCCGACTACGCCGGGATCAAGCCGCAGATCGCCGCGATCACCGAGCGAGCCATGCAGGGCGAACTCGACTTCGAGGCCGCGTTACGCGAGCGGGTCAGGCTGCTCGAAGGCCTCGAGGAAGCGGCGATCCACGCCTGCCTTGCCGAGCGCATCCGCCCGATGGACGGGGCGCGCACACTGGTCGCGACGCTGCGCAGTCGCGGCTGCCGCACCGTGTTGGTGACCGGCGGCTTCCACCATTTCGCCGATCCGGTCGCCGAGCAGCTCGGCTTCCAGCGCGTGGTCGCCAACCGCTTCGCCGTCGAGGCCGCCCGGCTCAGCGGCGCACTCAACGGCCCGGTGATGGACGCGAGCGGCAAGGAGCGCGTGCTGCGCGAGGAAATGGCCCGCCTCGGCGACCACGCGGTAAGCCTCGCCACCGGCGATGGCGCCAACGACATCCCGATGCTCTCGGCCGCGACTTACGGCGTCGCCTTTCGTGCCAAGCCGAAGGCGCGCGCGGCGGCCAACGGTTGGATCGACCGCGGCGACCTGACCGCGATCCTCAAGCTGCTGGGCGTGCCCGAGCGCGAGTGGGTGATGGGGTAGGGGCAGGGCGAGCGACCCGGCTCGCACAACCTCCTCCTCCAACGTCATCCCACT
>JBIQKN010000076.1:0-1811 GCA_044506565.1 Sphingomonadales bacterium | reverse complement strand
ATCGCGCAGCGATGGGGAGGGGAACCGCGCCCGAAGGGCGTGGTGAAGGGGGTCTACGCCGCCAACGCCACTTCGGGCGCCTTCCTCATGGGCTCCCACTTCCACCGCGCTAGGCAACGCCAGGCCCATTCGAACGGGCCGTAACGGTAGCGCTCGAGCCACCACTTCGACCACAGCAGCATCAGCAACCACACGGGCGGCACGATCAGCCACGCCTCGCCGCGCGACAGCTCGCCGTAGAGGCCGAGGAAGCTGCCTGAGAACAGCAGGGTGCCGATCAGGGTCGCGCCCAGATAATTCGTGAACGCCGCCCGTCCGACCGCCGCGAAGCGCTGTGCGAGGGCGCCGCCGCCTTGGAACAGGAGGATGAACAGGGCCGCGTAGCCGAGCGCTCCGATCGGGTGGAGCGGTGAGGGGAATGTGAAGATCCACGGGAAATAAACCTCGCGCGCGAAGTCCGCTTTCAGCACCAGGTAGGCGCCTATCGCGTGAAGCGTGAAGTCGGCGCCGAGACCGGCCGCCGCGGCAATCATGTAGCTGCGCCGGCTCCAGGCGCCGGTCAGGAAGCCGCTCTTGTAGGCTGCCATTCCGACCAGCATCAGCATCAGCGTCTCGGGTCCATATCCCAGCAGGCCCTGCCAGGGTCGCCACGCGGCATTGCCCGTCAGCTGCCCGCGAAGGTGCGCGGCGACGCTGGCATGGTTCGCCTTGTCGCGCTCGATCGCCGCCTGCCGTTCGGCGTCCGCCGGTCCCTCGACCGTTTCCTGCGCCTCGGCGCGCTGCTCCGCCGTCGCATCGGGAACGCGCCCGGCTTCGAGCTTCGCCATCCGGTCGAAAGTCTGCACGAATCCCGGCACCTGTTGGAACACCAGCAGGCCGAGCGCGATCAGCAACAGCCATTTCTCGCGCAACCGCCAGAACAGGTACGCGACCATGCCGACGACCGCGTAGTTCACCAGGATGTCACCCCACCACAGCAGGTAGTAGTGCAGCACGCCGAACAGCATCAGTACGAACATCCGCGGGAAATGCACCTTCCACCCGGCGCGGCCGGCGGCCACCGCTCGCTCGATCACCAACGTCATCGAGGCGCCGAACAGGATCGAGAACAGGCTGCGGAACCGGCCGTCGACGAAGATCGAGTTGAGCGCCCACATGACCCGGTCGCCGAGGCCGTCGAAGCCGTAGTCGGGCGGGTAGAAATAGGCCCGTTCGATCATCGCCATGCCGACGACGTTGACCGAGAAGATGCCCATCACCGCGATGCCGCGGATCACGTCGAGCGAAAGAATGCGGTCGGGTGTGGTCGTCGCCATGCGCAGTCCCCGTGTGTATTATCCGCGTCTAGCAGCGCATCGGCGCACGCGAGAGACCCGGCGAAGTCGTTCACCGATTTCCGTTGAAACTTTATCGGATGCGCGCGGCGATCCACGCGATCGGCAGCCCGACGCAGACGCAATGCGAGAAGAGCTGCCTGGCGATCGGCACCAGCTCGCTCGGCGTCTGGTAGGAGTCCCAGCGAAGCGGCAGCACGATCCAGTACATCACCAGCCACAGGACGAGGCCATAGAAGACGCCGGCGACCGGCCAGTACCGGTTCAGCAGCGAAACCCGCTTCGACGCGAAGAGATAGACCGCGACCATCGCCGCCATGATCGCGAAATGCGTGACCAACCCCAGCGGCGCGCCGGCCGGACTATCCGCCACCGCATCGCCGAACGGCCCGCTGGCGACGGTTTGCAGGACTGGCACTACGGATCCGGCGAAGACGAACGCCGAGAGGATGTCGAGCGTGCCGGCGACGAGGGTGG
>JBIQKN010000075.1:0-12878 GCA_044506565.1 Sphingomonadales bacterium | reverse complement strand
TGGTCAAACCGTTCTCCGCTGCCCTTTGCTGCGCGCGGGCAGGATGCGCGTGGCTGACGAGCCCGAGCTGAGCCTCAACGGCGAGGGAGTCGTCGCCGCGGCCGCGGCGGCGATCGCCAACGCCTTTGGCGACGCCACCGGCTAGCTCATGCGCACCCTGCCGTTCACGCCCGAGCGGTTCAAAGCCGCGCTCGCTGCCTGATTGCCGCTTGATCGCAACGCCGCTTTCGGGCTCATTGCCGGCAAAGGGAGAGAACATGATGGGCGCGAAACCGCTGTCGCCGGCGCGGAGCTGGTGGGCGATCTTCATTTTCATGATCGCGCTGATGTTCAACTACCTCGACCGGCAGCTGATGACGCTGCTGATCACCCCGATCAAGGCGGACTTCGGGCTCAGCGACACGCAGATCAGCCTGCTGATCGGCTTTGCCTTCGTGCTGTTCTACGTCCTCGCCGGGATCCCCGTGGCGCGCTTCATCGATCGCGGGCCGCGCAAGTTCATCGTCGCCTCGGCGATCGCCTTCTGGAGCCTGATGACGGTCGCGTGCGGGCTCGCGCGCAACTACTGGCAGCTGCTGATCGCGCGCATGCTGGTCGGCGTCGGCGAAAGCTGCAACGCCCCCGGCACCTACTCGATGACCAGCGACATCTTCACCCGCGACAAGCTGGCCAAGCCGATCTCGGTGATCGGCATCGGCACCGTCGCCGGCAGCGGCATGGCGCTGCTCGTCGGCGGCTGGCTGGTGACCTCGCTGACCGAGATCGGCCCGCAGACCTTCCCCGTCGTCGGCACGCTCAAGCCGTGGCAGATGACTTTCGTCATCGTCGGCCTGCCGGGCGTGCTGTGGGCGCTGCTGCTGCTGGCGACCGTGCCGGAGCCGCCCCGGCGGGCCGCGTCGGGCGATACGGCGCCGAGCTTTCTCGCGACGGTCGGCTACCTGTGGAGCCGCCGGGACACGTTCGGCCCGATGTTCCTCGCCAACGGCATCAAGGCGATGCTGAGCTTCGGCGTCACCGTGTGGTCGCCGGTCTTCTTCGAACGCAAGTTCGGTTATGCGCCCGGAGAACCGGGGCCGACGCTCGGTATCATCGCGCTGATCGTCTCGCCGCTCGGCCTGCTGCTCGGCGGGTGGCTGGCCGAGCGGATGTACGCGGCGGGCCGCAAGGACGCGAACATGCGGATGGTCTGGCTCGTCACCATCCCGCTGATCCCGGTGGCGATCGCCTTCCCGCTGGTCGACCAGGCGTGGCTCGCCTTCGCGCTCGTCGGAGGCTCGCTGTTCCTCGGCTCGCTCGGCTCGGGCCCGGCCAACGCGGCAATCCAGTCGGTCACCCCGGGTCGCATGCGCGGGACCACCACCGCGATCTACATCGCGATCTACAACGTGATCGGCTACGGCCTCGGCCCGCTGGTGGTCGGCTGGTTCAACGACAACGTGTTCGGCGAGGCCGGCATCGCCAGCTCGATGGTCATGCTGGCGTTGATCTCGGGCCCCGTTGGCCTCCTCCTCGCGTGGATCTCGCTCAAGCCCTACGGGCGCGAGATCGAGGCCGCCGAGGCGCGCGGGGACTAGGAACCGGAACCATCCGGTTGCGCTTGGCCTAAGGAGCGCTATTCCGGCCGCGCCAGCAGAAAGGACCCGCCATGGCCCGCATCCTCGTGCTCTACTATTCCTCTTACGGCCATATCGCGCAGATGGCCGAGGCCGTCGCCGAAGGCGTGCGGGGCGCCGGGCATGAATGCGATGTGCGCCGCGTCCCCGAGACCGCCCCGCCGGAAGTCGCGAAGGCCGCCGGGTTCGTCGAGGACCACAGCCACGAGCTGATTTCCGGCATCGAGGCGCTGGCCGAATACGACGGCCTGGTGATCGGCGCTCCGACCCGCTTCGGCCGCATGCCGAGCCAGATGGCCGCGTTCCTCGATCAGGCGGGCGGGCTGTGGTACACCGACGCGCTGGTCGGCAAGGCCGCCGCCGCGTTTACCTCGACGGCGGCCCAGCACGGCGGGCAGGAAACCACGCTGTTTTCGATCATCACCAACCTGCTCCACTTCGGCTGCACGGTCGTCGGGCTCGACTACGGCTTCAAGGCGCAGAACGGCGTCGACGTGGTCCGCGGGGGAGCGCCTTACGGCGCCACGACGATCGCCAACAACGACGGCTCGCGCCAGCCGAGCGACGTCGAGCTCGACGGTGCGCGGTACCTCGGCAAGCGCGTCGCGGAGACGGCCGCCAAGCTGATCGCCTGACGGATCCTCCCCGCCGGCGCAGCCGACGGGGAGGTGGCAGCTGCCGAAAGGCGGCTGACGGAGGGCCTCGCGGTCGAAGCCCCCCCGCCATGGTCAGAACTCGTACCGCACGGTCCCGCCCCAGGTCCGCTGGTCACCGGGCTGGCCGGCCACGAGGCCGGTATTGCTCGGCCCGAAAGTCAGGAAGTCGAAGTACTCCTCGTCGAAGGCGTTGCGTACCCAGCCGTAGATGTTGAACCCTTCATCGGTGCGGAAACCGATGCGGAAGTTGCTGAGCGAGTAGCCGTCGACCCAGCTGTAGATCGAAGGCGAGGGGTTCGACGAGAACCGCGAACGGTAGCTGCCGTCGTAGCCGAGATAGGCTTCGCCATCGACTCCGAACAGCGTGACCGGCACGTTGCCCTCGGCGCCGAACGACAGCGCCCACTTCGATACGCCGGGCAATCGCTGGCCCGAGATGTCGCAGTTGGGCGGGCTGATCCCGCCGGGGGTTCCAGGCGCGCTCGGCGACTGCCCCGGCGCCGCGGCGGTACCGCCGGCGAGCTCCGGCGGGCACGGCGCGTCGACGAAGCGGACGTACTTGGCATCGGTGTAGGCGCCGTTGACGTAGGCCACGAAGCGGTCGCTCGGACGGAGCGAGAAGTCCGCCTCGATGCCCTGGCTGCGGACCTTGCCGGCATTGGCGAGGTAGCCGCGCAGAACGCCCAGCTGCCCGTTGAACACCGTCGCCTGGTAGTTCTTGATGTCGGTCCGGAAGGCCGACAGGTTGAACGTCACGCGGCGGTCCCAGAACTGCGTCTTCAGGCCCGCCTCGAAGTGGTTGACCGATTCGGGCAGGATGTTGCCGGCTTCCTCGATCGGGTTGCCCGCGGAATCGGTCGGCAGGCCGTTCTGGTTGATGCCGAAGGTCTTGAAGGTCTTTGCGTAGGTCGCATAGGCCATCACGTCGGGCGTGATCGCGTAGCTCGCCGTAAGGTCGTAGCTGAGGTTCCAGTCGCTGCCCGAGGGGCCGCTGAGCTGTGGGGCGAAGACGCCGCATTGCGCCACCCTCCGGATATCGTCGGCCGGCGCCGGGCAGGTAATCGGGTTGCCTAGCCCGTCGAACACCTCGCGCTGATAGAACCCGGTCTTCTTGTCGTAGTTCACGCGCACGCCCGGCTGGATCGTCAGCGAGTCGGTGACGTGCCAGCTCAACTGGCCGAACAGCGCCAGGCTGGTGGCCTTGAGGTACTGGGTGTTGCGGGCGGTCAGCCCGTCGAGCACCGTCGGATCGCAGGCGAGCTGGTTCGCCGGCGTCGGACCGCAGCCGGGATCGCCGGGCGGCACGGCGCCGGGGTTGAGCGTCCAGCGGCTCGAGGCCGGGCCGTGGGCCTCGGTACCCTGCGTATCGATCCGCTGCTTGAAGGCGAAGGCGCCGAGCACGAAGTCGATCGCCTCTCCCGAGTAGTTGTAGCGCAGTTCCTGCGAATACTGGTCCTGCTGCGAGGGGTTCTGCGAGCGGGTGACGATCGGCAGCCCGGTGAAGTCGCGGTCGTTCTCCGGCTTCCAGTCCCAGAAGCGCCAGGCGGTGATCGAGGTCAGCGTGCCAGGGCCGATTTCCCACACGGCACGCAGCGAAACGCCGCCGATCTTGTTGCCGGCGTTGAGGTTGGCATCGACGTCGGTCAGGCGGTCGAACGGATTGCGGCTGACCACTTCGTAGCCGAGCGCCTCCGACAGCGCGTCGTACTGCCCGTTGGCGCGCCGCTGGGTCGCGCCGGTGCGGACGAACACCGTGCCGCAGCACTCGGGGTTCTGCTTGCTGTAGTCGCCGGCCAGCGTCAGATCGAGATTGTCGGTCGGCTGGAACAGCAGCTGGCCGCGGACGCCGAGGTTGTCCTGCTCGTTGATCCAGTTGCCGGTGGCGACGTTGAAGATCGTGCCGCGCCGGCCGGTCGCGGAAACCGCGAGGCGGGCTGCCACGGTGTCCGACAGCGGACCGGAGACCGCTGCCTTGGCCTGCTTGAAGCCCAGGCTGCCGACGGTGACTTCGGCACTGCCCTCGAACGTGAAGGTCGGCTGGTTGGTCGTGATGTTGATCGCGCCCGCCGTCGTGTTCTTGCCGTACAGCGTTCCCTGAGGGCCGCGCAGGATCTCGACCTGGGCGACATCGAGGAAGTCGAACACCGCCGAGGCGACGCGGGCATTGTAGACGTCGTCGACGTAGATGCCGACGCCCTGTTCGAAACCGTCGCTGGTCAGGCCGAACGGCACGCCGAGGCCGCGGATGATGACCGAGGTGTTGCGCGGGTTCGACGAATAGACCTGCAGCGTCGGCGTCAGCTGCTGGATCTTCTGCACGCTGAAGTTGCCGGTCTCGTTGATCGTCCGCCCGTCGAGCGTCGAGATGGCGATCGGCACCTCCTGTGCCGCTTCCTGGCGTCGGCGGGCGGTGATGATGATCACGTTCTGCGGCAGCGACGCGGGATCGACCACGGGCTCGGCCTGGGCGAGCTGTACGCCTTCGAGATCGTAGGCGTTGACGGTGTTCTCGCCGTCTGCGTCGGCGTCCTGCGCGAACGCGGGAGACGCCAGGAGCACGCCGGCGGCGACTCCCGTCAGGAGAGTTGTTCTGGTTTTCATTGATCCGGTTCCCTCAAGATGGCTGGCCCACGCCGGGTGAGAGAACGGTCAGGATCTCGCCCGCGCAGGTTGGAGACGCATCCGGTGGTCCGGTCTGCAGATGTACGTAAGATTCAGGGGTGCGGGGCATCGCCCCGCGAAAGACTCAGCTGAAGCGACGGCGCTCGGTGACGTCGACCTGCATCAGCTTGCCGTCGTGCACCGTCAGCTGGATCACGCCGAACCGAAGCCGGTCGAGCGCTTCTACAACGACACGAAGGTGTTCCGGCAGGTCGGTATGGTTGAGTGCGGACTGAAGGCGTTCGATCGTACCCATAAGGCCTCTCCGGCTGTGCCACGGCGGGTGTGCCGTGCCGCCCTCATATTGTCAACTAAAACGGTTGACAATCACAAAGCGGCGAACGGTGCGAAAATTAGCCGTGAGGAGCCGAAAGCAATTCTTCTTCGTCGTCTTCGAACGGTGGCACCGGGTCGATCCGGTCGGACAGGCGCACCGAATCGAGGATTTCCGCGGTGCGGTCGCGAACCTGCAGCATCAGCGCCCGCGTCCGGCACTCTCCCTCGTCGAGGCAGTGCTTGCATTTCTCGTGCGCGAAGCGGCTGGCGCAGGGCACCAGCGCCAGCGAACCGCGCATCACGCGAATCAGGTCGCCGTAGGTGATGTCGATGGGCGGCAGCGCCAGCCAGTAGCCGCCGTCCTTGCCGCGCTGCGAGGCGACGATTCCGAAGCGGCCCAATTCCGAGAGGATCGTGGTCAGGAATCCCGCGGGGATGTTCTGTGCCTCGACGATCTCGGTAAGCGGCACCGGCCCCTCACCGTAGCGGTCGGCAAGGTGCTGCATGGCGCGGATCGCATACCGAGTCTTCTGCGACAGCATTGCTGGTAGATGCCTAGCCCGGGCCAGATGAACAAGCGGTGTGGAAAAATGGCAGGAGCCCTCATCCAAGCTCCGCTAACTCGCTTCGCGAGTAAGCTTCGCTATCCTTCTCCCGCCAGCGGGAGAAGGACATGGCGACTTGGGACCGCGGAAGTGAGCCTTGGTCGGAGTTGGATGAGGGTCCTTCCTAGAACCGCTGGCTCACCCCAAAGCGCACCGTGAACCCGAGCGGATTGGCCGTGAACGGATCGAAGTTCTGGTCGAGGCGGGCGAACGGCGGCTCCTCGTCGAGCAGGTTGACCAGCGCGAGCGATGCGCCGGTCCGCTCGAGCACCTGCCAGCGCCAGGTCAGGTCGAGCGTCGTGAAGCTGCCGATCTCCTTACCCTCGGTCACGCTCGCGCCTGCGAGGGCGGCCGCATTGGGTCCGAACACGTCGGCCCCGCGCTGGTCGGTGTAGCCGCCGACGTAATTGAGCTGCAGCCGCAGCGAGTGGTCGCCGATCTCGCCCTGCAGCCACGCCTGCCCCTTGAGCTGCGGCAGGGGGTAGGCTGTCGTCTGGTAGTTGAGCAGTCCGGCAGCGTCGAACGCCGGTTGCACGACGACTCCTTCGACCACCACTTCGTCGACCTCGTATTCGATCACGTAGCTGCCGGAGAAACCCGCTTGCATCCGCGCCGCCCCGGCGGCGAAGTCATAGCTCGCCTGCACGTCGAAGCCGCTGGTCGAGACGTCGGCCGCGTTGAATGCGTAAGTCGCCACGCGCTGGACGTTGGTGACGCCGCAGACGCCGCCCGAGAAAGTGAACCGCGCCTGCAGCCCGGCATAGGCCGGGTTGCCGCAGTTCGCCGTCCCGCTCGCGCCGAACATGGAAGCGACCATGCCGCTGATCGGCTCGGACTCGATCGGACCGTCGAAGTCGTAACGCCACCAGTCGGCGCTGGCGCGAAATCCGCCGCTGTCGACAAGCACCCCGGCGTTGTAGGTCGTCGCCCGCTCCGGCTCGAGCGCCCGGTTGCCGAGCACGTCGACCGCACGGAATGCGCCGCCGATGAAGGTCAGGATGACGAGGTCCGAGTAGAGGTTCTGTGGCGGGGGGCCGCGGAACGTGGTCCCGGCCCCACCGCGCAATGCGAGCCAGTCGGTCAGCTCGATCCGCACGCGCGCCTGGGGATCGAAGGTCGATCCGACCGCCCCGCCGTAGTCCTCGTAGCGCGCAGAGAGTTGCGCCTGGATGCGCTCGCCGATCGGCACCTGCAGCTCGGCGAACAGCGCCCAGACGTCCTCGCTCACGTCGACGTTGCGGTTCGAACCGAGGAACCCGATCGGACCCGTCTCCGGAGTGCAGCTCGCCGCCGGATCGAGGATCGAGCCCGCGCACGGAAAGGCGTCGAGGTTGTTGGTCGCGCCGTAGGTGCGCGCGTAGCGGTCGTGCCGGTATTGCGCGCCGAGCGCAAAGCTGACCTCGCCGCCGCCGAGATCGATCCCGGTCAGCCCTGAAAGCACGACCTCGCCAACCCACTGGCGCGTGTTCGCCTTGCGCTGGATGATCGTGTAGAAATCGTCGACCACCGAAGCGTCGTTGATCAGGCCCGCCCCCGGCCTCAGGTCGAACCCCAGCGGATTGCTGGTCCCGGCATAGTTCGGATTGGCCTGGCCGGTGACGGTGTTCGCTGCGATCCCGGTCGAGAACGGATTGAAGAAGTGGCAGCCGCCGGTACCCGCCACGGCCGCAAGCTCCGCCGAGGTCATGCCCGCGCGCGATTGCGGCGTGGCATAGGGGCAATCCTCGCCCCCGAAGCCCGCGAGCGCGTTCTGCAGCCGGTCGACGAAACTGTCGCCGCCCTCGAAGTAGCGATCGTATTCGGAGTAGGTCAGCCCGGCGACGAGATCGAGCGAGCGCCCGAGATCGACCGCCAACTCGCCGGTGAACTGGTACATGTCCGAGCTGCGCGGCAGCACCGCGGTCTGTCGCGCGTTGTCGAACATCGGGTTGCCGCCGAGCAGCACCGGCCGGAAGCGCACCGGGTAGGCCAGCGCCGGCGCTTGCGGAACGCCGTTGGCGTCGATCGCGCATCCCGAGGCCGCGCCGAAGCGCGCGCAGTAGTCGATCAGCGCCGGCGCATACTGCGGGATCACGAACAGCCCGCTGCCGCCGAAGGCTGCAGATGCCGAAGGCGGGATCGTCGGCAGGTAGCTCGGGCTGGTCGTCAGCACCGTCTCGGTGCGACCGTAGAGCCCGGTCAGCCGCAGTTCGGCCGCGTCGGACAGCGGCACCGCGGCATCGGCGAACAGCTGGTAGCGATCCTCCGGTTCGACGAGGTTGGTGAAACCCAGGTACTGGACCTGGCACAGGTCGGCCGCCGACCCGGGCAGCGAGCGGAAGCCGCCGACGCCCTCGCACCCGTCGTCGGCGTCGAAGCGCACGCCGTTGAGCGTCGCGTCGAAATCGAAGTTGCCCGGCGCCCCGCCGCCACTCCACCCGCCCTGCGGGTTGTCGGCGTAGCCGAGTACGCCGTAGGAACGATCGAGCGCGGTCAGCTCGCTGCGGTGCTGGTAGCCGCCCGAAACGAACAGCCGCACCGGCCCCACCTCGCCGCCCCACGACAGCGCCGCATTCCAGTCGCCGTTCGAACCGTCGACCCAGCGATAGTCGCCCGCGGCGAGGAAACCGTCCTGGTCGGTGCGGGTGATGAAGTTGACCACGCCCGCGATGGCGTCCGAGCCGTAAGTCGCCGCCGCGCCGTCCTTGAGCACCTCGATCCGGCCGATCGCCGCGCTGGGGAACAGGTTGACGTCGACCAGCGGCAGGTTGCCCTGCCCACTCGCGACCACGCGCCGTCCGTTGAGCAGCACCAGCGTCCGCTGCGGCCCGAGCCCGCGTAGGTTGACCGAGGCCGTGCCTTCACTGAACTGGCTGCGGGTGTCGAACTGGGTGGCATCGCCGATCACCCCGGCCGAGACGGCGAGCCGCTTGGTCAGCTCGAGCATCGTCGGCGAGCCTTGCGCGGCGAGTTCCTCGGCGTCGATTACCTCGACCGGCGCCGGCGCGTCCTCGCGCGAGCCGACGATCAGCGAGCCGGTGACGACGATCGGGCGTTCGGCCTCGGCCGATTCCTCCGCCGATGCCGGTGCAGCACCCAGCAGCGCGACGGCCAAGGCGGTTCCGGATGCGGCGCCGAGTGCGCGTACCCTGTGCAAGACGACCCCCCTTGTTTTGCGCCGCGTTAGCGCCCTCGGACACCCACCGCAATTGCGTTGACGCGTGACCGCGTGTATAGCGCGCGCTCGCGCCCCGGCCCGAGCAACCTCGCTCAGCCGGGGCTCTCTATTTTCCCTCCAGCAAGGTGCCGCCATGTCCCGCCGCCGCCAGCTTTACGAAGGCAAGGCCAAGATCCTCTACGAAGGTCCCGAACCCGGCACGATCATCCAGTACTTCAAGGACGATGCGACCGCGTTCAACGCGCAGAAGAAGGGCACGATCAACGGCAAGGGGGTGATCAACAACCGCATCTCGGAGCACGTCTTCCTGCGGCTGGCGCACATCGGCATCCCGACCCACTTCATTCGCCGGCTCAACATGCGCGAACAGCTCGTGCGGCAGGTCGAGATCATCCCGCTCGAGGTGGTCGTACGCAACGTCGCCGCGGGCTCGCTGTCGAAGCGCCTGGGGATCGAGGAAGGCGAGCCGCTGCCGCACACGCTGATCGAGTACTACCTCAAGAGCGACGAACTGCAGGACCCGATGGTCGCCGAGGAGCACATCGCCTGCTTCGGCTGGGCCAACAACGACGAGATGCAGGACATCGCCGCGATGGCGATCCGCATCAACGACTTCATGTGCGGCATCTTCGCGGCGATCGGCATCCGCCTGATCGACTTCAAGCTCGAGTTCGGCCGCATCTGGGATCAGGACAACTACAGCCGGGTGATCCTCGCCGACGAGATCAGCCCCGACAATTGCCGGCTGTGGGACATGACCAGCGGCGAGAAGCTCGACAAGGACCGCTTCCGCCGCGACCTCGGCGGCGAGGAGGAGGCCTACCAGGAGGTCGCCCGGCGCCTCGGCCTGCTCAACGAGGATGCCGGCCCCGGAGAGGTGTTCGACATGTCAGCGCACCGCGCCAAGCTGCGCAGCGGGCCGAAGCCGAAGAAATAGCGCCGCTTCGCCGCCGGGAACGCGTCAATAGTAGTAGATCTTGCGTGCCTTGCGCCGGCGCTGGCGGCGGCGCAGGCGCGCGACAAGCAACGTGGCGGCAAGGGCCAGCAATACGATCAGGGCGTAGGCAACGAGCAGGCGCAATTCCATTCGGCGACTCCTTTGCCCCCGTTGGGGAAACTAGCGCCTCGCGCCGGTAAGTGTTTCGTGTTGCGGTGAAATGTTGCTCGAATTCGGCGGCCAGCGGCGGCGGCGCGACGCGATGCGGCGATCCCGCCCATTGCCCGTTCACCGTCGATCCGCCAGACAACGGTCGATGATACGCCGCATCCTGCTTTCCGTCCTCCTCGCCGCTCTCGCGATCCCGGCCTCCGCCCAGCAGGCCCCGGCCGCACCGGCCGCAGTGCAGCCGCATCACGAATGGCCGTTCGACAAGAGCGACCTGCCGCCCGACCCCGCCTACCGCTTCGGCCGGCTCGACAACGGGATGCGCTACGTGATTCGCCCCAATGCGACGCCCAAGGGCACGGCGATGGTGCAGTTCTGGGTCGACGCCGGCTCGCTCGCCGAAACCGACGAGGAGCTCGGCTACGCGCACTTCGTCGAGCACATGGCGTTCAACGGCTCGACCCGCATTCCCGAGGGCGAGATGATCCGTCTGCTCGAGCGCGAGGGGCTGGCTTTCGGGGCGGATACCAACGCGAGCACCAACTACGACGTCACGCTCTACAGGCTCGACCTGCCGCGCAACGACCCCGGCCTGCTCGACACCGCGCTGATGATCATGCGCGAGACGGCCAGCGAACTGAGCTTCAATCCTGCGGCGGTCGAGCGCGAGAAGGGCGTGGTGCTCAGCGAGAAGCGCGTGCGCGACACCTACGAGCTGCGTAACTACCTCGACAGCATCGCCTTCTTCTATCCGGGCGCGCGTTTCGTCCATCGGTTGCCGATCGGTACGGTCGAGACGCTGCAGGCGGCGACCAGCGAGAAGCTGCGGGCGCTCTACGAGCGCATCTACCGTCCCGAGAACACCGCGGTGATCGTCGTCGGCGACTTCGATCCCGATCTCGTCGAGGCAAAGATCCGCGAGCACTTTGCCAGCTGGAGCCCCGTGCCGATTCATCCCGCGATCGACGCCGGGCCGATCCTGTTCGATCACCAGGGCCGGACGGACGTGTTCGTCGACCCGGCGCTCGACGAGCAGGTGACCGTCTCGCGACATGGCCCGTGGCTCGACCACACCGATACCGTCGCCTGGCGCCAGAAGAACGTCCGCCGGCAGCTCGGCTACGGGATCGTCAACCGCCGCCTGCAGCGCCTCGCGCGGCAGGAAGACCCCCCGTTCCGCGGCGCCGCGCTGGGCACCTCGGAAGTCTACGAGATCGCCCGCACGACGAACCTCCTGGTGCTCGCAGCCGACGGAGACTGGAAGCGTGCGCTCGCCGCGGCGCAGGCCGAATACCGCCGCGCGCTCGAATTCGGCTTCACCGAGGCCGAGGTGGCCGAGCAGGTCGCCAACTTGCGCACCGCGCTGGAGAACAACGCCGCCGGTGCGGAAACCCGCCCGAACTCGAGCTTCATCACCGGCGCGATCACGCTGCTCGACGAAGGCCAGGTTCCGACGACGCCCGAGAGCGCGTTGCAGCGGTTCCTCGATCACCTGCCCGATATCACCCCCGAGAGCGTGCTCGAGGCGCTGCGCGAGGAACTGGTCCCGCTCGACAACCCGCTGATCCGCTTCGAGGGCCGCACACCGCCCGAAGGCGGCGCCGAAGCCCTGCGCGCGGCGTGGGACGCGGGCATGGCCGAGCCGGTCACGGCCCTCGAAAGCGGCGCGCTGACCGAGTGGGCCTATACCTACTTCGGCGAACCGGGCGCCGTCGTTTCCGACGAGACCGAGCCGGTGCTCGGCGTCCGCAAGCTGGTCTTTTCGAACGGCCTCAGGGTCAATCTCAAGCCGACCGACCTGCAACGCGACCGCATCTCGGTCGAGCTCAACATCGACGGCGGCCAGCTGCTCAACACCCGCGAGGATCCGCTTGCCACGGCGATGGACAACGCCCTCCCGCTCGGCGGCCTCGGCAAGCATCCGCTCGACGAGCTGCAGACGATCCTTGCCGGAAACTCGGTCGGGTTCGCGTTTAACGCCGACTCGGAAACGTTCGCACTCGCCTCGCAGACCACGCCGCGCGATCTCGAGCTCCAGCTCCAGCTGCTCGCCGCGGCAATCAGCGATCCGGGGTTCCGGCGCGAGGGCGAGGCCCAGTACCGCCGCAATATCGAGAACTTCTTCGCCAGCCGCGACGCGACCGCCGAAAGTGCGCTGAGCAATGCCGCCGGCGGGATCATCTCCGACAACGACCCGCGCTTCACCATTCAGCCGAAGGAGGCCTATCTCGGCCTCTCCTTCGCCGAGCTGAAGAACGACATCGGCGACAGGCTTGCCAACGGCGCGCTCGAGCTGGCGCTGGTCGGGGACTTCGAAGAGGACGTGGCTCTCGACCTGATCGCCCGCACGCTCGGGGCGCTTCCGCCGCGCGAGCGCGATTTCCGCGACTACGCCGACAACCGCCAGCGCAGTTTCACCGCCGACCGCAGCCGGCGCGTAGTCTACCACGACGGTGCCCCGAACCAGGCGATCGTGCGCTTCAGCTGGCCGACCCGCGACGACAGCGACTTCGACGACGAGCTGCGGCTCGAGCTGCTCGAGCGGGTCATGCGGCTCGAACTGCTCGACAAGCTGCGCGAGGAACTCGGCCAGACCTACTCGCCGGGCGTCAGCGCGACCGCGTCCGACGTCTATCCGGACTGGGGCGTGTTCACGATCACCGCACCGGTCGACGTCGACGACGTCGACGCCGCGCGGGAGGCGATGCTCGAAACCGTCGCCTCGCTGATCGCACGTCCGGTCGACGAGGACGAAATCCTGCGCGCCCGCCAGCCGATGCTCGAAGCCTACGACAACGCGCTCAA
>JBIQKN010000163.1:0-2000 GCA_044506565.1 Sphingomonadales bacterium | reverse complement strand
CGCGCGGCGGTCAGGCCGCTGGTCGCCGAGCTGAGACTGTCGAGCAGGCCTGCCACGTCAGGTCCTCGAGGCCACGGTCCGGGCGCGCGCCACGGCCGGAAGGCGCAGGCCCTTCGGGCCGTACCCCGGCGGCGCCATGATGGCGGCCAGGTCGCTGGCCGAATAGCCGAGCGCGCGACACCGGTCGATCGCGAGCCGGACGGCGCTGACTCGCTCGCGGACGGATGGCTGGAGAGCGGTGGCGGCCAGATCGACGTGCTTCAGTACGCTGACGGCCGCCGCCAGCTGCTCTTCGGCAACCAGGACGGCGGCGGAGTCGGCGGATTCCAGGGCGCTCGAAAATGCGTCGAGGGCGTCAACCAGGCCGGTGAGGGCGTCAGGTGCGGTCGTCACGGGACTCGAGGAGCGAATCGATGATGCGATCCGCGAGCGATTCGAAGTTGAGACCAAGCTCGCCGGCTTCGAGCAGCTGGCGGGCACGAGTGATTGCCTCCGGGCGCACGTCGCCCGAGTGCGCCGCCGCACGCACGGCTTCGTCGGCCACCTTCAAGGCATCCGACAACTTGACGGCGTCGTTCGGTACGCCTGCCGGCTTCGGCGGCACCTTGGCCACCTCGGCCGACACGGCCGGTACCTGCTGCGTCGATTCCGCTCGCGGGTCTACCTTCATGGTGTGTTCGCTCCCGGGCGTCCGGGCCCCGAATTCCATCCCTGCGCGTGTAATCGGCAGTCGGGACGAACACTTTAGCCGCATTCACCGGGTACACCACGGCCACCAAGCCGCCGGCCACCGGTCGCACCTCACCGCTGCGCATAGAACCTGCCCAGCCCGGCTGCCGGATCGACCGGCTCGCCGTCCTGGAGCACCTCGAAGTGCAGATGGGCCCCGGTAACGCGGCCCGTGGCGCCCGACTGTGCCAGGGTCTGTCCTTCGGCCACGGCATCGCCGGCCTGCACGTGCAGTTCCGACAAGTGCGCGTAGCGTGTCGCGATCCCATCGCCGTGATTGACGACCACCATCAGGCCGTAGCCGCCCTGCTCGCCGGCGAAGGTGACCGTGCCGGCACGCGCGGCCGGTACGTCGCGGCCGACCGGCATGGCGATGTCGACGCCACGATGGAACTTCGCACCGCCGGTAATCGGATGCTCGCGCCAGCCGAAGGCCGACGAGATCCGCCCCTGGAAGAGCGCCGGTCCCGATGCGTTCGCCATGCCTGGTCCCAGGCTGTCGGGCATGGTGACCTGGAGCGAGGGCATCGACACGCCGGTTGCCTGCGAGGAAACGCCGCCTGACTGCCGCATCAATGGGTCCATCAGCGAGTCGGTCAGACCGAAGCCGCCGGCCCGGCTGAGCGCGAGGCTGAGTTCGCTGTACATCGCATCGGCCAGCGGGCCCTTCCCGAACCCGATGCCCGAATCCTCGCCATCGTCGAACAGGGTGGAGCGCATCTGGGTGAGCATCTGTGACAGCAGCATCGACTCGAACTGGGCGGCAAGCAGCCGGAGCTGTTCCGGCGTGCGCGCATCGGCCGACGGCGTGGACAGGTCGGCCGCCTGAATGGGCGCGTCGATGCGATCGATGTGTGAGGTCTCGGCCATGGCTGCGCCTCAGAGCACCACGATTTCCGCCCGCAGGGCGCCAGCGGCCTTGAGGGCCTGCATGATGGCGATGATGTCACGCGGCGAAGCGCCCAGCGTGTTGAGTGCGCTCGCGACCGCATCGAGCGTCGCGCCCTCGGGCATGGTGACCAGCTGCGCGGTGCCCTCGCGAATATCGACCTGCGCATTCGGCACGACGACCGTATCGCCGCCCGAGAAGGGCGCCGGCTGGCTCACGTCGAACCGCGTCGTGATGCGGACCGACAGGTTGCCGTGCGCCACCGCTGCCGGACCGAGCTGGACGTTGCCACCCACGACCACCGTGCCTGTCCGTTCGTTGATGACCACGCGCGCGGCCACGTCGGTCGTGATGGGCAGCGTTTCGAGCTGCGCCATGAGCG
>JBIQKN010000074.1:0-13029 GCA_044506565.1 Sphingomonadales bacterium | reverse complement strand
TCGGCGGACAGCGCGTCGCGCTCGACCAGCTTGTTGTCGCGGTAGCAATCGCGCAGGTACGCCTCGTGCCACTTCGCCGGCAGGTTGGTCACGTCGCCGTTCCAGTGCAACAGGTCGAACGAGGGGTAATCCTCGCCGAGCAGGTAGTGGTTGACCACGGTGTTCCAGATCAGCTCGGTGCCGCGCAACAGGTTGAACGTCGCCGCCATGTAGCGGCCGTCGAGGTACCCGCCGCGGCCTGCCTGGCGGATCAGCTCGAGTTGGGTGTCGTCGACGAACACCTTGAGGTCGCCGGCGCGCTCGAAGTCGACCTGCGCGGTCAGGAACGTCGCGCTGGCGACCTTGTCCGCCTGCCCGCGCCGGGCGAGCACCGCTAGCGTCGCGGCGAGCGTGGTGCCGGCGACGCAGTAGCCGATCGTATGCACGGCGGGCACGCCGAGCCGCTCGCGCACCGCGTCGATCGCCGCGATCTGAGCCCTGACGTAGTCGTCGAAGGTGACCTCGGCCAGGGTTTCGTCGGCCGAGCGCCACGAGACCATGAACACCGTCACGCCCTGCTCGACGCACCAGCGCACGAAGCTCTTCTTCGGATTGAGGTCGAGGATGTAGAAGCGGTTGATCCACGGCGGGAAGATCACCAGCGGCGTCGCCAGCACCTCCTCGGTCTGCGGTGTGTACTGGATCACCTGGAACAGCGGCGTCTCGAACACGACCTTGCCCGGCGTGCAGGCGATCGTCTCGCCGAGGCGGAAGGCCGCGGAGTCGGTGTGGGTCAACTGGCCCTTCTCGAGGTCGCGGGCCAGCCGCTCCATGCCCTTGACCAGGTTTTCGCCGTGGGTTTCGATCGTCCGCTCGAGCACCACCGGATTCATCAGCGGGAAGTTGGCCGGGCTCATCGCGTCGAGCACGCTGCGCGTGGCGAAGCGCAGCTGCTCGCGGTCGCTCTCTTCCAGCCCCTCGACTCGGTCGACCTTTTCGAGGATCCGCTCGGCGAACAGCAGGTAGGTCTGGTGGATCAGCGCGAAGACCGGCTGCTCGCGCCACGCCTCGTCGGCGAAACGCCTGTCGCTGCGCGGCAGCTCGATTTCGGGCGAGCGGTCCTCGCCCGCCTTCGGGCCGAGTCCGTACTGCGCCAGCACATCCTCCCACAGCTCCATGCCTTCCTCGGCCAGCCGCGCGTGGAACTCCGGATCGAGAAGCGGCACCTGCCGGTACCACGCCTGCATCAGCCCCATCCATTGCGCCGGATCGGCCAGCAGCGGCACAGGCGCCTCCGGGATCGCCTGTTGCTCGCAGAACTCGAGCCACATCCGCTGCAGCTTGAGCGCCGACTCGCCCCACCCGGTGATCTCGGCGTCCGAAGGCACCGCCTCGGACATCTCGGGCACGAACGTCCCGACCATCTGCCGCGCCGCCTCGCCCTGCATCCGCAGCATCTCGGTGAAGATGTCGGCGGCGTGGGTCGGGGAATCGTCCATCATCGCCATCATAGGGCCGATTGTTGCATTTGGGAGAGCATCTCCGGCAATCGGCAGCGGCGCAATTGCGCTGGCCGGCCGATTCCGTCACAATCGTTGCGCCGCGCGCACGAAAGCGCGGCATTTTCGATCAACCCCATTGGATCAACGAGGTCATGGATACCGAATTCTACCGCATCAAGCGCCTGCCGCCCTATGTCATCGCCGAAGTCAACGCGATGCGGGCCGCAGCACGCGCCAGCGGTCGGGACATCATCGACCTCGGCATGGGCAACCCCGACCTGCCGCCGCCGCAGCACGTGATCGACAAGCTGTGCGAGGTCGCGCAGAAGCCCGACGCGCACGGCTACTCGCAGTCGAAGGGCATTCCCGGGCTGCGCAAGGCGCAGGCGAACTATTACGGCCGCCGCTGGGGGGTCGACGTCGATCCCGAGACCGAAGTCGTGGTCACGCTCGGGTCGAAGGAAGGGCTCGCCAGCCTCGCCACCGCGATTACCGCGCCGGGCGACACGATCCTCGCGCCGAACCCGAGCTACCCGATCCACACGTTCGGCTTCATCATCGCCGGGGCCAGCATCCGCGCCGTCCCGACGACGCCGGACGAGCGGTACTGGGATTCGCTCGACCGGGCGATGCGGTTCACCAGCCCACGGCCGACCGTGCTGGTGGTCAACTATCCGTCGAACCCGACCGCCGAGGTGGTCGATCTCGAATTCTATCAGCGGCTGGTCGACTGGGCGAAGGAAAACAAGGTCTGGGTGCTGTCGGACCTCGCCTATTCGGAGCTCTACTACAACGGCAAGCCGACCCCCTCGATCCTTCAGGCCAACGGAGCGAAGGACGTGGCGGTCGAGTTCACCTCGCTTTCCAAGACCTTCTCGATGGCCGGCTGGCGGATCGGCTTCGCGGTCGGCAACAAGACGCTGATCTCGGCGCTGACGCGGGTGAAGAGCTACATCGACTACGGCGCGTTCACCCCGTTGCAGGCCGCGGCCTGCGCCGCGCTCAACGGGCCGCAGGATATCGTCGAGAAGAACCGCGAGCTGTACCACAAGCGCCGCGACGTGCTGGTCGATGCGTTCGGCCGCGCCGGGTGGGACATCCCCGCCCCGCCCGCCTCGATGTTCGCCTGGGCACCGCTGCCGCCGGCGCTGGAGCACATGGGCAGCCTCGAGTTCTCGAAGCAGCTGCTGACCCACGCCGACGTCGCGGTCGCACCGGGGGTTGGCTACGGCGAGGACGGCGAGGGCTTCGTGCGCATCGCGCTGGTCGAGAACGAGCAGCGCCTGCGCCAGGCCGCACGCAATGTGAAGCGCTACCTGCAGAGCATGGGCGTGAACGCATCCGCGGCCTGATACCGCGCCCGCGCAGGAGATGAATCCGCTTCGGGGGCATCTCCGCTTGAAACGGCCCTCCAGCCCTTGAAACGCGCGCTCCGCGTGCGATGCCTGTGCCTGCGAGAGGAGTTGGGGGGACTCGAGGTGGCGGTGTTCGGATGGGTCGCAAGGCGGTGCGAACTGCCGCGGCAATGGGATCTGCGCCGGATCGGATGGACCTTGTCCGCCAGGAAGGCGGGCAACCACGTCCGGCTGGTCGACGGCCGCGGCACGGCGCAGGGTCTCGACGGCATCGATCCCGCGCTGTGCCTGTTCGTCGGGGTCGACAACGCGGACGAACGCGCCCGGCTGCTCGACGCGGGATGCGGCGATGCGCTGCCGGGCTCGGTCGGGCTGCGCGAGCTGGCGCGGCGCGCGCGGCGGGTGACCGAACAGCGCGACAGCCTGCCGCGCCGGCGCGACGTCGGCCCGGTCACGCTCGACCTGCTGCACCGGGATGCGCGCGCCGGGGAGCGCTGGCTGACTCTGCACCCGCGCGAGTTCGCGCTGTTGTGGCGGCTTTCCGAACGTCCCGGCGAGCGGGTCACGCGCCGGCGCCTGCTGCGCGAGGTCTGGCGACTCGAGGTCGAGCCGGGGACCAACCGGGTAGAGGTCCACGTCTCGCGGCTCAGGGCCAAGCTGGCGGCAGCCGGAATCGCCGACCTCGTGCAGACCGATCCGCGGGGCGGCTACCGCATCGCCGGGCGCTGAGGCACCTCCGCCCGTCCCGGGTGGCTTCCGCCGCCTTGTGCCTCGGCCATTTCCTGTTAGGCCATTGAGCCAATTCGATAGATCGCTACCGATCGGACGGAGAGCCGACGGGGACGAGAGGAGCACAGATGACCGAGGCCCATCCGGCGAGCGCCAGCCCGGGACAGACGCTCGATGTGGCGAAATTTCTCGGCGAGTTGCCGTTCACGCGGTTCCATATCCAGTTGCTGGTGATCTGCTCGCTGGTCACGTTCTTCGACGGCCTCGACTTCTCGCTGATCTCGTTCACGCTGCCATACCTGCGCGAAGAAATGCACCTGACCGACGTGATGACCGGCTACGTCAGCTCGGCGGCGTTCCTCGGGCAGATGATCGGCTCGCTGGTCGGGTCCTATCTCGCCGACATCTACGGCCGCCGCCCGGTGATCATCTGGTGCACAATCCTTTCGGCGCTGCTGACCTTCGTCACCGGGTTCGCCAACACCCCCGAGATGCTGATCGTGCTGCGGCTCATCGGCGGCCTCGCGATCGGCGGCCTGCTGGCACCCGCGTGGTCGATCAACATCGAGTCGATGCCGGCGGGCGCGAAGGCGCGCGCGGTGACGATCATCATGCTCGGGTTCAGCTTCGGCGGGGCGATGGCCGGGCAGGTGACCAACTACATCGCGCCGACCTACGGCTGGGAAGGCGTGTTCTTCTTCTGCGGCGCGGCGACCGGCGTGCTAGCGTTCGTGCTGCTGTTCACCATGCCGGAGTCGGCCCGCTGGATGGTTGCCAAGAACAGGCCCGCGGCCGAGGTCCTGCCGGTGCTCCAGCGGTTCGATCCGGCCGCCGATCTCGGCCGATACAGCCACGTCGTCCTGTCCGACGAGAAGAAGGTCGGCGGGGAATCGCCGTTGGCCAAGTCGGCCGAGCTGTTCCGCGGCGTGCTCGCGTGGATCACGCCGATCATCTGGATCACCTACTTCTTCTCCTCGTTCGCGATCTACCTGAAGGCGAGCTTCGGCGTGCTGTTCATGGAGGAGCTCGGGATCGAGCGGGCGATGGCCGCCAACCTCGCCTCGATCGGCGGGATGATCGGCGCGATCGGCGGCGTGCTGTTGCTGTGGTTCACCGAGAAGCGCGGCCCGGCGTGGATCGCGATCGCGCCGCTGCTCGGCGTGCCGCTGGCGCTGTGGATCGGCTCGGGCGTGCTGCTCGACGGGCCGCTGTTCATCCCGGTGATCCTGCTCGGCGGGATCATGATCGGCACAGGGCATGCGGCGGTGATTTCGATCACCTCGATCTACTACCCGAGCGCGGTGCGCTCGACCGGCGGCGGCTGGGCCAGCTTCATGGCCAAGTTCGCCGCGGTCGCCGCGCCGATCCTCGGCGGGTTCTACTTCCTCGGCAGCGACGAGCGTGTGCTCGACGGCTACCTGTTCACCGGCCTGTGCCTCGCGGGCGTCGTCGTCGGCCTGCTGGTGCTGTCGGTCTTCGCAAGGCGGCTGCTGGCCGAGCAGGCGCCGGCTCCGACCGCCAAGCCGGCGACCGCGTGATGGCGCTGCGTTCGCTCGCCGCCAACACGCCGAGCCGCCGCGCGAACTGGCGTGCGCTCGGCCTGTCCAGGGAGGACATGGAGAAGCCGAAGATCGCGGTGGTCAACAGCTCGAGCGAGCTGGCGATCTGCTACGCGCACCTCGACGGCATCGCGAAGATCGTCAAGGACGAGATCCGCGCGGCGGGCGGGGTGCCTTTCGAGGTGCGCACCGCAGCGCCGTCGGACTTCATCACCGGCGCGGCGAGGAAGGGCTCGTACATCCTCGCCGGGCGCGACATCATCGCCAACGACATCGAGGTCCAGGTCGAGGCCGCGCTGCTCGACGGGATGATCTGCCTGACGAGCTGCGACAAGACCCCGCCCGGGCACCTGATGGCCGCGGCGCGGCTCGACATTCCGACGATCCTGGTCATCGGCGGCTACCAGCCGGCGGGGGAGATCGACGGCGAGCCGGTCGACGTCGAGGACCTGTGGTCGGGCTCCGTCGGCGAGCGCTTCGGCGCCGCACCGAAATTCCCGCTGTCGGAGATGGCCGAGAACGCGATCATGGGGCCCGGCGTCTG
This sequence comes from Sphingomonadales bacterium, assembly GCA_044506565.1. Taxonomy (GTDB): domain Bacteria; phylum Pseudomonadota; class Alphaproteobacteria; order Sphingomonadales; family Sphingomonadaceae; genus Croceibacterium_A. The sequence continues at coordinate 7,361 of JBIQKN010000074.1, read as the reverse complement.
CGCCGGCATGGCGACGGCCAACACGATGCACTCGGTGGTCGAGGCGCTCGGCATGGCGCTCCCGGGCCACGCGCCGGTGCGCGCCAACTCGCCCAAGATGCAGGCCAACGCGCGCGAGGCCGCGCGGCGGATCGTCGAGATGGTCCACGAGGACTTGAGGCCGCGGCAGATCCTGACCGAAGGCGCGTTCCGCAACGCTATCGCCACGGTCCTCGCGGTTTCGGGTTCGATCAACGCGATCAAGCACCTGCAGGCGGTGGCGGTCGAGGCCGAAACCCCGATCGACATCTTCAGACTGTGGGACGAGATGAGCGACGTGCCGGTGCTCTCGGCGGTGCGGCCGACGGGTGAGGTGCGGATCGAGCAGTTCGAGGATGCCGGCGGGGCGCGCGCGGTGCTCAAACGGCTCGAGAGCCGCATCGACACCTCGGCGTTGACCTGCACGGGCCGGACGCTGGGCGAGACGCTCGAGAACTATGTCATCCCCGGGCCCGAGGTGATCCACGCGCTCGACGATCCCGTGGGCGAAGGACCCGCCATCGCCATCCTGCGCGGCAGCTTCGCGGAGACCGCGGTCGTCCGCCTCGGCATCCGCGACGGTTCGCGCCCCGAAGAGTTCGCCGGCCCGGCGCGCGTGTTCGAGGACACCGCAGAGTGCCTGCAGGCGATCGAGGACGGCGTCGTGCAGCCCGGCGACGTCGTCGTCGCGCGCAACCAGGGCCTCAAGGGCGGCCCGGCCATGGGCGGCTCGGCCAGCGCGATCCTGTTCGCGCTCGACGCCGCAGGGCTGGCCAAGACCACGGCCTTCGTCACCGACGGGCAACTGTCGGGCCTGTGCCTCAAGGGCCTGACGGTCGCGGAAGTCGCTCCCGAGGCGGCGACCGGCGGCCCGATCGGTAAGGTGCGCGACGGCGACATCGTGCGCATCTCTGTGGCTAATCGCTCGATCGACCTCGACGTGCCGGCGGAAGAGCTGGCCGCCCGCGAGGGCCCCGGATACGTCAACGAAGCACCCGGCTACCTCGGCAACTTCCGTCAGGATGTGCAGCCGATGAGCACCGGCGGAGTGCTTTTGCCGCGAGGTTAGAGGCGGCGAGCCGGCAATTTATCGCGAACTAGGCGGCGATCGAGCGACGCGGCGGCGTTTCGGCGGCGAAGGGCCGCCGTGCGACGCCGAGCAGCACATCGATGTCACCGGCGCCGACAGGCCGTGCGAGCAGATAGCCCTGCAGCTCGTCGCATCCGATCCGCTCGAGGAAGATCCGCTGCTCCTCCGTCTCGACGCCTTCGGCAGTGGTCCGGAACCCGCTCGACCGGGCGAGGTCCACGATCGCCTGGATGATCGCGCTGCCGCCCTCGCTGAGGTCGATTTTGCTGACGAAGGTCTGGTCGATCTTCACGCGGTCCACTTCGAACTCGTGGAAGTGCCGGAACGAAGAATACCCGGTGCCGAAATCGTCGAGCGCCACGCGCACGCCGAACTCGCGCAGCAGGCGCAGGTTGCGCGCGCACTGCTCGGTCTGCTCGATCACCGCGGTCTCGGTGATCTCGAGCTCGATGCGCTCGGGCTCGATTCCCGCCTCGCCGATGATGCCGATCGCGCGCACCGCGAAGTGCGGGTTGCGAAGCTGGACGGGCGAGACGTTGATCGAGACCGTCCCGATCGGCCAGTCGCGCGCGTCGCGGCAGACCCGGGCCAGCACCCATTCGCCGAGTTGGTCGATCAGGCCGATTTCCTCGGCCACCGGGATGAAAACGGTCGGCGCGACCTCGCCGCTCTCGGGATGCTGCCAGCGGATCAGTGCTTCGGCACCGACGATGTTGCCCTCGTTGGCCGAATAGGTCGGCTGGTAGACCACGGAGAGCTGGTCGCCCGCCTCGAGCGCGGCGCGCATGTCCTGTTCGGCGTCCTGGCGAGCGCGGATCGGCTCGTCCATCGCCGGGGTGAACCGCAGGTAGCGGCCTCGGCCGCTCGCCTTGGCTTCGTAGAGCGCGATGTCGGCGCAGCGGCCGAGCTCATCGGCCGAGAAACCATCCCTGCCGGCCAGCGCCACCCCGATGCTGACGCCGACGCGAACCCGGCGGCCGCCAACGAGGAACGGCGCCGCGGCGGCCTCGATGATGCGCTCGCACAGGTCGTCGACGTCCTGCACCGTGGCGGTGTCGGTCTGGATCACGGCGAACTCGTCACCGCCGAGCCGCGCTGCCGTGTCAGTCGCGCGGATGACGGCCGAGAGGCGACCGGCGAACGCGCGGATCAGTTCGTCGCCGGCCGCGTGGCCGAGCGTGTCGTTGACAATTTTGAAGCGGTCGAGGTCGAGGAACAGCAGCGCGACGCGGCGCTCGGCGGTGCGGCGGAACACCGCGAGCGCGTGGTTGAGGCGATCCTCGAACAGCGCCCGGTTCGGCAGCCCCGTAAGCACGTCGTGAAAGGCGAGGTGCTGCACGGCCGCGTTGCTCTCGCGCAGTTCGCGCGTGCGCCGGGCGATCCGCCGCATCAGCATGAAGACCAGCGCGCTCACCAGGGCTCCCAGCGACAGCAGGACCGGCGCGAGCCGCTCGAACACGACCCACCCGGGAGCGAACGGGCGCCAGGCGAAATGGCCCACGACCCGGCCGCCGCTGGAGATCAGCGGCTGCGCGTCCTCGCCGGGCCGGAGGTCGCCGTCGAGGAAGAACCGTGCCCCGTCGAGACTGTAGGTATCGCGCAGGTTGTCGGCGAAGCCGCTCGCCAGGCGGCGCACGGCGACGTGGACGAACTCGGAGCCGGGTTCCTGCTCGATCTCACCGCTGTCGGAGACGACCGGCTTGGCGCTCGCGATCGCCAGGCTCCCGTCGACCAACAGGATGTCGGTGACGGTCGGGCTCAGCTGGTTGGCCCGAAGCTCGGCGCCGGGATTGCGCAGGGTCTCGCGCAGCCGACCGACGAGCGGCAGGAGCGCCTCTGCGACACTCGCGAAGTCCTGCGGCTTCCCGCGCCTGCCGTCGCGCATCGTGTAGATCGGCTCGTTCGCCGGACTGACCAGATAGACGGCATCGTGGCCGTAGTAGTCGTGCAACCAGATGCCGAGGTTCTGGTCCATCCACTCCGCGTCCAGCCTCGGTTCCTGCAGTTTCCGGAGCGTGTCGTCCCAGACGGTCACCGCCTCCTGGTCATGCGCGACCTGTTCCGCGCTCTGCGCGAGCACGTTCGCGACGAGGCCGTTCTGGCGCTCGCGCGACAACGCATCGACGAAGCTCGTCGACCAGTAAAGGATCGCCACCGTTGCGAGCGCCAGGGTGACCATGCCGATCGCCGCCGCAGCGGGGCTCGTCAGCAGGCTCGCGGCAATGCCGAGGTGGCCCCTGCTCGAATCGCGCGGGTACACACCGTCGCAGTGAAGCCGCCGCCTTAAGGCATTGCCGAGCGCACCCTAGGCATTTCTCCGAGGGCAGGCGCGCGGGGAGCGTTTTGATGGAACTTCAGGCCGTTGAGGCGTATAAGCCGGATATGGAGTGGCGCGAAGCCTGAGCGCCCTGCCGACGCCCGACTCCGCCTCGCTCCGATTTTCGGAAGGAGGTGTCGTCATGGACACTCGCATCTACGAAAAGGGCTCGCGCGCCGAGAAGATGTGGGCTGCGCTCGTCGCGCTGCTGTTCGGGCTGGGGCTGGTCTGGGTCGTCGGCGCCTAGCGCAAACCTCGCGCTGTCGAGGGAAATGACCCGCGCGGTTCTGCCGCCGTAAGAAATCGCCACCCACCTGCTACTAACGGCGCGAAGGTGGGACATGCAGGACGGCGAGCGGAACCGCATATTCGAAGGCTGGATCGCGGCGCACAAGGCGATCCTGTTCAAGGTCGCCCGCGCCTACGGCGCCTCGCACTCCGACCGCGAGGACCTGTTCCAGGAGATCGCGCTCCAGGTCTGGCATTCGGTCGACGCGTTCCGCGGTGACTCCGCAGCGAGCACCTGGATCTACCGCGTCGCGCTCAACACGGCGATCGCCTGGCAGCGCCGCGAGCGCAAGCACGGCAAGGGCCGGCAGGACATCGAGGCGGCGAGCGGGCTGCTGGCCGAGCCGGCGGCGTGCGATCCGCGGCTCGAGTGGATCTACGCCCGCATCGCCGAACTCGGCGAGGTCGACCGCAGCCTCGCGCTGCTGATGCTCGACGGCTTCTCCTACCGCGAAATGTCGCAGATCCTCGGCCTCGGCGAGAGCAACGTCGGGGTCCGCATCAACCGCATCAAGGCGGCGCTCGCCGCTCAGCTCGCCAAGGAAGAGCACGATGGACTTTGACCAGATGCTGGACGCCTGGAAGGCGCAGGACGAAAGGCCGCTCTACGGCGTCAACGAGGATCTGCTGCGACTGGTGCTGCAGCACGAACAGGCCGAAGTGCGCCGCACGCTGCGCCGGGAGCAGTGGATGACTTACGTCACCGGCTCGATCATGGCCGTTCTCGCGGCACTCGCGCTCTGGGCGCTGGCCATCTTCCGCCGGCCGGTGCTGGAGGCTGCCGCCGCAGCCCTCGGGACGGCGACGTTCGCCGCGTGGGTCGGCGCCATGTGGCGCAGCCAGCGCCGCCAGGCGCGGCGCGAACGCGAGTTCGGCAACACGCTGCGCGAAGAGATCCGTCGCAACCTTTCACTGATAGACTACCGGCTGTCGCTGACCGGGCGCTGGGCGCTCATGGCGTGGCATGCCCCGATCGCCGTCGGCGTCGTGCTGATCCTGTGGTTCAGCACCGCGATCAACACTGACACCGATCCGTGGTTCAACTTCTGGCTGGCCGTCGTCATGGTCATCACGGTCGTGGCCAGCGCCAGCGAGGCGAGCCGCAAGTCGCGGCGCGAGCTCGAGCCGCGCCGCCAGCGGCTGCGCGAGCTGCTCGACGCACTTGAGGACGGCGCGTGAGCGCGATCAGCCGGCCAGCGGGCGGTAGGCCATCGCGCCGCCCGCGGGCACTGCCGGCACCGATTTGCCCTGCTCGCGCAGCAGCTGCGGGTACTCGCGCAGCACGCTCTCGGCATCGGTCACCGCGACGACCTCGCCGTCCGCACCGAGGTGCAGCATTGCGCCGTAGATCACGAACAGCACATCGGTCGGCCCGTCCGCGTGGTCGGCAACCTTGAGCGTGTGGGTGCTCCCCGGCGGCTCGAACAGGTACGAGCCGGCGCGATTGGGCGGGCTGTCGGGATATTCGAGGTAGGCCCACTCGCCCGAGAAGGTGAACGCGTGGACTTCGCCGGTGTGCTTGTGCGCGGCGACCTCGGTCCCGGGGGCGAAGGTCATGCGCACCGCGAAGCGGGCGCCCTCGACGTCGGCCATCAGCAGCTTGAAGGCGATGCGCGGGTCGCCCGCCCAGCCCTCGGCCCACGGCAAGTCGTCCGAGGCGGCATGGAACGATTCGGGGACGGTCATTCGGCCGCCATGGGCTGTGCGGCCGCGGCGACCGCGGCATCGTCGCTCAGGTGAGCGCCCTGCCGGCGCAGGATCGCGCGAACTTCGGCGACGTCGACCTCGCGCGGCTGCACGCCGCGGTTCGCGGCGACCGCGGCGCCGACGCCCGCGGCGTGGCCGGTGAGCCAGCATTGCGGGATCTCGCGCATGAACCCGTGGCTGTTGGCGTCGCACGAGATGTGGCGGCCCGCTGCGAGCAACCCGTCGAGCCCGCGCGGGACGAGGCAGCCGTAGGGCACCGAAACGACCGGGAACTTCGGGCTGATCGACGGGCTCACGCCGACCTCGTCGCCCACCGGGGTACCGTCGCCCCAGTCCTTGCGCTCGATCCGCGCGAGACCGCCGAGCCGGCGCGTGTGGCGCACGCCGAGCTGCGCGGCGCTGTTGAGCGAGAACGCGCGCTCGAACCCGGGCGCGTGCTTGCGGAAGAACTGGGTGTGCCCTTCCATCAGCCGGTGGCTGCGGATCTCGACCTCGGTCATGTCGTCGACGTCGAGCGCCGAGAGCCCCGACTGGCGCGGCCCGAGCCACATCGCCACGTCCGGCCGCCAGGTCACGTAAGGGGTCTGGAAGAACCCGAGTTCCTGCCGTCCGCGCTCCATCAACTGGCGCAGTTCCTCGGGGTGGTGGACCTTCCAGTCGATCCACCGGTCCATGTCGACCCCGCCCACGATCCACGCGGTGTTCATCGAGTGATGGACGTCGCCCTCCTCGATGTCGGTATCGAACTGGGCGCCGGCACGCGCGAACATGTCGCCGTCGCCGGTGGTGTCGACCACCACCCTGGCGAGGATCGCCTGGCGCCCGGCCTTGCTCTCGAACACCACGCCCTTTGCCGTGCCGTCCTCGACGATCGGCCGCGCCGCCCACGAGTGGAACACCAGCCGTACGCCAGCCTGGAGCAGCATTTCCTGGTTGTTGAGCTTCATCCGCTCGGGATCGAGCGTCGGCGCCCACTGGACGATGCCGTGGAACGCAGTGGTGCGGTTCTGCCAGTAGAGGACCTTGGCCGGGTCCTTCGAACCCCAATCGGTCATCGGCGGCCCGGCGACCGCCTCGGCCGGCATCCGTTCGATGAAATGGCGCGCGAACCCCTGGATCACGTGGCGGCCGGACCAGTCGGTCATCCGGTCGATCCACATCACGAGGCCTCCGGTCGAAAGCCCGCCGAGATGGTTGTAGCGCTCGACCAGCGTCACGTCGGCGCCGGCCTGTGCCGCGGCCCAAGCGGCCGCGCAGCCGGCCGGCCCGCCGCCGACCACGACCACGTCGCACCGATGATAGACGTCGATCTCGCGCGCTTCCTCGCGCACGGTGCCGCCGCGCTTCGGGGGCGGCAAGTTGCGGCCCGCGCTCTCGAACACGTCCGAACCGAGGAAACGCTCCTCGCTGTGCCCGGCAATCCGCTGGATCTTGACTTCGTCGGCCATGCGAGGAGGGCTACCGCCTTGCGCACCCCGTCGCAAGCGCGGCCGGCGCGCGAGAAGGTTGCGCCCGCCCCGGGGCTGGGCTACGGGCGCGCCTCCCCGTCAGGGGATTTTTGGGGCCCGATGGCGGAGTGGTTACGCACCGGACTGCAAATCCGTTTACGCCGGTTCGATTCCGGCTCGGGCCTCCACCTTCCTTCCTGTCCGACCCGGCGCCCTTCCCCGCGTCTGTCTCCGGCGCGTTTTCGCGGCCGGTGACCGTTTGATCCTTTCGCGCCGCCGCGCGCGGGCCTATGGCGGGCCTGAGCCGCGCTGGAGGCCATCCGATGCGGACCGTGACCAAGGCCGTGATCGTCGTTCTGGCCCTGCTCGTGCTGGCCGGCGGGGGACTGTTCGCCTGGTACAAGCTCAGCCCCTGGCCTGCGGTGCTGATCGTCCGCAACAGTTTCGACGCCGGGGCGCAGGAGGCCAAGGCCTCGGTCGCGCCGTTCGTGCC
>JBIQKN010000162.1:0-2030 GCA_044506565.1 Sphingomonadales bacterium | reverse complement strand
CGAACGTGCGCGTGGTGATCACCCGCTCGTAGTACTCGGGGCTGCTGTCGATGTTGTGGTTGTAGTAGTCGAGCCCCGCCTCGGCGAGCATCTCCGCCTGCTTGGAGGTAAGCATCCCCAGCGTCATGCACGTCTCGAGACCCATTTCGCGCACGCCGCGCACGATCTCGACGATCTTCGGCATGTCGCGGTCCTTGGGATTGCGCCACGCCGCGCCCATGCAGAACCGCTGGCTGCCCGCGTCCTTGGCCTGAGCGGCGCGCTGGAGCACTTCCTGCACGCCCATCAGCCTGGTCGCCGCGACGCCGCTCTCGGCATGGACCGACTGCGCGCAATAGCCGCAGTCCTCCGGGCAGCCGCCGGTCTTGATGCTGAGCAGCGTGCAGAGCTGGACTTCGCCGGGGCGGTGGTGCTCGCGGTGGACCTCGGCGGCGCGGAACACGAGCTCGGTGAACGGCAGCTCGAACAGCGCGGCGATCTCGGCGCGGGACCAGTCAGTGCGGAGGGAGTCAGTCATTGCGGTCTTTTCGGAGAGCCCAGAATGCGACGATGATGATCGCCGGCACGGCGATCACGAGCGAACCAGGATACAGCAAGTTCTGCTGAGCCAAGTAATCTGCCGGGCAATGTCCAACGCAGCCGGAGCGCGTCGCCCACAGCACGAACTCCATAAGCAGGATCAATCCGATAAGGATCAAACCGTTGCGTAGCCGTGGACGATCACGCTTCTCGCTCACTCGACCCCCTCCCGCACATCCTCGCCCGCCGGCGGCATGTTGTGGCCGAGCAGGCGCAGCAGGTCGGCCGCGCATTCGACCACGTTCGAGCCGGGGCCGTAGATGCCCTGCACCCCGGCGTCACGCAGGAACTGGTAGTCCTGCGGCGGGATCACCCCGCCGGCCACGACCTTGACGTCGGCCCTCCCCGCGGCACGCAGCGCCTCGACCAGCTCGGGGATCAGCGTCTTGTGCCCGCCCGCGAGCGAGCTGGCGCCGACCGCGTCGACATCGCGCTCGAGCGCCAGCGCGGCAGCCTCGGGCGGAGTCTGGAACAGCGGCCCAGGGATCACCTCGAAGCCCACGTCGGCGAAGGCGGAGGCGATTACGTTGGCCCCGCGGTCGTGCCCGTCCTGGCCCATCTTGGCGACCAGCAGCCGGGGAGGGCGGCCGAGGCGGCGGGTGACGGCCTCGACCCCGGCGACGACTTGCGCATAGCGCGGATCGCCCGCGTATGAGCGCGAGTAAACCCCGCGCACCGGCGCCGGCTCCGTCCCGTGGCGCCCGAACGCCGCTTCCAGCGCAGCGGAAATCTCGCCCAGCGTCGCATCGGCCCGGGCGGCTTCGATCGCGAGGGCAAGCAAATTAGCCCTCTCCCCTTCAGGGGAGAGGGTTGGGAGAGGGGGCCGTCGCGACGAGGCGGCGGCATCGCGTTCCCCGCCCCCAACCCCCTCCCCTGAAGGGGAGGGGGCTTTCAAGGCCGCCTCCGTCAGCGCCGCCAGTGCGGCCTGGCACTTCGCCTCGTCGCGCTCCGCGCGCACCGCAGCGATCCGCGCGATCTGCCCCTCGCGCACCTTGTGATTGTCGACCTCGAGCGTCTCGATCGGCGCATGCTCGTCGAGCGGGTACTTGTTGACCCCGATCACCACGTCCTCGCCGCGATCGATCCGCGCCTGCCTGGCCGCGGCGGCCTCTTCGATCAGCCGCTTGGGCATGCCGCTCGCCACCGCCGCGGTCATCCCGCCGAGCGCGTCGACCTCGGCGATCAGCGCCTCGGCCTCCTCGACCAGCTTCGCGGTCAGCGCCTCGACGTAATACGACCCGCCGAGCGGATCGATCACCCGCGTGATCCCGGTCTCCTCGGCCAGAACCAGTTGGGTATTGCGCGCGATCCGCGCCGAGAAGTCGGTCGGCAGCGCCAGCGCCTCGTCGAGCGCGTTGGTGTGCAGGCTCTGCGTGCCACCCAGAACCGCCGCCAACGCCTCGACCGTGGTGCGGATCACGTTGTTGTACGGGTCCTGCTCCTGCAGGCTC
>JBIQKN010000073.1:0-13451 GCA_044506565.1 Sphingomonadales bacterium | reverse complement strand
CTGATCGACAAGTACGGCGCCGACGCGCTGCGCTTCTTCATGGCGGCGATGGAAAGCCAGGGCCGCGACGTGAAGATGGACGAGAGCCGCGTCGAGGGATACCGAAACTTCGCGACTAAGCTCTGGAATGCCACGCGTTTCTGCCAGGCCAACGGCATCGGTGCGTCGCAGTCGGTCGCCGCGCCCACGGCCACCCACGCGGTCAACAAGTGGATCGTTGGCGAACTGGTCGAGACCCTCGCCGAGCTCGACAGGGCTATGGCCGACTTGCGCTTCGACGCCGCCGCCAACGCGATCTACCAGTTCACCTGGGGCACCTTCTGCGACTGGTACCTCGAGCTGATCAAGCCGATGCTCTCGTCTCCCCTCCCGCTTGCGGGAGAGGCCGGGGGTGGGCCCGTCGAGGCAAGCGCAACATCCGACACGCCCCCCCCTGACCCCTCCCGCAAGCGGGAGGGGGACGAAGCAGCCGAAACCCGCGCCGTCGCCGGCTGGGTGCTCGACCAGATCCTCGTCATGCTGCACCCGTTCATGCCATTCGTCACCGAGGAGCTGTGGCACGCGCAGGGCGAGCGGCCCTACGAGCTGATCCTCGCGAAGTGGCCCGAGCCGCAGGCCGCGGTCGATCCTGCCGCCAAGGCCGAGGTCGACTGGCTGGTGGCGCTGACCAGCGCGATCCGCGGCGCCAAGAACGAACTCGGCATCCCTCCGGGAGCAAAGCTCGACGCGTTCCTCGCCGAGCCGTCGCCGACCGCGCGCACCGCGATCGGGCGCAACGCCGCGGCGATCGAGCGCCTCGCCCGCCTGCCCTCGATCCGCTTCGAGCCGGCCCCCGCCGGCGCGGCGATGCAGGTCACGGCCGGCGGCGACCTGATCGTCGTCCCCCTCGAAGGCGTGATCGACATCGCCGCCGAAAAGGCCCGGCTCTCGAAGGCTCTCGAATCCGCACGCAAGGAAGCGAAAGCTCTCGAAGGGCGCCTCGCCAATCCGAATTTCGTCGAGCGTGCGAAGCCCGAGGCCGTCGAAAAGGCTCGCGCCGACCACGCCCACCATGCCGCGGAGGCCGAGCGGCTCGAAGCGGCACTGGCGCGGCTAGGCTGAGCCGGGCGACAGCGGAGGCGCCGCGCTGTCACCTCCAACCAAGCTTCGCTAACTCGCTTCGCGAGTAAGCTCCGCTGTCCTTGGAGCGTCGTTGCCTCCTGGCCCTTCCCCCTCGATGGGGGAAGGATACGGAGACTTGGCCCCGAAGGGGCTTAGTCGGAGTTGGATGGGGGTGACGGACAACACCCCGCGGCACGCAAAAACGCCTTTCCTACAGGCCCTGGTTTGTGGCTTAGACTGCAGGATGACGCCTGTCCTGCCGCCGATCCCGAGTCGTTCGACTGCGCCGCTTGAGGGCTCGAATGCCCCTGTTGCGCCACATGCGCGCCCTGTGCCCCTTTCGCGTAGTATCTCTATTGATTCCGTGACTTGCAGTGGATTCCCGCAGGGCACAGGGTGTGCCTTGTGGGCCCATCGAAAGGACGCGGGGTGACCTTGGTCCTCGCCACGACCACGCCGGGCGAGCCGGAAATCTTCGCCTCGTTGCAGGGCGAAGGTCCCTCGGCAGGCAAGCCGTGCGCGTTCGTGCGGCTGTCGCGCTGCAATCTCGCCTGCGTGTGGTGCGACACGGCCTACACCTGGCGTTTCGAGGGCGACAACCGCCCGCACCGTTCCGGCATCGCCTGGGAGCGCGCCGCCAACCAGGTCAAGCTTGCGGAGGAAGAGGTTGCCCGGCGGATCGCCGCGCTCGGCAAGCCGCGGCTCGTCGTGACCGGCGGCGAGCCGCTGCTGCAGGCACCGGCGCTGGCGCGGATGCTGGCGCTGCTTCCCGGCATCGCGGTCGAGATCGAAACCAACGGCACCGTCGCGCCGCCACCCGCGCTCGACGCACTCGTCCAGCAGTACAACGTCAGCCCCAAGCTCGCCCATTCGGGCAACCCGGCCGAACTTGCGCTGGTCGCCGAACGCCTCGCGCATTGGGCGCAGGAGCCGCGGGCGTTTCTCAAGTTCGTTGTCGCCGAGCCCGCCGACGTTGAGGAAGTCCTCGCCCTGGCCGCGCGATACGCGATCCCGCGCGAGCGCATCTGGCTGATGGCCGAAGGCACCGACACGGCGACTCTCGCCGCGCGCGAACGCTGGCTTGCACAGCTTTGCCTTTCCAGCAATTTGACTTTGTCCAAACGGTTGCACATCGAGCTCTACGGGGACACGCGGGGGACCTGATGAGCTCGAAGCCACCTGTGATGCGCGGCGATCTCACCGAGGGGCCCGTGTTCCGCACGCTGATGCTGTTCAGCGTCCCGATGCTGCTCAGCAACATCCTCCAGTCGCTGTCGGGCACGATCAACTCGATCTGGGTCGGCCGGCTGATCGGCGAGGACGCGCTGGCGGCGACGGCCAACGCCAACATCATCATGTTCCTCGTCGCCGGCGCCGCGTTCGGTTTCGGCATGGCGGCGACCGTGCAGGTCGGCCAGCGCTTCGGCGCACGCGACATCGCCGGCGCGCGGCGGACGCTCGGCACCGCGGCCGGTTTTTCCTCGGCGCTGATGGTGGCGATCGCCGCGCTCGGCTGGATCGGCGCCCCGGCGCTGCTGACCCTGCTTGAGACCCCGGGCAACGCCTACGGGCTCGCGCTGACCTACATCCGGCTGATGTTCGTCTCGATGCCGTTCATGATGGTCTCGGTGATCCTGACGATGGGGCTGCGCGGTACCGGCGACGCGCGCACTCCGCTGATCTTCATGCTCGTCACGGTCGTGATCGACATCGTGCTCAACCCGATCCTGATCACCGGGTTCGGCCCGTTTCCCGAGCTCGGCATCGCCGGCTCGGCAATCTCGACGATCATCGCCAGCCTCGTCTCGTTCGTCGCGATGTTGGTCTACGTCTACGCCAAGGACCTGCCGCTGCGCCTGCGCGGGCCGGAGCTCCGTTACCTGCGGCCGCGTGGCGAGGAACTGGGCTTCATCGTCACCAAGGGCATTCCGATGGGCGCGCAGATGCTGGTGATGAGCGCCGCGGGGATCATCATGGTCGGCCTCGTCAATCGCGAGGGGCTGCTGATGACCGCCGCCTACGCCGCGGCGATGCAGCTGTTCACCTACCTGCAGATGCCGGCGATGGCGATCGGCGGCGCGGTCAGCGCGATGGCCGCGCAGTTCATCGGCGCGAAGAAGTGGGACCGGCTCGACCACATCACCCGTGCCGGGGTGCTGATCAACTTCGCCATGACCGGCCTGCTCACCGTACTGCTGATCGCCTTCGACCGACCGCTGCTGGTGCTGTTCCTCGGTCCCGACAGCGCGGCTGTCCCGCTCGCCCGCCATATCCAGTGGCTCGCGGTCTGGAGCTTCATCCTGTTCGGCGTGGCGATGGTCTACTCGTCGACGATGCGTGCCGGCGGAGCGGTGTGGGCGCCGCTGGTGATCATGGTCATCGCGCTCTATCCGGTACGCCTCGGGTTCTACTACCTGACCTACGACTGGCTCGGCGCCGACGCGATCTGGATTTCCTTCACCGTCGGCGCGGTCGCCGGCCTCGTGCTCGGCTGGTGGATCTACCACTACACCCGCTGGCGCACGGGCGCGCTGCCCGAAACCCCCGAGGAAGCGCAGGAGCAGGTCCAGGCCGACGGAGAGCCGGCGGGACGGATGGTGCCGGACGTATAAATCATCCCCATGACGTTGCGCGGTCACAGGGCGGATTTTGCCAAAGACCTACTTGCCCTGAGCCCGCCACCGCTGGACGGTGCGCACGACCCGCTCTTCCTCGCCGCCGGAGGCGTTCCACAGCTCGACGAAGCTCGGGTCCTCCGAGGCCGGCCGCTTGGCCTCCTCGAGGTTGTCGAACGAGACGCGGATCGGGATCGCCACGCCTTCGCCGCAGATGATGCACTCGCGGTTGCGCAGCGCCGGGATCGAGTCGAGGAACCCGCGCGCGCCTTCGGGCATCGCGGCCTTCACGAACGCCTGGTCGCGGTCGTTGTTGAGACGCATCGAGATGATCGTGCCGCACTGCGACAGCACGCCTTCGGCGAGGTCCGACGGGCGCTGGGTGATCAGGCCGAGGCTGATGCCGTACTTGCGGCCTTCCTTGGCGATGCGGCTGAGGATGCGGCCGACCGACGATCCGTCGGCGTTCTTCTCGTTGGGCACGTAGCGGTGCGCCTCTTCGCACACCAGCAGCACCGGCCTCGTGACCTCCTCGCGCGCCCAGATGGCAAAGTCGAACACCATCCGGCTGAGCACCGCTACCACCGTCGAGGTGATGTCCGACGGCACGCCCGAGACGTCGATGATCGAGATCGGCTTGCCGGCGCTCGGCATGCGGAAGATGCGGCCGATGAAGTCGGCCATCGTGTCGCCCACCAGCATGCCCGAGAACATGAACTGGTAGCGCGGATCGTTCTTGATCTCGTCGATCTTGGTCTTGAGCCGCATGTACGGCGCGCTCGAGGTCGCCTTGTCGAGCTTGCCCGCTTCGTCCTGGATCAGGTTGGTCAGGTCGCTCAGCAGGTACGGAATCGGCGAATCGACGGTGATCTTGCCGAGCGTTTCGGCCAGCCGGCTCTTGCTGCGCGCCTTGAGCAGGCACTTGGCGAGGATGTCGGCATCCTCCTGCGCATCGTTGCCGGTGGTGGTGAGGAACACCTCGCAGTGCTCCTCGAAGTTCATCAGCCAGTACGGCATCTGCAGGTTGCCGACGTCGAAGATCGTGCCGGTATTCTTGAACGCGGCCGAGTACTCGCCGTGCGGGTCGATCATCACGATGTGCCCGTTCGGCGCCGCCTCGCAGATCCGGTGCAGGATCAGCGCGGCGCTGGTCGACTTGCCGGTGCCGGTCGAGCCGAGCAGCGCGAAGTGCTTGCCGAGCATCGCGTCGACGTAGAGACCGGCGCGGATGTCGCTGGTCGGATAGACGGTGCCGATCTGGATCGCGCTGCGTCCGTCGGAGGCGTAGATCTGCCTGAGGTCCTCGGTCGTCGCCGGAAAGACCAGTGCGCCCGGGATCGGGTAGCGGGTGACGCCGCGGCGGAAGCCGTGGATCTTGCCGGTCAGCTTCTCTTCCTTGCCCTCGCCCATGAAGTCGATGTTGGCGAGGATGCCGCCGTCGGAACGGCGATCCTGTCGCTGGTTGCGCACGCTGGCGAGCAGCCAGCCGTCGGTCGTCTTGATCTTGACCTGACTGCCGACCTGGCCGGCGAGCGCAATCGACGGATCGTCGTCGTCCATGCACTCGTTGAGCCGCTGCAGGTCGAGCGCGATCTGCGAGCCGGAGCCGGCGATCTCGAGCACGATGCCGATCGGCTCGAGGGCGTTGTCGGCCCGCGGGGCCTTCGGCGCCGGACGGCTGACAGCAACCGCTCCTGGCTCCTCGGCCGGGTTGAACGTCTGGAACTGGTCCCTCGCCATCTCGGTCATGCAGCACCGTCCGCTTTGGAGTACGGGCCGGGACTATCGGGAACGGGGTTAATATCGCGTCAAAATCGCCGTTCGCCCGTTTACGCCAACGCAAAGACGCGACCCGCCAGCCAGCCCATCAGGACCGAAAGACCGACCGCGAACAGCCCGTAGATCAGCGACGACCGCTCGGCGTGCTCGGCGACGAAGCGCTCGAACCCGAGCTTGCGCACCTCGACTTCGGCCACCGCCGAGGCGACCACCCGGCCCTCGACGATGGCGAAGGTCTCCGCCGTGTAGCGCCCGGTGACGACGTTGGACGGCACCGCCATGCGCGCCTGGTAGAGCACGCCGTCGTTGATCGTCACGCCGTTCGGACTTTCCCGGTACAGACCCTGCCGCCGCCGCAGGTCGACCAGGCCGGCGGTGAACCGCGCCTGCTCGACCGGATCGATCGAGCCGGCCGGCGAAAGCTGCAGGTAGTCGAGCCCGAGCTCGTAGATCGCCGCGGTACGCTCGTCGACGATCTCCTCGATCGGGCGCGAGCTGGCGACCGAGAAGAACGCCGGAGCCGAACGGAACGCCGTGCTGTGGGCATTGAGCCAGACGCCGAGCCGCTTCTCCTTTTCGCGCAGCAGGATCGGCTCGGTCGGTCCCTTGAGCACGACCACGACGTCGTAAGGTCTTCGTGCACGCCGCCCGTCCGGGTCGAGGATCGCACCGAACAGCAGCAACTCGGTGCCGGTGAAACCCTGGCGCACCTGGATCTCGTGCTGCGAAACTTCCGGCACGAGGATCGGGTCACGCTGGCCCGACAGCGCGAACAGCGCGATGAGCGCCAGCAGGGCCCGGGCCGCGCTCCGGCTCATAGCGGCACCACCGTGTAGACCTCGTCGGGTCGGACGCCGAGCCCGAAGGCCATCCGCAATGCGACGGCGAGGACGATCGCCGCGAGGATCAGGCGCAGGATCTCCGGCTTGGCCAGCTGGGCTATCCGCGAGCCGATCTGCGCTCCGGTGACCGAGCCGAGAAGGAGCAGGACGGCGAGCACGATGTCGACGGCCTTGGTGGTCATCGCGTGCATCAGCGTCGCGGCCATCGTCACGAACAGAATCTGGAACAGCGAGGTGCCGACGACCACGCTGGCGCTCATGCCGAGGATGTAGAGCATTGCCGGCACGAGGATGAACCCGCCGCCCACACCCATCAGCATGGTCAGCACGCCGACCACCATTCCGAGCAGCAACGGCGCCAGCGGCGAGATGTAGAGCCCGGAGCGATAGAACCGCCAGCGCATCGGCAGGCTGGCGACGAGCGGATGGTGGCGACGCTTGGCCGCCCGGGTCGGCTCGGCCCGCTTGTGGCGCACCGCCTGCAGGCTTTCGCGGCCCATCAGCGCACCGATCGTGCCGAGCAGCAGCACGTAGAGGATGTTGATCACGGTATCGATCTGGCCGAGCGACTGCAGCAGCTGGAAAAGCAGCGAGCCAATCGCCGCCCCGACGACGCCGCCAGCCACGGCGACCGCTCCGAGCTGGTAGTCGACCGCGCCGCGGCGGCTGTAGGCGAACACGCCCGAGACGCTCGCCCCGGTGACCTGGCTCGCGGCCGAGGCCGCGGCGACGGTCGGCGGCACCCCGTAGAAGATCAGCAACGGCGTGGTCAGGAACCCGCCGCCGACGCCGAAGATGCCCGACAGGATGCCGGTGCCGGCGCCGAGCAGGACGATGACCAGCCCGTTGACCGCGAGGTTCGCGATGGGAAGGTAGACGTCCATGCCCCGCGGTAACGCAAGCGGACAACCGATTGAAGGTTTGCGCGCCTAGAAACCCGCAGAAACCGTCAGCGCCGGGCCGCTCCGCGGCTCGGCGTCGCCGGCCAGGCGAAACCGGTAGTCCGCCGCGACCCGGCCCTGCGCGTCGCCCAGCCGGAACGCGACCGCCGCCGTCGGCCCTGCGTCGAGCCTGGCCGCTCCCTTCTGGGCGCCGCCCCAGATGCCGGCACCTGCGCTGACCTCCGCCTCGCCGAGCCGGGCAATGCGGTGCTCGATCCGTCCCTGGCCGTCGACGAACGGCGTGGCATAGGTCCCGCCCACGTATCCGCCCTGGACATAGGCTTCCGCGCGAAACCCCTGAGGCAGGTTCATCGGCGGAAGTTCGCTGACTGCCATGACGGCCGGACGCAACTCGCCGCCGGCGTCCGTCCGGTTGAGCCGCATCTCGACCGCGACCCGCAGCGGCACTTTTGCCGCAAGACGCGCGGAAACCCCGGCGGCCAGGTCCCGCTCGAGCGGTCCGCTGAGCGCACCCGTGGCGCGCGCGTGGACTTGCGGGTCGAACGGGCTCGACGGCGCCAGGCGATAGCGCACGACTGCCCCGGCCTGGCTGCGGCCATAGCTCGGAAGACCCGCGACGGCGGGCGCCGTGTCGTGGCGCACCATCAGCCAGGCCGCGGCCGAGAGCCGCGAGCCCGTGGGCCCGTCGCCTGCCTGCGGCAGCGACGCCGTCGGCGGCGCCGCAGCCGGAATACCGGGCACCTGCGGCGAAGAGAGACCGAGATAGGCGGCAAGCGCGGGCGGCAACTCCAGCCGCGACAGGCCCGCGGCAAGCAACAGGTTGTGGCCGATCGCAAGCCCCGTGGAGATCGGACGCAGCGAGTCGGGCTCCGCCGACGTGCGCCCCTCGCCGGGCACTGCGGCCACGGCGCCGACGGGGAAGGCTACCGCAAGGTGCGGACCTCTCGCGTTTGCGGAGGCCGATAGCGTCGGCCGCAAGGTCGTCTCGGCGGGCACCGCGGCGGCGGCCTGCGACGGGAGGCCGGCGATCCAGCGTCCCGCCGTGAGCACGGGAACGGTCCGCTCGCCCGGAGCCTGCTGCACCGGCCACCACGCGGCGCGCAGCCCGATCCACGCGACGAGCATCGCCAGCAGCACCAGCAGCGGCTGTCCGCGAAAGGCCGCGGTTCGCCTCATGCCGCCCGCGCCTTCCGCGCCATCGCAGCGGGATGGGCGTCGTGGAAGGTCTTGTCCCATCGCGGCGGGGCGCCGCCGAGGGTCCGCACGTAGGCGAACAGCGCCCGTCTGCCGGCCATGATCGCGACGATGTTGGCCAGCGGAAGCCTCGCGAGCGCCCGCAAGCCTTCCCGCCAACCGTACTCGCGCGCCGTGAACGCGAACCTCACCGCCGCACGCCAGCTGAGGGCAAGAAAGTTCAGGGCAATCAGGGCCTCCAGCACCGGATCCGGCGTCAATGCCTGGACGAAGCCGAGCTGGCGGGCCCCGATCAGCACCGCCCCGCCGAGCAGCACCAGGTATCCGACGAACAGGACCAGCGCGTTGAGCGGTCCGCGGCGGTCGCGGAACAACATCCACCACTCGCCCGGGCTTCCGTTCCAGCCGAGCCTATCCCAGCCCTGCAGGGCTATGCCATGAACCCAGCGGCTCTTCTGCCTGACCGCCTGGTCAAGCGTCGCCGGGAAGCAGGCGCGGGTGGCGACGAGCTGCCCGTCCTCGCCGCGCGCCCGTAGAAAGCGCGAGCGGCCACCGAAGGCTTTCACGCGCAGCCCGAGTTCGTAGTCCTCGGTCAGCGACTCGACGGAGAACGGGCCGCCCCCAGCCGTGCTCTCGGCGATTCCGGCGAGGATCCGGCGCGAGAACGCACAACCGACGCCCGCCGCCGGCAACGCGCCCGACAACGCCTCGCGAACGACCAGCACACGGCCGTGCGCCTCGGCGAACTCCTCGCAGTAGTGGCTGCCGACCCACCGCGACGAGCGCTGCGGCTCGGGCAGCACGGGCAGCTGCACGAAATCGTGCGTTTCGACGGCTTGGTCGAGCAGGCCGAGCGCCGCCGGGTCGACCATGTCTTCGGCATCGTGGAGCACGACCAGCCGGAACGGCCGGCCGCTGCGTCGTTCGTCTTCCTCGAGCGCGGCGTAGAGCAGGTTCAGACAATCCGCCTTCGTCGTCGGTCCGTCGCGCTCGACGGAAACCACGCGCACCCGCGGGTCGCCCGAGGCTCCGCGCGTCGCCGCGGCGAATGTCGCCGGATCGTTGCGATAGCAGCCGACGTAGAGCCGCAGGTCGTCGTGAGGCCAGGCCGCGATCGCATGAGCGACCGTGAATTCAATGACCTGGTCTTCGTGCCAGGCCGGGATCAGGATCGCTGCCGGGCCGTTGAGAGGACGGTTGCGCAACTCCCGGCGATCCACCGGCACGCTCCTCGCGCGGCGGGTCAATCGCAGCCAGATCCACGCGACGTCGACCGCCAGTTCGTCGAGTGCACCGAGCAGGAAAAAGACCGAGGCGAACAGCAGCAACTCGTGCTCGACGAGCGCAAGCCACTCCAGAGGCGTAACTGGCCCCACAGCGGTTCCCCCCTAAGCACCACTGGTGCCCTGACCTTAATGCCTGGGAGCGATCCCGCAACCGAAAGCTCTCGACAGAGCCGAATTCCTTGAAACGCCGGGCCAGTTGAGAGAGGGAAAAGCATGAATCAGGTCCGCAGCTCGTCTCGTCTCAATCGCGCCTTCACTTCGCTAATCGCTCACGAGGCGTTCGCCGGGATCCTGCTGATCGGCGTCGCCGCTCTCGCGATGATCCAGGCGAATTCGCCGCTCGCCTCGACATACTACCAGGCGTTCCACGCGCCTCTTCCGTGGACGCCGATTGGCAAGCTCTACAACGCGCACCTGTGGATCAACGACGCGCTGATGGCGGTGTTCTTCTTTGTCGTCGGGCTCGAGGTGAAGCGCGAGATGATCGGCGGGAACCTCGCGGATGCCCGCGTCCGGCGCCTGCCGGTGCTGGCCGCGACCGCCGGCATGGCGGTCCCAGCCGTGATCTACATGCTCGTCGCCGGCAGCGAGCCGGATCTCGTCAGCGGCTGGGCGATTCCGGCGGCGACCGACATCGCCTTTGCCGTCGGCGTCATCGCCCTGCTTGGCAGCCACGTCCCTCCGGCGCTGCGCCTGTTCCTGCTGACGGTCGCGATCGTCGACGACATCGGCGCGGTGCTCGTGATCGCCTTCTTATACACCAGCGGCATAGACGCCGGATGGATCCTCGCCGCCATGCTGGTCACGGCTGCGATGATCGCCTTGAACCGCTGGCATGTCGGCAACCCCGCAGCCTACACGCTCGGAGCCCTCGTGCTGTGGTACTGCGTGCTCAACTCCGGCGTCCATCCGACGATCGCCGGCGTCGTCGCCGCACTGACGGTTCCGGCCGAGACGCGTGACGGCCGCAAGCCGCTGGCGTGGTTCGAACACCGGCTGGTGAACTGGAACATCTATCTCGTCATCCCGCTGTTCGGCTTCGCGAACGCCGGCGTGGCCTTGAGCGACCTGCCGGACGGCGCGCTGTTCGGATCCTTGACCCTGGCGATCGCCGCCGGCCTGTTCTTCGGCAAACAGGCGGGCATCTTCGCCAGCGTAGTCATCGCCGAACGGCTGGGGCTGGCCCACCGGCCGCGCGGCGCCAGCTGGTCGCAAGTCTGGGGCGCGAGCATTCTGTGCGGGATCGGCTTCACAATGAGCCTGTTCATCGGTGCGCTCGCCTTCCCGCGCGACCCGGAACTGATCGAGCAGGCCAAGCTCGGCGTGCTCCTCGGCTCGCTCGTATCAGCGATCGTCGGGTTCCTGGTGCTGCGCTTCGCGCCGCCGCTCAAGGAAGACGGTTAGGCTCTCGCTACCGGGGCGTCGTCGCCGAGGTCTTCGTACCACGCCTCGACCGGCCCGCTGAGCTTGATCGTCAGAGGCCGGCCGTGGCGATCCATCGTTTTGCCCGCCTGCACGCGCACCCAGCCTTCGGAGATGCAGTACTCCTCGATGTTCGTGCGTTGCACGCCCTTGAAACGGATCCCGACGCCGCGCTTGAGCTTGTCCGCATCGAAGTACGGGCTGCGGGGATCGATCGCCAGGTGGTCCGGCGGCACGTCGGCCTGAGCGGCGGTAGGATTCTCGTCGGTCATCCGGCGCGCTTAGCCACGCCCGCGGACGAAAATCAATCGGCGCATCAATCGGGCGACGCCGGAGTCTCCGGTGGCGCGGAATCGGGCTGCGGCGGGCTCTCCACCGGCGAGCGGTCGGGCCGATCGAAGTCGCCTTGGCCCGGCGCCACCTCGTCGGGCGTCCGGTCCGGCCGATAATCGTCGCCCTTCCCGGGTACGAGTTCGTCGGGCTGCTTGCCGGGCTCGACTACGTCGCCTCCACCCTGGATGTAGTGGGCGGGCTGTGAACCCGGTGCGTCGCCGTCGGGTATTCGGCCGCCTTGGTCGGAATTCTGCGTCATGATCGGTTCCTTGTCCGTCACGATGGAAACAAGCCGCTGCCGTGCCTGTTCCGCCGATCGCATCGGGCAGCCGTGCGTCTTGCCCTTTCTGGCGCGCGCTTCTAAGGGCGGCTCCCTGTTTCGCAGGCGCGTGCCTGCAATGGATTCGTCGGGCCGCGGGCGTGGCGGAACTGGTAGACGCGCTGGATTTAGGTTCCAGTATCGCAAGATGTGGGGGTTCGAGTCCCTTCGCCCGCACCAGTTCCGCACGGAGCCGGGCTGCTTCGAGAGTTTGTGGAAGGTTCGGAAATGCAGATCGTCGAGACCACCAATGAAGGCTTGAAGCGCGCTTACACGCTCAAGATCCCGGCCAAGGAGATCGAGGCGCGCATCGACGCCGAGGTGAAGAAGGTCGCGCCGCAGGTGCGTATGCCCGGCTTCCGCCCCGGCAAGGTGCCCGCGAATCTGATCCGCAAGATGCACGGCCAGGCGCTGCATTCCGACGCGCTCAACGCGAGCCTGCGCGAATCGATCGACACGCTGATGCGCGAGAAGAAGCTGCGCCCGGCGCTGCAGCCGAAGATCGATCTCGACGAGAGCTACGAGCAGGGCAAGGACGCCGAGCTCAAGGTCGAGCTCGAGGTGCTGCCCGAGATCGAGGCGCCGTCCATCGAGGGGCTCAAGCTCGAGCGCCTGACTGTCGCGGTGACCGACAAGGAGGTCGACGAGGAGCTCGAGCGGCTCGTCGCCGACCGCAAGAGCTACACCGAAGCGCCGAAGTCGAAGAAGGCGGCTGCCGGCGACCAGGTGGTCATCGACTTCGTCGGCCGGATCGACGGTGAGACGTTCGAGGGCGGCCGCGCCGAGGATGTGGCGCTGGTGCTCGGGTCGGGCACGATGATTCCGGGCTTCGAGGACGGCATCGTCGGCGCCAAGGCCGGCGAGACGCGCGTCGTCGAGGCGACCTTCCCGGAGAACTACACCGTCGCCCAGTACAGCGGAAAGCAGGCCGAATTCGACGTCACCGTCAAAGCGGTCAAGGTCGAAGGGGAGGCCAAGGTCGACGAGGACTTCGCGAAGTCGCTCGGGCTGGAAAGCCTCGACAAGCTCAAGGAACTCGTCCGCGCGCAGCTCGAGCAGCAGACCGCCGGGCTGACCCGTACGCAGATGAAGCGCCAGCTGCTCGACACGCTCGCGGCGGCGCATGACTTCGAAGTGCCGCCGACGATGGTCGAGGCGGAGTTCGCTCAGATCTGGCAGCAGCTCGAGGCCGAGGTCGCCCGCGAGGCGGATCCGGAAGCCGGGCGCAAGGAAATCGAGTCCGAGAAGGAAGACTACCGACGCATCGCCGAGCGCCGCGTCCGGCTCGGCCTGCTGCTCTCGGAAATCGGCCAGGCCAACGGTGTCGAGGTCACTCAGCAGGAAATGGGCATGCTGCTGCAGCAAGCCGCGCAACAGTATCGGCCGGAAGATCGCGAGCGGTTCGTCGAATACGTCCGCAGCGAGCCGATGGCGCAGGCCCAGCTCAGGGCGCCGCTCTACGAGGACAAGGTCGTCGACTTCCTGTTCGACAAGGCCGAAGTGACCGAACGCCAGGTGACCCGCGAGGAGCTCGAAGCGGCCATCGAGGCCGAGGATACCGCGCCGGCCCCGGCGCCGAAGAAGAAGGCCGCGGCCAAGAAGACGGCCAAGGCCGACGCCGCACCGGCCAAGGATAAGGCCGAAAAGGCTCCGGCCGA
>JBIQKN010000072.1:2481-13549 GCA_044506565.1 Sphingomonadales bacterium | reverse complement strand
TCCGGCGGGACCGACAACCACCTGATGCTGGTCGACCTGTCGCCCAAGGAAGTCACCGGCAAGGGGGCCGAGGTCGGGCTCGACCGGGCATTCCTGACCTGCAACAAGAACGCGATCCCGTTCGATCCGCTGCCGCCGACCAAGACTTCCGGCATCCGCCTCGGTACCCCGGCGGCGACGACGCGCGGGTTCGGGCCGGCCGAGTTCCGCAAGGTCGGCGGCCTTATTGCCGAAGTGCTCGAAGGCATGCGCAAGAACGGCGACGAAGGCGACGCGCAGGTCGAAGAAAGCGTGCGGCGCCGCGTTGCGGAACTGTGCGAGGCGTTCCCCGTCTATCCCGGGAGGTGATGTTATGACCGATCCCAACGCACCGCGAGGCGACGACCTGCTGTCCGACGCTGCTGCCGAGATCAAGGGAATGGCCAAGCAGGGCGCGGCGCACCCTTCGACCAAGCCCGTGCTCATCGGCGCCGGCGTTGGCGCCGCGGCCGCCGCCATCCTGCCGGTCGTGACCTGGCCGATCGGGCTCGTGGCGGGTGCGGGCTTCATGCTCTACAAGAGGCTGCGCCCGTAACTTGCGCTGCCCGTTCTGCGCCCACGACAACAGCCAGGTGAAGGATTCGCGGCCGACCGAGGACAACACCGCGATCCGCCGCCGCCGCCAGTGCGAGAGCTGCGGCGGACGCTTCACCACGTTCGAGCGGGTCCAGCTGCGCGAGGTCACCGTGGTCAAGAGCGGCGACCGGCGCGAACCGTTCGACCGCGCCAAGCTCGAACAGTCGGTCACCCTCGCCTGCCGCAAGCGCGGAATAGCGCAAGAGCGGCTCGACCAGCTCGTCTCCGGCATCCAGCGCCAGGTTGAAACCGCAGGCGAAGGCGAAGTGCCGTCTTCGCGGATCGGGGAGATGGTGATGGAGGGCCTGCGCCAGCTGGATTCGGTCGCCTACATCCGCTTCGCCTCGGTCTATCGCGACTTCTCCGAAGCGCGGGATTTCGAGGAATTCGCCAGCAGCGTGCGCGATGTCGGCGGGCACTGACGCCCCGGCTATCGTCCTCGTCCGCCCGCAACTCGGCGAGAACATCGGCAAGGCGGCGCGGGCCATGCTCAATTTCGGGCTGACCGAGATGCGGCTGGTCGCGCCACGCGACGGCTGGCCCAATCCGGCCGCCGGGCCGGCCGCCTCGGGCGCCGACGAGGTGCTGGCGAAGGCCCGCATATTCGACAGCACGGCCGAGGCGGTTGCCGATTGCTCGAACGTCTTTGCGACGACCGTGCGCAAGCGCGGGGTCACGAAGCCCGTGCTGACGCCGGAGGCGGCCGCACGGGACATTGGCGTGCAGCCGGGACGCAGCGCGATCCTGTTCGGGCCCGAGCGCTCGGGGCTCGAGACCGACGATGTCGCGCTCGCACGGGCGATCATCACGGTGCCGGTCAATCCGGACTTCGCCTCGCTGAACCTTGCCCAGGCGGTGATCCTGTGCGCTTACGAATGGTCGAAGCAGGCGGCCGCCCGGGTGGTGGCGCAGCCTACGGTGGAAGAACTGCTGCCCCCGGCGCCGCAGGCCGAGCTCGATGACCTGATCGCCCATTTCGAGCGGCTGCTCGAACCGCGGCGCTACTTCTTCCCGGCGAGCCGCGCTGCGGCGACCCGGCGGACGCTGCGCACGATGCTGACCAAGCCGGGCTGGAACTACCTCGAAGTGCGCACGATGCGCGGCGTACTGAGCGCGCTGGAGAAGCCGCCTCGGAAGGATTGAGAACTGGCGCGCTCTGCCGAGCTTGCGAACCGTTCTCGTAACGGCCTATAAACGTTGCTCCTCTTCATCTGGAGGCCGGATGAAATGAGAATCGGCCTTTTTTCAGCAGCAATAGCATTGGCCACAACCGGAGCGCTCGCCGCTCCGCCTGCCGAGGAAAGACCCGCCGGGGAAAGTTCCGCCGAGCAAGTCGCGGTCGCCGATACCGCAGACGAGGAGGAGGCGGAGCCGGAACGCAAAATCTGTCGAACCCAAAAGGTGACCGGATCGCTCACCCGGCGCAACCGGATATGCCTCACGCAGACGCAATGGCGCGAAATCCACGATCGCACCCGTCGCGGGGTCGACGAGTTGCAGGGCAGTGCGTCTGGCGCATCGAGCTGCGTATCATCCTGGGATCTCGCCTGCCGGGGCCCTGATGCAATGGGAGTACCCGCTCCGTAAAGATCGAGGCGGCTGGCGCGAGCCGGCAAGTGGGTCGCATTCAAGTCGCCTCACCGTGTCAATTTGTATCACCGCGCCAACCGGCTATTCCTTGTCTCGACGGCGGACGTTAAGGTCTGGTCGATCGAGGGAGAGCGCGGGATGAAGATGAAGATGAAGATGGGTTTCCTGGCAGCGGCGGCGATACTCGCGTCCACAGGTGCCATGGCGGCGCCGCCTACATCGGGCGGCGACGAGGCTGGGGACGCTGCCGAAAGCGCACCGACGGAACAGGCGGCTGCGCCCAGCGAGACCGAACTCGAGGACGAGAAGAAGATCTGCCGGACCGAGCGCGCCACCGGATCGCTGACCCGCCGCACCCGAATCTGTCTTACCGCCGCGCAGTGGCGCGAAGTCAATTCGCGGACCTACCGGGGCGTGACCGACCTGCAGGGCAGTGCCAGTGGTGGCCAGGCCGTGGCGAACAACGCCGGCGCCGGAGGCATGTAGCTTCAGCAACTAACGGCGTTGACTTTTCGCCCTCGAGCGGCCAAGGGCGCCGCTCGCAATTGGCCCCGCACCCCGGTGAAGCGGCGGCCGCGGCGAACGCAAGGTTCGTCGGTGCGATGCCGGGTTGAAGCGCTGCCACTGGGGCGGCGACAGCAAATTGGAGTATCGACTCATGTCGAAGCGCAAGAGCGCCAAGCATAAACTCGACCGCCGGATGGGCGAGAACATCTGGGGCCGTCCGCACAGCCCCGTGAACCGCCGTTCCTACGGCCCGGGCCAGCACGGCCAGCGCCGCAAGGGCAAGATGAGCGACTACGGCCTGCAGCTGCGCGCCAAGCAGAAGCTCAAGGGCTACTACGGCGACGTCACCGAGAAGCAGTTCAAGCGGACCTACCAGGAAGCCGATCGCATGAAGGGCGACACCGGCCAGAACCTGATCGGCCTGCTCGAGCAGCGGCTCGACATGGTCGTCTACCGTGCCAAGTTCGCGCCGACGATCTTCGCCGCGCGCCAGATCGTCAGCCACGGCCACATCCGCGTCAACGGCGTGAAGTGCAACATCGCCAGCCGCCGGGTCATGCCGGGCGATGTCGTCAGCCTCGGCGACAAGGCCAAGGAAATGGCGCTGGTGATCGAGGCGCAGAGCCTGCCCGAGCGCGAGATTCCCGATTACGTCGCACCCGACGGCACCGACAAGGTGACCTTCACTCGCGTGCCCAAGCTCGACGAGGTGCCTTACCCGGTGACGATGGAACCGAACCTGGTCGTCGAGTTCTACTCGCGCTGACGTCGTCATCCCGGCGCGAGCCGGGACCTCGTTCGGTTAGGTAGGAGGGCGGCCCCACAGGGCCGCCCTTCTCGTTACAGGCCGAGTGCCCCGGAGATGAACGCCGCGCTCTGCGACAGCATCTGCGAGCGCGGCCCCGGCTCGTCGAGGTAATGGTCGAGGCCCTTGAACTCGACATACTCGACCGACTTGCCTGCGCCCCTGAGCCGGTCGCGCATCAGTCGGGATTCGTTCACCCCGACGTTCACGTCGGCGTCGCCGTGGAACAGCAACACGGGCGCCTTGAACGCCCCCGCATGACGAGCCGGCGATCCGGCCTCGATGTGCGGGCCGTGGCCGATGAAGTTGTCGACGATGAGGAAATTCGAGCTCTCCCGCGAATCCTCGCGCAGCCGATCGAGATCCGTCACCGGAGCGACCGCGACGACGGCCTTGTAGAGATCGGGATCGAGAACCTGCGATTGCAGCGCAGCATAGCCGCCATAGGACCACCCGAAGATCGCCAGCTTGTCCGGCGCCGCGATGCCCTGGTCGAGCAGCCAGCGCCCGGCCGCGTTGACGTCTCCGATCGCCGTCTCCCACGACTGGAAGCCATTCTTCTCGAACCATTGCGTGCCGAGACCCGACGAGCCGCGGTAGTTCGGCTGAAGCACCGCGAAGCCCTTGGCGACGAAGTACTGCGACAACCAGTCGAACCCCCACTCGTCTCGCGAACTCGGCCCGCCATGCGGCATGACGATAGCGGGTAGGTTCCTGCCATCGCTGCCTGGGGGAACGGTCAGATATGCGGGGATCATCGTCCCGTCGGCAGCCGGATATTGCACCGCTTGCATTTCGCCGAGGGCAATGCCCGCCAGCTCCGGCCGTGCCGGGAACAACTGGGCGAGCTGCTTGCTGGTCTTGTCGAACAGGAAGTAGGCGCCGGGGTCCCTGTCGCTGCCGGCATAGACGATCAACTTGTTCTCGTCGGTCGTGGCATCGACGATCGCGACTTGCTTGTCGGCCCCGAGCGCACGGCCGAGCGAGGTGACGAGAGCCTTCAACTCGGGGTCGAAGAACTCGTAAAGGCGTCGCTCGGTCGCATAGCTGGCGCCGACGATGCGCCGGTTCCGGCCGATGCGGATCACGCTGTCGATATCGGCATCGTCGCGCCCGAGCACGAGGGTCTTGGTACGGCTGCCGTCGAGCGCCATTTTATAGAGCGCGGAGTAGTTGCCGCGCTGCTCGAGACCGTAGACCACGTTCTCGCGCGGATCGACTGCGATCGGTTCGAACCCGGTGCTCAGCCCCGCGTCTATCGTCACCTGACTGAGCGGGGTCCAGCTGCCGCCTTCCGGCCGGTAGGAGAAATTGTACTCGCGCTTGGCGTAACCGCTCTCGCGAACCGGTTGCGTGCCCATCAGGCGAACGTGGCCGAGGCCGTCGCTCGCGTACCAGATCGCGTTGTCGCGCGGGACTTCGACACGCCTGCGGTCGAGCGTGACGACATCGACTTCCTCGACCGCGAGGCCCTCCGCACGGCTCGCGCCCACCGAGCCCGTCACCCGCTCCGGGGCGAAGTAGCGGGTCATCAGAACCGCGTTCGGGTTGCCCTCGACGTTGTAGTCGACGATCGCGCCGCCGTAGTTGCTGTCGTAATAGGCCGCCGCGCGGGCCTGGGCACTGAGCTGCTGCATCTTCGAGCCGTCGGCGGTCACCGACACCAGCCGCGTGGCGGCCTCGACGTTCCGGCCCGCGCCCTTGCGCAGATAGATGCCGCAGACGAGGTGCGTCTCGATCACGAACCGGCAGCCTGTCAGCTGCTCGGTGCGCCCCTCGGCGCCGAGGATCGGTTCGGCGGAGCCATCGGCGAGCGAGACGACCACCGCGTTCTCGCCTCCGTCGGGTCTCGGCGCGACCAGTACGATCTGCCTCCCCTCGGGCGATATCCCGATGTCATGCACGGATTCACGCGCGCCGAACTTCTCGGCCAGCGGATCGATCGACTGCGCGCTGCCCGCCGACGCCGCCATGGCAAGCGCCAACACGCTCGCGCGCGCCGCAAAACAACCAGATTTCATGTATTTATGTCCCACAGTCCCGTTACTGTGCAAAAGGGTGACTCTGCACCGAGCGAAAAGCAAGAGGCAACGGCGGCGGCTCGGTTGTCAGGCGCCCGCTCGCCTACCACTCCGCGCTCGCCGCCAGATTGACCACCTTTTTCAAACACCTGCGGAACCGGTCACGCCTACCGGCATTCATCGCGGGCAATGACCAGATTTCGCTTCGTCACCCCCCATCGCATCGGCAAATGGTACGCCGACCTGCACCTTGCCCAGCGCTTCGCGAACGCCATCGGCGCCGGGTTCCTCGACCGCCGCAGCGGGCGCTTCGTCGCCTATCCAGGGACCCGTCTCGAGACGGCGACGGTTCAGCGCGACAGGTAGTCGCGGCGAAAGTCGGCGACGAAGCCGGCGAAACGCCTTCCGGTGATCGCGTCGCGCATGGCTTGCATAAGCTGCTGGTAGAACGACAGGTTGTGCTCGGTCACCAGCATCGCGCCGAGAATTTCGCCCGCCTTCTGCAGGTGATGCAGATAGGCCCGCGAATAGTGAGCGCAGGTCGGGCAGGTGCAGCGCGGGTCGAGCGGTCCCGGGTCTTCGGCGTGGCGGGCGTTGCGCAGGTTGAGGGGGCCATTCCAGGTGAACGCCTGGCCGTTGCGGCCCGAGCGGGTCGGCAGCACACAGTCGAACATGTCGACGCCGCGCTCGACCGCGCCGACGAGATCGTCGGGCTTGCCGACGCCCATCAGATAGCGCGGCGCGTCCTCGGGCAGCTGGCCGGGCGCGAAGTCGAGCGTGGCGAACATCGCGTCCTGCCCCTCTCCCACGGCCAGGCCGCCGATCGCATAGCCGTCGAAGCCGATCTCGCGCAGCGCCTGCGCGCTCTGCAACCGCAGGTCCTCGTCGAGCGCGCCCTGCTGGATGCCGAACAGCGCTGCGCCCTCCGCATGCGCGCCCCCGGCATCGAACGCGTCGCGGCTGCGCTTCGCCCAGCGCATCGACAGCTCCATCGACGCGGCGATCTCATCGCGCGGGCGGTCGATGCGAGGGCATTCGTCGAACGCCATGACGATGTCGGAGCCGAGCAGGCGCTGGATCTCCATCGAGCGCTCGGGGGTAAGCATGTGCTTCGAGCCGTCGAGGTGGCTGCGGAACTCGACCCCGTTCTCGCTGAGCTTGCGCAAGTCGCTGAGGCTCATGACCTGATAGCCGCCGCTGTCGGTAAGAATTGGGCGCGGCCAGTTCATGAACCCGTGCAGCCCGCCGAGCTTCGCCACGCGCTCGGCGCCCGGGCGAAGCATGAGGTGGTAGGTGTTGCCGAGGATGATGTCGGCGCCGGTCTCGCGTACCGTCTCGGGCTTCATCGCCTTGACCGTCGCCGCGGTGCCGACCGGCATGAACGCGGGCGTGCGGATCTCGCCGCGGCGCATGGCGATGCGCCCGGTGCGGGCCTTTCCGTCGGTGGCGTCGATCGTGAACCGGATGCGGGTCATCGGCGCCGCTTAGGGCCAGTTCGGCCGCGCGGAAAGCTCAGAAGCCGTAGACCAGCGTGAAGCGGGTCATCGTGTCGGTCGAGACCGTACCCGGGGGTGGATTGCTGTCGTAGTCGATGGAGTAGGAGAGGCGCGTCGAGA
Source organism: Sphingomonadales bacterium (assembly GCA_044506565.1). Classification (GTDB taxonomy): domain Bacteria; phylum Pseudomonadota; class Alphaproteobacteria; order Sphingomonadales; family Sphingomonadaceae; genus Croceibacterium_A. The sequence continues at coordinate 6,395 of JBIQKN010000072.1, read as the reverse complement.
CCTTGCTGCTGACCTGGGCTTCGAGGCCCGTCGTGAGCAGCGCGCTGACGTTGTTCGAGGTCACCAGCGCAGCCGCCTGGCCGCCGGCGTCGGCGACGAGGTTGGCGTCCTGGGTCAGCTTGAGCGCCTTGGCGAGTTGCCAGTCGAAGTCGATCCCCGCGAGGCCGCCGAAACTGCTGTCGTCGGTGCCGTTGACGAACTCGGTCAGCCGCCAGGCCGGGCCGGCCTTGAGCGAGAGCTGGGCGTTCGCCTCGTCGATGACCTTGTAGCCGATGCCGCCGGACACCGAGTAGCGCGAGGAATAGCCCTGGAAGCGGTCGCTCTCGTACTGGGCGAGCCCGTAGGCGAACAGCGCCTTGCCGACCTGGTAGCGCGGTTCCCATGCGGCGAGATACTGCTCGCGCGAGGTGCGGCCGTTGCTGCGCTGGTAGTCCATCGTGCCCCGCAGCCTGTGCTGCCAGTCGATCCCCGTCCGCTCGAGCGCGAGCGAGAACGTGACGCCGCTCGTCTCGCTGTTGCCGGTCGACAGGAAGGCGCCGACCTGCCCGCGCCCGCTCCAGTTCTCGAACACCCCGGCGGTGCGGATTTCCTCCTCGCGTCGCGCCTTTTCGGCGGCGGCGAGTTCTCTCTGCCGCGCCTTGAACCGATCGTGGAGCGCATCGATTTCCGCGGCATCGTCGGGGTTGGTCTGCCGGGCAAGATCGACCACGGTCGCGACCTTGGCGGGATCGCCGGTGGCAACCGCCGCCTCGATCATCGCGCGTACGGGCTCGGGCAACTCGGCGGCGGCGGGCGAGGCGCAGGCGACGAGCAGCAGCGCCGCAGGGCGTAGTTTCATGGCCATGGACCGAAGCTAACGCCTCAGCCGCGCAGCCGCCACCCCGTGCGGAAGATCAGCGCGATGACCGCGATGCACAGCACGACGAATCCCAGCGTCATGCCGAAAGCGAGGCCAATCGGCACGTCGGCCGTGCCGGTGAACGTCCAGCGCAACCCGTTGATCAGGTAGAACACCGGGTTGAACTGGGTGAGCGTCTGCCATGGCTCGGCAAGGTCGCGGATCGAATAGAACGTGCCGCCGAGGAACGTCAGCGGAGTCAGCACCAGCATCGGGATGATCGACAGCTTCTCGAAACTGTCGGCCCACAGCCCGAGGATGAACCCGAACAGCGAGAACGCCGTGGCGACGAGGACGATGTAACCGATCGCGAGCAGCGGATGGGCGATCGTGTAGTCGACGAACAGCAGCGCCGTCGCGAGGATGATTGCCGCGATTATGAGCGACTTCATTGCCGCCGCGCCGACGAAACCGATCAGCGTTTCCGCGGTCCCCACCGGTGCGCTCAGCAGCTCGTAGATCGCGCCGGTGAAACGCGGCATGTAGATGCCGAAGCTGGAGTTCGAGGTGCTTTCGCCGAGCAACGTCAGCATCAGCAGGCCGGGCACGATGAATGCGCCGTAGGGCACGCCGTCGATATTATCGATCCGGCTGCCCATGGCGGCGCCGAAGACGATGAAATAGAGCGAGGTCGTCAGCACAGGCGACAGGATCGAGCCGAACACGGTTCGGAAGAACCGCGCCAGCTCGTTGCGGAAGATCGCGATGGCGCCGCGAAAGTTCAGCGCGCTCATGCCGGCACCTCGCCGCGCTCTACCAGGTCGACGAAGATGTCCTCGAGGCTGGATTCGCGGGTGTCGATCTCCTCGAAGGCGATGCCCTCGCGAACCAGCGTCTTGATGAGCTCGGCCGCCTCTCGCTTGCCCTTCCCGCTGCCATCGCCCCCGCGGTAGACCAGCCGGCGCCCGTCATCCTCGAGCGAAACCGGATAACCGGCGAGCGCCGGCGGCAGCTCCGCGAGCGGTTGCGCCAGCGCGATCCGCGCCTCGGTGCTGCCGAGCTTCGCCATGATCGTCGCCTTGTCGTCGACCAGCAGCAGGCGGCCCTTGTTGATCACGCCGACGCGGTCGGCCATCTCCTGCGCTTCCTCGATGTAATGCGTGGTCAGGATGATCGTCGTGCCCTTGTCGCGCAGCGCGCCGATCTGCTTCCACATGTCGCGGCGCAGCTCGACGTCGACGCCGGCGGTGGGCTCGTCGAGGAACAGCAGCTCGGGATCGTGGCTCAGCGCCTTGGCGATCATCACCCGGCGCTTCATCCCGCCGGACAGCTCCATGATCTTGGCGTCGCGCTTGTCCCACAGGCTCAGCGAGCGGAGCACTTCCTCGATCCGTGCCGGATTGGGCGGACAGCCGAACATGCCGCGGGAATAGTTCACCGAGTGCTCGACCCGCGCGAACATGTCGAACGCGAGTTCCTGCGGGACGAGCCCGATGCGCCGCCGCACCTGGCGCCAGTGACGTTCGACGTCGAGCCCGAACGCCTCGATCGTCCCGCCGCTCGGCTTGAGCAGCCCGCACACCGCGCCGATCAGCGTGGTCTTGCCGGCGCCGTTGGGGCCGAGCAGCGCGAAGATCTCGCCCTTTCGGATCGACAGGTCGACGCCCGCGAGCGCCGTGGTGCCGCCCTTGTAGGTCTTTGACAGGTTGCGGATGTCGAGAATCGGATCGGTCACCGTGGCGCAAGATGGCGGGAGATGAACGGATTGCAAGGTTGTCGGGTCCGGCCCCTGGCGGTTTGCTTACCCTCCCGTCATCCCGAACTTGTTTCGGGACCCATCCCGCCTCCCGCGCGGATCTCTCGGTCGAGGCGACCACCTGCGCCCGCTGTGGCTCCGCCGCCCACCGCCAGCGCGCCGCTCCTCCGATAGGTCCGGGCCCGGCGGCCAGATGGGTCCCGAAACAAGTTCGGGATGACGATCGAGGGGCGGTGTTGGGCGCGATGAGGTGTGTGCGTGCCTAAGGCAGCAGCAGCGAGGCGTCGCCGTAGCTGTAGAAGCGGTATTCCTCGGCGATCGCGTGCGCATAGGCCGCCTGCATCCGCTCGAGGCCCATCAACGCCGAGACCAGCATGAACAGGGTCGATTTCGGCAGGTGGAAGTTGGTCACCAGTCCGTCGACCGCGCGGAAGCGGTAGCCCGGGGTGATGAAGATCGCGGTGTCGCCCTCGAAGCGGCGGATTTCGCCGTCCTCGCCGGCGGCGCTTTCGAGCAGGCGCAGGCTGGTGGTGCCGACGGGGATCAGCCGCCCTCCCCGCGCCCGAGCCGCGTTGAGCCGTTCGGCGGTGGCGGCGTCGATCCGGCCCCACTCGGCGTGCATCGCGTGATCGTCGGTGTCGTCGGCCTTGACCGGCAGGAAGGTGCCCGCGCCGACGTGCAGCGTCAGGGTCTCGCGGCCGATCCCGGCCTCGTCGAGCGCGGCGAGCAACTCGGGCGTGAAGTGCAGCGCTGCGGTCGGCGCGGCGACGGCGCCGTCCTCGCGCGCGAAGATCGTCTGGTAGTCCTCGCGGTCGGCCTCGTCGGCCGGGCGCTTGCCGGCGATGTAGGGCGGCAGCGGCATCCGGCCCGCGCGCTCGAGCAGGACCTCGACCGGGTCCTCGCCGGCGAAGGCGAGCGTCCAGCTGCCGTCGGGATGGCGGGCTTCGGCGGTGGCGGTGACACCGGCGGGGAATTCCACCGTGTCGCCCTCGCGCAGGCGTTTCGCGTTGCGCACGAACGCCTGCCAGCGCCTGAGACCGAGCCGCTTGTGCAGCGTCGCGCCGATGCGGGCCTCGCCCCGGCGGCCTTCGAGTTGCGCGGGGATCACGCGGGTGTCGTTGAACACCAGCACGTCGCCTGCGCGTAGCAGGCGCGGCAAGTCGCGTACCGTGCGGTCCTCGAACGGCCCCTCGCCGGGAACGACGAGCATCCGGGCAGCATCGCGCGGCCGGGCCGGGCGCAAGGCTATGCGTTCCGGGGGGAGTTCGAAATCGAACAGGTCGACGCGCATCGGGCGATCCTACGCGATCCGATCGGTGG